>JBJKPN010000218.1:0-20345 GCA_046706365.1 Candidatus Kryptoniota bacterium | reverse complement strand
GTTACGCACCCGTGCGCCAGTGATTACGATCTATTGCTAAACCGTAACCCCTCGACTTGCATGTGTTAGGCACGCCGCCAGCGTTCGTCCTGAGCCAGGATCAAACTCTCCGTTGTAGAAAACTTTTAAGCCATTGACTCATCAGTTTTCAGATGAGAGTTCGCCTGACATCATTGTTATGTCAAGGCTGAACCTTCCCGATGGTATAATCCTTTGGGGCATCCCATCGGGATAAAGCCGAATTGACTTCTCGCTGTGCACAGATTTGTCAAATAACATATCCCGTCGCTATTCACGAATCGGGCGAAAAAAATCGCCCCCGATTGCTCAGAGGGCGGTCATTCAATCAAACTTTTTCAAAAACTGTTACGACTGATTGTCGTTCAAAGCTATAAAATATATGTCTCGTGACCCCAAAAGTCAAGCCTTATTGAGCACTATTTAAAAGAAAATAGCTGCGTTTGGGCCGGCTTTGCCCGGGGGCACGCCGATGCCAGTAATATTTTCCACCAGCGCGTAAATATTTCACTTGGCGGCGACTCTCCAATCGCATATGCAGGTCCTCTGACGCGTTCGGTGTGCCGAATCCCCGGTATTTTCGCCGAAAATGCGTCCCGCTGCGATCCGTCCGCTCCATGGCATGAAGATTGTTCCTTAGTGACTAGACAAACGAAAGAGTTGAGGACCAAGATGGCAAATGCGTTACATACATCGTCACAGGAAGAAAGCCCTGTAAGCGTCTATCCAAAATCCGACGCCAGACCGATCGACTTTTCCTCAACGACCGCATCCTTAAGTCCGAATCTTCGGTTCGTTGTAACTCGCAACGGAGTCGATGTCAGACTTTCCAACCTGACAGCCGTCACCGCGCTCAGGTTTGAACTTGAGTTCGAATCAAGATTCAAGTATAAGCCGCCAGAGTTGTTCGCACGAGTCAGGAATCTCAACAGCTATATAAACTTCCAGGACAACATACTCTCGTTCGTTCTCCTCGGAGTTCACGGCGAAGGCATCGCAGCAGGGAGCGGAACGATTGCCTCCATCCCGCTGGAACAGGATCTGAACTTCAACGTTCTTTCCGCTTATGCATCCATCGGGACAGGCTTCATAACAGAAATAAAGTATCAGGTATCCAACGACGATCTTGAGGACCGGGCGCTCGTGCTCGAAGAAAACGACCCGAACCCGTTTTCGACGAAGACGAGAATTAATTTTACATTATCAGATGAAACCGATACTAAGCTCCTCATCTATGATGTCGGCGGAGCACTTGTCAGGACGCTGCTGGATGGAGTCCTCACGAGAGGGGAGCATGCAGCCGAATGGGACGGCAGGGACGACAGCGGCAAGTGTGTGGAATCGGGAGTGTATCTGTACAGGCTTTACGCAGGAGTTTACAGCATCACCAGAAAGATGGTATTTCTGAAATAGAGTTTCCCTCCCCCGAAGGATCCCTTCGGGAAATGCCAACGCTCAACAAGGGGGGTGTGATCCCATAAATCGCACCTCCCTTGTTTTATTTTCCCAGCGCCCTGTTAATTGAAGTCAGAATATCGTCGAGATCATACGGCTTGCTGACGAAATCCGATGCACCCAAGCGCAATGACTCTATTGCGTTCTTCACATCCGCATACGCCGTGAGCATTATCACTTTCGTCTCCGGAACCTTCCCCTTCACAAACTTCAGTACTTCAAACCCGTCAACCTTCGGCATCTTAATATCCAACAGAACCACGTCAAACCTGTCGCCCTGCTCGGTCTTCGCACGCACCAACTCAATTGCTTCGTCGCCGTCTCCTGCGCTCTGGACTTCGAAAGCTTCCGCTTCGAGCTCACTGGCGAGGAGGAAGCGTAAAGCTTCCTCGTCGTCAACGACCAGAACTTTCGGTTTAGACATTAAGCTTTCTCACTTTCCATTTTGTGGGTCATATCGCTTTATGCGCTCTTCGAGTTGCTTCAACTCCTGCTCCAATGACCTCCTTGGTTGCGGCCCCCTGGTCTGAAGTGTCTCAAACCGCTGCCTCAAAGTAGGAAGTATGGTCGCCTTGATGACTATTATCAACTCTTTGGTTTGCACGGTAATCTGGTCTGATCCTGTCAGATACCTGATACCCAGCACCCACCATGGAAGGTCCTTAAGTACCGGGATACCCTCCCTGTGTGTTGTCTGGGAAGAGCTATAAAGCCCTCCTATTGTAGTCTGCTCGCCATTCAAAAGCAAGACTTTTGTGTTGGCTTGTTCAGTATTGATGATGGTACCGGTCTGCTGGTTACCCCCGAGAGTGCTGTTGGTAAGCTGGAGGGCCAGATTCACGTAGTCTATACTGTCCTGGCTGTACACCGTCGGTGTCGCATCTACTATTATACCGGTATTCTGCATCGTCTGTATGGTGTTCCCGGCGAAGTCCCGCGTGGTGACGAAGAAGTTTACGCCGACCTGAATGTGACCCAGCTGGCCGGATCTCACCGTGACTTCCGGACTGGCGAGAACTTTTCCGAAGTCCTCCGATTCCAGGAGGCCGAAGATCGCCCCGAGGCTTCCAAAGGAAAAGTTATGCTGACCGCTGATTGTGAAGTCACCCGCCTGCGGCGCGTTCATGCCGATATTGGAAGGGACGTTCCCCATACCGGTCGGCAGATTGCCGGCGGGAATGCTCGTTATTCCGTGCCATGTATTGGAAATGAGGAAGTTTATGTTTATGCCGTGCGAATTGAGTTTTGTTAGGTCTGCCTCGAAGAAAATGGCCTCAATGTTGACTTCCCGCGAATTCAATGTCGGCGTGCCGGGCGGCAACTCAGCACCTTTCTCCTCACCCTTCACAGCGACCTGTTGGCCTGTGGGAACGATCTGAATATAGCTTTCATATTCCTTGTACCAGAGGTTGTTGGTCCTCAAGATCGTCTCCAGCGCGTCGAGCCACTGCATCCTGTCTATATCCACACCTATCGGGGTGGTCCTGTTTTCCGGGTCGACAATTATCTTATTGAGGAATTTTCGGCTGTAGCTGTCCAGAATGGTCAACGCCTGATTGAAAGGCGTATTCGAAGTGATTGTCACCATCTGAGCCGGGGTTACGTACTGGTGCCTGAACTGAGGTGGTTCGGCGTTGATTTGCGCCGAGGCTTCCACTGTGCAAATAGAGGCAATTGCCAAGAACAATATCAGGTTTTTCATCGTCTTCCTCTTCTATTTTCCAAATCTGACTTTTAGTACGACGCGGTCGATTATCCCGCCCTTGTTTAGCGTAAACTCTGCTTCGTTCCTTCGAGGATCGATCTTCGTCAAATAGCCGAGGAAGACCTGGTCACCAACCCTGAGGATATGGCCGACGCCTTTCTGATCGACTATGAAAATCTTGTCGCCCATAACGGCGCGAAGATCGGAGCGCTCTACGTCTACAAGGCCCCTGACGTTTGCCGGCGGTTCGCTCGATATTAGCGGCTTGAAGTAATTCCGGCCAACCGATACGTCTCTGAATAAGGTCGGGTCCTCGCCGGTCTTTCCCGAAGAAATCCCCGCAACCGAAGAATAGTACGCGTGGAGCTCCATTGTAAAGGGAACGACGGTCTGCGGCCGCTCGTATGTTTCATCGCGAACCTCGAGCCCCGACATTGAGAGTTCCCCAACCTTGTACATGAGCCGCGCATGCTCAAGATACCATATGAACCTGAACAAGCTGCCGTAATCGGTCTCGCCCTTGAGGTTGTAAACGTTGTAACCGTATTGCTTGAAATTCTTGCTGCCCTGATAGAGCATGTTGAACTTCACAAATCCACTCGCATCCATTATCCTGTTAAGATACGCGTAGGTCAACGCGGTAGTGTCGTTGCTCGGGATCACCTTGAACCTTTTGGAATACCTCGCCTTGATGTCGGCGAGTTTCTGCTCGGTGTTGCGAAGGTCCCGCTCGACACCCGGGCGTTCACTTATGGTGCGGTTAAGTCCCGTTACCTCCGTCTTCAGCTTCTGTTCTTCCCTGGGCTGAGAGACCTTGGTCACATAGAAGCCTGCGCCAAATATCACGACCAGAAATGCCGTGAGAACTATTGTATTTCTAAGAGCATAAGACATCGTCAATTCCTCACTTTCCCGTGAACCTGAGATCGACCTGGAAATCATAGACCGTCTTGCCTCGAATGTCGGCGACATCTACCTTCCTTAGAATTGATCCCGGATAACTCTGTGCAAACCTCGGTATCCTGTTTCTGTAAATTGAAAACCCGTTGACCGTATACGTGTTGTCATTGATCTGTTTGACATTGGTCAACCACATATTGCCGACTCTATTTATGGTCCCGGACAGAGAACTCATAAGGTTCGACCACCTGTCGGTGTTGGGCATTAGAGAGTCAAGAACCGCAGTTGCAGTCGAGTATTTGGCGAGCTGAGATTGCACGCTGGTTATCTGGGCCCGCAGCGCATTTATCTGCGCGACCTGGACCTTTTTCACCGCGATATCCGAATTGACGGCGCGAATACGACTCTCGTTTGCCGCGTAGTTATATGAAAAATAGAAAGTCGATGCGAACACCACGACTGTCAGCAAAAGCCCGTGCCATGCCAGTTTGAATATCTTCTGGCTTTCAAGGACATTGTCAGGCGTCAGATCGGCAATGTAGAAATCCTTCTTCTTCTTGCTGACGGCACGAATGCCGCTGGCGATCGGTATGGCAAATTGCGGGATGAGATCGGCTGCTCCTTCCGGGAGCTGGGAAACGTCCACCTGCCGTAGCTGGAGATAGTCCACCTCGGCGCCTACGAGAAGAGAGGACAGAAATCCCTTTATGTCGAAATTCTTGCACTCGCCGCAAAGGATCACCTTGTCTATCCTGGGAAGGCTGAGGTTGTCCTGGCCGAGAAGAATTCTACTGTATATCGTGTTCTGCACGCTGAGAGAATCTGCGCCCTCGCTTATGAGAGGGGCTATATTGAAAAGACTGCGTCCGCGCATGAAAATCAGCCGCGTGTACTCGACACCCACGTAGACGATGACCGTAACCTCGTTTTCCTTCAGGGAATAGTTGTTCTTGACAAGGTTGACCAGTGATATATCGCTGCTCTCCACAAAGGAAATCTTCGGCATCCTGGTCCCGAGGAAAGGGCGTGCACTCATCACCAGGTCGAGGACCGGGATGTCACGTTCCCTAACGACGCCGACAAAGCTCGTTTCGGATGTCGTGGAAAGGAGTTTGACCCGTTCTTTCGTAATCCCCGACCGGGTCGCCTGCAGCTCTTCGACAATTCGTTTAATGACCTTGTCGCGCTTCTGCTTCTCCTGAACTTCGATAGGGTGGTAAAACACGTAAGGCTCACCTATCGAGAGCGCCAGGACATTCTTCTTGTTGTATCTGTTAAAAAGCTCTGTCATGACCGAGGCGTTCGACTCCGCATCGGAAGTATCGCTAAGCTCCGGCTGAGTCAGGTCGATCGGTTCAGAGCCGGCATCAGGCCCCCCTGCGGCAATCGGTGCCGCAACTTCCAGTTTCTGGAACAGTCTTGCACTGTGCAGGTCGAAAAGCGAAATTTTCGAACCTCTTCTGGATACCTTCGCAACCTTCATCTCGAAGCCATCCGCATAAAGTCCTAAGGCATTGTTAGAGGCCATTTTGCACTCCTATCTTAAGATTGGAAACTTCTGTCTTACCGTCATCCGATGGACAAACCGTCCGCCCGCAAAACAACATCGGCGGCGTCAGTCTATCTATATACGCTCTGCTGAGCGCCCGCAGAGAGGAGTTGCTCCATCCTGCGCTTGTTGTTCGCGTTATTGATTGCATTGTCCTTCGAAATTCTCCTGGTCATATATAAACGCCGCAAATCCTGTTCCATAGTTGTCATTCCGAGCTCGGACCCCTCAGCTATCATCTGGTAAATCTCGCCGGTATTCTTGTTCTTGATCGCGGCTTTGACCGACGGGCTTGCAACCAGCACCTCTTTGGCCATAATTCTCATGCCGTCAAGGCTTGGTACCAGTTTCTGTGAGATTACACACTGCAATACATCTCCGAGTCGCTGCCACACGCGCTCCTGCTCCACAGGAGGGACCTCGGCTACGATTCTGTCGATGCTCTCGACGGCCGACGCCGTATGAAGGGTCGAGAAGACCTTGTGACCGCTGTCGGTTATTTCGAGAGCGGTCATGATCGTGTCCGGATCGCGCATCTCGGCAATCATCACTATGTCAGGATCCTGCCTAAGGGCCTCAACCGCACCATCTTTGAAAGACAGCGTATCCCTGCCGACTTCCCGATGGCGCACAATACACTTATCGGATTTATGAACGTATTCAATAGGGGAGCCGATAATCGCGATGTGGCCCTCGACCGAGTGATTGTTCATATCAATGATGGAATCAAGCGTGGAGCTTTTTCCTGAACCTGTAATACCGGTTATCAATATGAGACCCGCCTTGTTGTGGGCCAGATCCAGGACGTTCAAAACGTTCTGATGGAACCCGAGATCGCTTATGTTGCGCACCTGTTCGTTGATTGCGCGCATATTCAGGGCTACCTCTTCAAGATCCATATAGGCATCGGCACGAAATCTATACGTTTTGTCGCCGTCTTCCACCCTGTAAGAGAAGTCAAGATTACGTTTATCGTAAAGGAACTGCATTTGCCGGTCGCTAAGAATATTCTGCACCATTATGCTTGACTCATCGGGTGTAAAATCCCCCCAGAATTCATCGGGCCGCTTCGACCCAAAAATCCTATACCATACTTTCCCCTGAGCGCCGAATCCGCCGAAGTCTATGTCCGAAGCGTTGTTCTCGTGCATTCTCAGGAGCAGAGAATCCAAAGCCCACTTGAGATAGCGCCTCTGGTCATCGGGAAGATTGGATACCATGTTGCCGATGAATATGTGCCTCTCCAACCCATGCACGAGGTCGGAAACCTGAGCAGAGAGCTGGCTCAAGGTGGTTTTGAATTCTGCTATATCTTCGCTTAATGTTGCAACCATTTTATATCACCTTATCGTTTCTTCTGTGCGTTTCGATTACAAACAGAAACATCCTGCAATAATTCACCTTTTCCCTCCGAATCGGATGACACCCCAGGAACCTAATCAGGCCTGTTCCGGCAGTCAGTCCTGACTTGAAACAAGCATCAGCCGACGGATCCAAGTGGCTTTCGGCACTATCTCCAGCTTCAGACTGCATTTCCCATCGGTGCAAGTATGTAAGCAGCAATCTTACCTGACATATGCGTATCTATCGATCAGTCTTCTGTTGTGGTGGCCGCTACTTCTTCCATTGTCGTCACACCCTCGAGGATACGAATGATGCCGGCCCTGCGGAGTGACCACATTCCGTCCTTGAGAGCCTGTTCTCTAATATCGTCCTCGTTGATGTCCTCGCCCGCGGTCAGGATGATGTGCTTGATTTCCCTCGTGAAATAGAGTGCTTCGTGGATCGCGGCCCTTCCCTTGTACCCCGTACCGCTGCATTTGTCACAGCCCACGGCCTTGAAAAGGGCATGCCCGCTCAGTTCTTCTTCACGGAAACCGAATCGCAGATAAGCCTCCCTGTCCAGTTCTTCCTCAGTAATCTGTTGCTTGCAGTTACTGCAAAGTGTGCGAACAAGACGCTGCGCAACGATAATGTTGACGGCACTTGAAAGCAGAAACGGTTCGATTCCCATCTTGTACAATCTCGCAACCGCGCTCGGGGCGTCGTTCGTGTGAAGCGTTGAAAACGTAAGGTGCCCTGTGTTGGCGAGTTTCACCGCTATTTCCGCCGTCTCTCTGTCCCTGATTTCACCGACCAGAACTATGTCGGGATCGTGCCTGAGAATGGATCTGATGGCCTGTTCGAAATTCATTTTCGGACCGATCCTCAGCTGCCTTGCACCGTTGATGATGTATTCGACCGGATCCTCAACCGTAAGCACATTGACCGTGGGATCTATGACCTGGTGAAGTGCGGCGACAAGCGTTGTTGATTTTCCGCTTCCGGTAGGTCCGGTTAATATCACCATACCCTGCGGCTTCTTAATGGCCTTGTAGAAGCCTTCCCTTGCGGGCCCCTGAAGACCCAGCTTTTCCAAATCGGTAATGACTTTCCGGTCGTCCAGTATACGGACGACTATCGTCTCGAACTTATGTCTGAACTCGCTCGCAACCATGGGGAGGATGGAAACACGAAATCTTATCCAGTGGTCGTCGATTTTCCGCTGCATGAAAGCATCCTGGCCGGCTTCGCGCTCAAACCGGTCTGCCCCTTTCGACCTGTCCTTTATTACTGCCGATATCGCCTCGGGAAGCACGCCTTCCTGCGTGTACCACAACCTGAGATCGCCGTCTATTCGGAAATGAATGTCCGTCTTGCCGCCGTCCCTCGGAACGACGTGTACGTCACTTGCCCCTTTTCTGACCGCCTCAACGAGCATACCCTCTACAAGATTGATAAGTACACTCTTGTTTATCTCGGCTTCCAGCTGCTGTTCGTCGAGGCTCTCCTCTTCCGCGGTGCTCCCGATTTCGCCCAGCTCATCTCTCGATGTCGTCGCCAGCACTTTAAGGAACTCATTCTCCGGCGGAAAGACTTTGTCGATCAGGTTCTGAAGATCCTTCAGGCGGACGTATGCGACTTCATATCTTTTCGCCATGAAGCTTCGAGCAAGCCGCGGTATTTGCTTGTTTGTGGGATCCGCCGCTACGACGACCAGCTTGTCCGGCCGGGCCTCGTCGAATTTAAGAGGAAGCATCTTCGCATTTATGATTTCCTCCCTCAAGCCGTCCCCCGACTCTACCAGCCGTTTTATGAACTCGATTCGGCCGGAGTCAACGACCTCGTCGGACAGATAAATCTCCCTGAACCCATAAAGATTTGCCACTTCCTTGAAAACGAGATCATGCTCGACATAAAATTCCGCGACGAGTATCTGGGCAAGGGTCCGCCTTGTTTTCGGATCCTCGCTCTCCTTCTTCTTGATCGCGGCCTCCAGAGTCTCATAATCGATGATCCCCTTCTTCAGAAGTGTATATCCGAGTTTATCGCTTATGTCTATTTCAGACATGGCACCTCTCTTGAGGGGAACCGGCGGTTCGGAACCGGAGCTCGTCATGATGTCCTAATATTCCAGCATATTTGTTTACCAGAGAATGCATTGAGCCCTCACATCGTCGATGGATTCCTCGGATTGATCATTGCTGTCTCCGACGATACTATCGTAAGGGCGATCATAACGATCATAATGATCATGGAAATTATTACTTGTATGAAGTCTATAGCATTCTTCAACTTGTAGCCGGTTTCTTTCTCGTAATAATTGGCAAGCTGTAGAGCGGAATTCCTGACGGTGCCGGTTTCCGCACCGCTGTGGAAGCGGGAAATGGCAGTCTCGGTGAAGACATTTGAAGCGGCCAGAGACTCGGTCAGGCCCTTTCCCTGGGTAACCATCATCGGAATGGCCACGTTCTTGATCTGATGCTCCATGTATTTGTTGCCACATGCTTCCGAGGCGAGCCTGATCACGTCGATATTCTCGCCCGAACCGCTGTACATCGCGTAGAAAACCCTGCAGAAGATCTCTATGCTTGTCTTGTGCAGAAGGCTCCCGATCGCTGGTATCTTGATAAGGTACTTGTCCATAACGAGTCTTCCCTTCTTCGTCGAAACGAAGCGTGCGAGGAAGATACTGCCGGCGACAAAGACGAGCGACATCCACCAGAAATTTGCCGTGACGACATGACTGAGCTTGAGGGTGGCCTCCGTCATCGGCGGTACCTGCCCCAACTTGGCAAACAATTCAGCCGTTGCAGGGAAAATGTATCCGACGTAGTAGATTACAGCAATGAACAGGACGAATAGAGTGACCATGGGCATGATAAGAGCGCTCTTGAGGCTCTTTTTGAATTCGGCCTGTCTTTCGAGGAATTTGGCAGTACTTTCGTAGATTTCTGCCATATTTCCGCTCTTTGAGGCCAGCCCGAGCATGTGAGCGGTAAACTTGCCGAATATCTTCTCGTGCTTGAGAAAGGCCTGTTCGCTGTCCTTCCCCTGTTTCAAATCGTTGTTTATTTCCCTGACCGAATCTCTCAGAGTTTTATTCTCGATATCGTTGGTCAGCAGCTGCAGAATTTCGTTGAAAGGAAGTTTTTCCCGCAGAAGATCGGCACTGACACGGACGAAAGTGACGACTTCGGTCGCAGGCGGCTTGGGTTTGAAATCGACGAGTTTTTTCTGGACGGAAATGACTTTGTAGTCGAGCCGCTGAAGTGCTTGCTGAACTTCTTCTCTGGTGAAGGCCTTTTGTTCGCCTTTGACAGGCCTTTCGCCATTGCGTCTCACTTTATATACGAAAGTGGCGCGCGACCTTAGACCAGTAAGCTTGAATTGATTCTTCTGGGAGATATCTGTTACAATCTTTTTCGCTTGTGCGCGCGTGTCGGCGGAGACAACTCCCTGGACAGTTCTCCCGCCGGGTCTCAGCCCTTGAAACCTAAATTCCGGCAACTTGCCCTCCTCAGTAAACCTTTAAGTTCTAATCAATCACATCAGTTTTGTTATCACTCAGACAGGATGGAGATCGAAATGCGCTGCCGAAGCCTTCGAGCCCCGGTCGACCTCAAATCCCGAGCCGGTTGTCCCCGGTCAACTACATCCATGTACTGGCCATCACTTCGTCTCCACTCTCCATCTCCCTGCAAAGCGCCGGCTTTTCAGATTCTCAACTAATTCAACGAGAGAGGAAACCAAAATCCATCCAGCCTTGTCAAATCGAGGGTTCGTTTCTGGGGGAGTTCGTGATCAGACAGGAGGAAAGCGGGTTTCTACGAAGTAGTCCGGAATCTTTCCTTCTTCACGTCGACACCCACCCTCTTTAAAGAAAAGTGAGCGGGCGGGTGGTTCTTGCATCTCCGATGCACCGCCCAGCTCACATAAGAAAGTTGCTTAGTTCAGTACTGTAGTGGTCGCGCCGTTCTCGGTAACCTTTATGACGGCCTCTGTCTTGTGAGTGCTGTTTCCATCGTTTCCGACCTCCGTACCAAGACCCACTATATAAAGAGAGTCTAGCTGTGTGCCGACTGCACCGATTACTCCACCAGTGTTTCCGGGATAAGCAGTGTAACTGGTAGGCTGAGTAGAAGTTGCCCAGTAGACTCCATTCGCGTCCGAACTGTCTGCGGGTGACAGGCTAAATCCGCCGAAACTCTGTCCGCCTCCGGCCATCGCCGTAGGTTTGCGATAGTACTGCTGAGCTTTGGCAGCAAGGTTATTCAGATCGTTGATAACCTGATCACGGTTTGAGCTCTGTGCGTTGCTTTTGAACATTGATATTCCAACTGCTATGGCTATACCAACGATAATAACGCCAAGAACTATAAGTAGAAGTTGTTGCTGTCCCATATATACCTCCTTTTAATTTTTGGGGACCCTAGAAAAAGCTCCAAAAAAAACGCCTTGCCACGACCGAATATAAACGGCATTTAACAAGAAAGTCAAGCTTCTCCTCCCGTGGGGTGAGCCGCCTCACTCGTCGTGGACCCTTCAATACTTGCAACAGCGGTGCCAATTCCTTTAGTGCACTCCTTGCCCCTATATCGGCATAAAAAGCGCGATTGTTGAACGTACAACGGGAAATAATTACTTATTGCCCGCAAATATTACCGCGATTCAGGATATCGCGAAGTTTACTCCTGGAATGGGGAGAATCGAGTCAAATGAGCGAAAATGGCCGCCTGCTCGGGCAGCCAGAGGGAAGAATGAATAAAAAGGGAGGGACTAGGAGCTAGTAGTTTCCCCGGCGAGTTGATGCAGGCCATCTTTCCATATATCGAGTCCATACCTGATCTCCTCCAGAAAAAGGCCGCAGGCGGGCGCGGACATGGAGGCGAGCGATCTGTCCTCAGACCTGATGATCCGGTCAAAATCATCGATTGAGAGTCTTCCGCGACCCACGTCCAGGAGAGTGCCGACGATTGCCCTCACCATACCATGAAGAAACCGGTTCGCTTCAATTTTGAAATTCATCGCAGACCATGGATTGCTGAGGGCCTGCCCCGTTCCATCTCCAGCTTGCCATCTCGCTTCCATCACATTGCAGATAAAACTGCGCTGCTGGTCTGCGTACTTCGTGAATGATTTGAAATTTCTCGGCCCAATCAACAAACCGGCCGCCTCGTTCATTTTATCCAGGGAAACCCGGTACGGAAAAAACGCAGCCTGATATCTAAGCGCGGGCCTTTTCCTGGATATCACCCTATATATGTATTTCCTGCTCGTCGCGTCAAATCGCGAGTGAAAATTCTCGGGAACGTCGGCAATTCTTCGAATTGCGATATCCTCCGGTAGTATTCCGTTCAAGGCATGGAGGAGCTTTCCGTTTTCCAACTGAGCGGCCGTCAGAAAGTTTGCCACCTGACCATAAGCATGAACACCGGAATCTGTGCGCCCTGCCCCAACAACCTTGATTCTTTCTCTCAGGAGCTTTCCCAGCGCCTCCTCGAGAACCGCCTGTATGCTCCTGCTGTTTTTTTGAATCTGCCAGCCGCCGTAAGCAGTGCCGTCGTATTCTATGAGGAGAGCGATATTCCGCATGTGATTATATCTAATGTAACTAACGGATGGGCTTCGTGGCAAAAGCGGGAAACGTCAAAGCTTGAAACATTACAGCAGGACGACGGGGAGAAAGTGCGTATGGGGTGATGAGATCAATCAGGAGGCCGAAAAGCAGGGTCTCTTCCGACTATGCTCAAAAAGAAGTAGCGAGATTCAAATAAACGCCCTGAGTACCGGGTGTGTTGTCGAGAGAGGTGGTCGCCGATGCGTTGAAATTCGCAGTCAGCCGCGCAGCGTCAATTGCACTTATAAGATGATTGAGTATGATTACCGCGGTGGTATACCGCCCGTAGTTCAGATATTCATCGGCCTTGACTCTCAAAGCTTTGAACCGGGCGCGGTCGGCATCAGACTGCCACTGCCATTGGTAAGACGACGTCGAATACAGAGCGCCGTAATTGCCGTCATGGATTTTCTTGACGTTATAATCCTGGGTATTCAGAAAATTGCCGATGTCGACGAAAAACTGAGACGATTTTCCGCTTACATCCGCGCCGGCGTATATTCTCGCATAATTGAATGCGTCGTTTCTGACCTGGTTCGAGTACAGTTCGACGCCGGTGTAAAAGGCCCACAAAGCCACTTCGGCAATCGTCGAATATTTGCCTATATCATATCTTCCGGCATAAAGTTCTCCCAGTCCGGGAACCACAAAAGACGCCAACGCTGCAAGAGCCGGAGACTTGTGATTCACGGCAATCGGCTCGGAAAAGCCGACGCTGTGGACATTTTCAAGGAGTTTTGAAGCGAGCTCAAGCCTGGTCTGAGAGAATGCGGTATTGTGGGAATTGACGAGAAATAATGTGAAGATTAGCAGGAATATATTAATGTATTTCTTGAATTCGTGTTTCCGCCCTCTGACTTCCGACATTTCACTCCCTCTTTCATGCTTCATCAAAGAATTACCTGTCCCGAAACCGTGTTGTCACCGACCCCAGTGATCAGAACGTCCGACACATCGTTGAAATGCGTAAACGCGACTTCCCCCGTCGATCCGCCATCCCCTGAAGACGAAGGCAATGGAATCTCGACCCTGACGTAGTTCGAGGTGAATCCGAACACCTTGCCGCTCTTGACCTCGTCCTCTATGAGCACTTTAACGATCTTGCCCACATGCTGGCGGTTGAATTCGTACCTCTTCCTGGTCGAAAGCATTCTCATGAGCTCACTTCTCTTGCGGCGCACGCGGGGGTCGACACTCCCATGCAGGCCGCTCGCATCGGTTCCATTTCGCTCGGAGTATGAGAAGACATGAAGGTACGTAAGCGGGAGGTTTTCGACAAAGTTAAAACTCCTCTCGAATGCTTCATTCGATTCGCCCGGGAATCCGACGATGATATCGGCGCCTATCCCCGCTTCAGGAATAAGTTCCCTGACGTACTCGACCGTTTCGCGGTACTGCCCCGTGTTGTACCGTCTCCTCATTTTCCGGAGCACATCATCTGCGCCGCTCTGCAACGGGATATGAAAATGACGGCAGAATTTAGAGGACGAAGCGACAAACCTGACAATTTCCCTTGTAAGCAGGTTGGGTTCTATCGAACTAATCCTGTACCGCTCAATACCGTCGACTTTCTCCAGGGCCTTAAGGAGATCAAGGAAGGATCGGTTATGACCGTTTCCCGACTTATTGCAGGACTCTCCCCTTCCGAAGTCTCCGACATTCACTCCGCTGAGCACAACTTCCTTGAATCCGCTGGCCGCGATCTCTCTGACCTGATCGATGAGGAACTCAACCGAGGGACTGCGGCTGTTCCCACGGACTGTCGGTATAGTGCAATAGGAGCAATTGTAATCGCATCCATCCTGGACCTTAAGGAAAGCTCGAGTCCTGGTTTGCAGACCGGAATGTCTTGTCCCGGGTGTCACTTCTATCGAGAGTCCGTTTCTGCCCACAGCGGAATCGGCGGCTCCGAACTCCACTATATCCTCGGTCGGACCCGAGAAGATCCTTGCGTGGTAGTTCTTCGTAAAGTCGTCCACAAAATCAAAGAGTTTGAACTTCTCTTTGGCCCCCAGCACCAGGTCGACCCCTTCTATCTGAGCAATCTCGTCGGGCTTGCCCTGTGCATAACAGCCGGTAACAACCACGTAGGCACCGGGCGAATGTCTGAGAGCGCGTCTGACAACCTGTCGGCAATCGCTGTCGGCGCTTTGGGTAACCGTGCAGGTATTGATTACGAAGACATCGGTAGGTGCAGAGGAATCCACAACGTCAAATCCACGTCTCAGGAATTCTTTTTCTATTTGAACAGTCTCGGCGTAATTCAACTTACAGCCGAGACTCTCAAAAGCAACACGCTTCTTCTGCATTCCGTAGAATCTTTCAGACATCTGCTGGCGTCAATTTCAGGCGATGTAACCTGAAAATCAAGCCGTTCTCAGAGAATCGGGGGAGCGTCGTCCGTATTCTTGTTTTCCGAGTCCGCTGGAGGGGTGTCCTTGCTGCCTTCCTCCTGGCTCGAACCTGCCTCCGGTTGGAGGATCTCGGCGTCTGCCGTTTCCTTCGGCTGGGAAGAAGCCGGCGAATCCGATCGCTGGGCAGCATCCGTTTGCTCCCTGGGCCTCCGCTCAGTAGACCGTGGACGACGGTCACGCCTTTCATCCGGGTTTATCTTATGGGCTACAAGGAATTCCTGATAAAGCGATGCATCCTTGTCCTTGAAATACTCAGTCGCACTGAGAACGATCCTCTTTCCGTCCTTGTCGAACTCGATGACCTTCAGATTCAGAGATTCGCCTGCCGGAAAGTGTGCGGAGAAGTTCTTCAGGTTGCTGGGCGACATATGAGAGTGGGGAATAAAACCGTCGACTTCGCCGGGCAACTCTACTATCGCACCCTTCTCGATATGCCTGATCACCTTGCCTACGACTTCAGCTCCTACCTTGAATTCCTGTTCAAATTTATCCCAGGGGTTGTCGAGTGCCTGTTTGTGGCCGAGCGAAATCCGACGCTGCTCCTTGTCGACTGACAAAACGACCACATCGATTTCGTCACCGCGCTTGACCAGCTCACCGGGGTGTCTGATCTTCTTTGTCCAAGACAGATCCGAAATATGAATCAGGCCGTCGACGCCGCTTTCGAGCTCGACAAAAACGCCGAAATTCGTCAGATTGCGAACGATACCCTTGTGTTGCGAATCGACAGGATACTTCTCTATCAATTGCTCCCACGGATCAGGCTCGAGTTGCTTCAACCCGAGAGAGAGCTTCTTGTTATCCTTGTCCAGGCTCAGGATGACCGCCTCGATCGTCTGTCCCATCGAGACCTTCTGTGAGGGATGCTTCACATGCTCGGTCCAGCTCATTTCCGAAATATGGATGAGGCCTTCGATCCCCTTTTCAATTTCGACGAAGGCGCCGTACTCGGTCAACGAAACGACTTTCCCGTTGACCCGCTGGCCGACCTGGTACTTGTCCTCTATACTCTTCCACGGTTCCGGCTTCAGGGCCTTCGTCGAAAGAGAAATGCGCTTCTTCTCTTCGTCGAAGTCCGTCACCACGACCTGGATTTTTTGGTCGAGCTTCACGATTTCAGACGGATGGTTCACCCTTCCCCAGGAGAGATCTGTAATATGGATGAGGCCGTCGACTCCGCCGAGATCAACAAAGACGCCGAACTCGGTAATAGCTTTGACCGTTCCTTCAAGTATAAGGCCCTTTTCAAGCTTGGAGAGAATTCGTTTGCGCTGTTCCTCCAGCTCCGCTTCCAGCAGAGCCTTGTGACTCACCACGACGTTTTCGGCCGCTTCATTGATCTTCACGACCCGGAAGTCCATGGTTTTGCCGACAAATGAATCGAAATCTCTGACCGGTTTGACGTCGACCTGCGATCCCGGTAGGAACGACTCGAGCCCCATGAGATTCACCATCAGACCGCCCTTCACGCGGCGCAGGACAGTACCCTGCAGTACGGTCTGGTTTTCATGAGCGTCGACTATGCGGTCCCAAATCCTGATGAAGTCTGCTCGCCGGCGCGACAAAACAACCTGCCCGTCCTGATCCTCAACGCTGTCCAGAAATACTTCCACTTCGTCGCCAGGCTTTAATTCATTCAGATTGGGAAATTCGATTTTGGGAACCAAACCGGAAGACTTGAACCCTATATCGACTATGACGTCGTTGTCCGTGAATCCGATTATTCTTCCTTTGACTATTTCACCTGCGTCAAACTGCTTCAGACTCTTGTCATAAAGGTCCACCATTTCCTTCAACTCGGCCTCTGTGTAAGGGGAGTCCTCCCCTGCGAGCAGTTTCACCCTGCTGGGCTGAGTTTTTTTTGTCGTAGTCTCTTCCGAACTCTGCATTACCATCGTGTCTGTGACCTTCTCTTCTTCGGTCATTAACTCTCTCCTTATAAAGCCAGGAGCCGAAGCTCATGGCATAATGTGTTGATCACTTCGCGTCGAACCCAAGCCGCCTCAGAGCTCAATGTAAAGTGTGTTTTTGGTTGAACATTAGTTGATTGTCGCGGCTTTCATGAGGAATTCCGATAGTGGAATCTCCACTGTCTATTTTTTCAATGGAATGTGCTACCTGATCCATCAGCCATTGCGGAGTAGAAGTCGCTCCGGTCACACCGACAGTCTCGGCCCCGCAAAACCACTCCGCCTGAATCTCACTTTCGTTCTCCACGAAATAGGAAGAAGGGTTCTCCTCTTTGCAGATTTCGAACAAAACCTTGCCGTTCGAGCTGTTCTTCCCGGCGACGAAGATAACGACATTGTTATTGGCGGCAAATTCCCGGAGTTTCTTGTCCCTACCGGACACCTGGCCGCATATCGTGTCCTTCGCGAGAAACGTTTTCGCGATCTCTTCCATCGTGCCTACTACAAGGTCTTTCACCTTCTTGGACAAAGCCTCTTTGATCGCGTAGAACGTCGGCTTGTCCATCGTGGTCTGGGAAAATAACACCGTCTTGCGCCGGAAATCGACTTTCGTAAGCGCTTCGTCCACCGACTTCACAACGACCGCTTCGTCGTTGCAGACGCCGCGCAGGCCAATCACCTCGGCGTGATCTTTCTTCCCGAAGATTACAACCTGGTAGCCGTCACTGTAAAACTTCTTGATTCGCTCCTGAAGCTTCGTCACAACGGGGCAGGTGGCATCGATTATCTGCAGGTTGTGTTCCTGTGCAAACTTGTAGGTAGAAGGAGGCTCACCATGTGCCCTAATGAGGACTTTCGCATCCTTTATACTTCCGAGATCCTCGTGTGAAATCGTCCGGAGACCTCTTTCACCCAGACGGTCGATTTCCTGCGGATTGTGTATTATGTCCCCGAGCGAATAGAGCTTGCCCGATTTGTTCAACTCCTCCTCCGCAAAATCTATCGCCCTTACCACACCCCAGCAAAAGCCGCTGTGCTTGTCTATAGTCACTTTCATCGTCTCTGCATCTCCTCATCTGCGACTGCAACTTCACGTGCATAGTTCAGGATAATCTCTACCTGTTCATCAATTGTCAGCTTCGTCGTATCGACTTCGATCGCATCTTCCGCTTTCCTCAACGGGCTGGCCTCGCGCGTCGAATCCTTGTAATCTCTTTCCCTCAATTCATCAACGACCTGCTGCACCGGCAGATCAACGCCTGATTGAGAGAGTTCCTCCCGTCTCCGCTTTGCTCTTTCCCCCAGCTCGGCCACCATAAATATCTTCAGATCGGCATTCGGAAAGACTACAGTACCGATATCCCTCCCGTCTACGACACATCCTTTTTGCGATCCGATCTCACGCTGCTTCTCTACCATGAGCTCGCGTACGGTGCTGTAGGAGCTTATTAAGCTGACATTCCTGGTAACTTCCTCAGACCGTATCGCTTCGGTGACATCGACTCCATCCAGAATAACTCTGAGTTCGTTGCCGTTCAGGAGTGAGATACGAGTCTGTTTGGCAAGTTCTGTTACAGCAGTTTCGTCGGCGGGATTGATTCGGGAGGTGAGGATCTTGAAGGTCATTGCACGGTACATCGCCCCGGTATCCACATAGATGTAAGCCAGTCTCCGCGCAACGAGCTTTGCAGTCGTGCTTTTTCCGGAACCAGCGGGACCGTCTATCGCAATGAGTATTCTTTTCAAACCTCTCCTTTTATAGCGTTTCCCCGGGCGCGTCTACGTCACCAGGGCTTTAAATTTACCCTTTCCAACCTAAACAAGCAACGGTCGCGCCCGTCACCGCACTACTCACGAAACGCCATAAACGCCAAAGAAGTCGCCGTTTAATCAGCTCTTCTTCATTGCCCAGCGCACTAACTCATTGAAACTAGGCCGCTTACCGTACACAAGAATTCCTATTTTGAAGATTCTGCCGGCTGCTATCATGCAGAAATATGTCGAGCCGAGGAGAATCAAGGTTGCCGTAATCAGCTCCCACAAATCCGGGGTCTGGATCGGTATTCGAAAAGCCATCATAGTTGGTGTGAGGAGAGGAATAAGGGACAGTATCTTTATATAAGAAGCGCTCGGATTTTGAGCTACCATCGTTGCAAGGACGATAGGAAGGAAAAGTAGCATTATGACATAAGTGGTCGCCTGTTGAGCCTCCTGCTCCGTAGTCACCGGTGCTCCGGCCATCACAAAAATCGATGCATAGAAGAAGAATCCGAGCAGGAAGAACACGGCCTCCCACCATATACTCCCGGGGATGGTGATGAATGCTGCGAGCTGCCCGGCAAAAGAGACTGCTATCGCTCCCCAGACAAGAAGCTGTAGCATCCCCAACATAGTCAAGCCGAGTATCTTGCCGGTCATTATTTCCTCCGCAGTCGAAGAAGACAGAAGGACCTCCACTATCCTGTTCGACTTCTCTTCCACGACGCTTCGCACGAGCAGCTGGCCGGAAGTGAGCACAAAAATTGCCAGGACCATGATGAATATATAACCCAATACGAATCCGGACCCCGCCTGAGTCTTCTCCTCCCTGCCCTCCTTGGAGAGTTTGACGGCTTCCAGGTCCACTGGCTTGGTCACCTGCTTTACGATCGCCGCGCTTATGCCGCTCCGTTGAAGCTCGTTTGTCACGAGGATGTCCTTCACGGCAGACTGAAATCTGGTTATGTCTTTGAAGTTTGAGACATTTTCGGAAACATATTCGAATTTACGCATGCTCATGATGCTTGTGTCGATGACAAGATACGATGACAGAGTCCCCTTCAGCACCATCTTGTTTGCATCGGCACGCGCGCCGTTGCCGGGAGGAATTACGACAACGTTGTAATTCGGACGGCCGTCCGGCAGCTTGTACTTTTCCAGGAGATTGTCGTTCAAGGACGGCGCAATGGTCCCGGTGTTGTCGATTATCCCCACATTTATCGTTGTAGAGCTCGGCTTGTTCATCAGAAGCGACGGGACGACAGACATCACGACGATGAAGACGGGCATGAGCACCAGCGAGATAATGAAGGCCTTGGTTCTGACTTTCTCTATGAACTCCCAACGGGCGATCACCAGCACTTTTCTAATCGACATTTTCTCCTCCGGTTTTGTCGGCATTCACCGCGCTTATGAATATTGAATTGAGAGAAGCTTCCTCGACTGAAAATTTTGTAATATCCACGAGAGGTACCGCCTGTGTCAGAAATTCGTGGCGGCCCGCACCATCCTTCATTTTTACCTCGGCATAATTCTCGTAAAGATCCATCGAGGCGACATCTGTCAGGCCTCTCAATTTTGAAGAATCGCCTTCAAATTCGACGTGGATTGTATCGTCCCCGTATTTCCTTTTAATGTCGCCGAGCCCGCCGTAAAGAACGACCTTTCCTTTGTTTATGAGGCAGATCTCGTCACA
>JBJKPN010000217.1:0-18605 GCA_046706365.1 Candidatus Kryptoniota bacterium | reverse complement strand
CCCGATTCGCCTACGAAGGCCACCGACTCCCCCGGCTTGACCTCGAGCGAAAAGTTCTTTATTGCCGGGGCCGCCGACTTGTCGTAGGTGTACTCCACGTTCTCGAAGACGAAGCGGCCGGCAACGGAGGGCACCGCTTTCTTGCCTTCATTGTGTTCGATGTCCGGCGACTCGAGTATTTCCCCGATGGACCGGATCGATTCGAAACCTCTGGCAAGCTCGGGATAGGCATTCAGGATCGAGTTGACGGATGCGACGATCATCGCGAAATAACTCTGGAACAGTACGACCTCTCCGACGCTTATCACCTTCTTGAATGCAAGGATGGAAGTGAACATCAGGCACGCCAGCATTACGATCTGGAAAGAGGTCCACGAGCTCGCGCCGAACAGCGCTCCGAGGACTTCGAGTTTGATCCCTCTTTCCTTAACCCTTTCTAGCCGCTTGTTCATTTTCGAGAGCTCGGTCCGCTCGACGCCGTGAGCGCGTGTAATGGGAATCATCTGGATCATCTCGATCACGCTCGCCGACAGAGATTCTATCTCCGAGCGGTATTCCCTGTTCCGGGCGGTCATCTTTCTCGAGAAGAGGTAAATCAGGCCGGAGGATATGGGAATCGAGATGACGTAGAATATCGCGACGAGGGGTTGCCTCGCGATGGTAACGGAGAAGGCAATGAGAATCGTGAATATCGCCGGAAAGGCCGAATTCATTATGTTCCGGGAGAGTATCTCCAGAGTTTCGACATCCCGGAGAACCTTCGATTCAAGTTTGCCCGATTGGTTGCTGTCGTGAAATGCAATCGAGAGCTCCTGCAGCCGCCGCACTATCGACGACCGCAGGTTCAGCTGCATCGTGTTCAGTGCGCTGCTGAATATCCTGACATACACGGTGTGTGTCGGTATGTTTTGAATGATGATTACAAAAAATATAGCGCCGACCACCCACAAGTCGTGAACGGTGTACTTGCTCGTCTCGCTTATGATATCGATCATCCGAGCGATGATTATCGGCAGTATCCAGACCGGGGAGTTCTTTATTGCAAAAAGTGTGATGGCTATGGCAAGTTTCAGGTGCTGTCCGTCGTAGAGATGAAGCAGGTTCCTGAGCGGGTGCGCACTGCGGTAATTGAATTCTAACTGCGTTCTATTTCGTTCTGACGTTTCGCGTTTCATCTAATCTTCTTCATGTTTTCGATTTCATTTGGTCTCTAATCAGCTGAAAAGTTGACTTACGGAGGCGAAAGAAACAACTCGTTTACGCTGCACCGCTTTTAGGTCGCTTGTCGTTCCCTCGGCCGGCAGTAACACGTCCGCCCTCATGGGCCCGGACGCCGCACCGACTTCCCTCCCGTAAATTGTGTATAACCAGTCAGGAGAATTGCGTGAAGAAAAGAGCAACAATCAAGAAAATGCCGATGCGGATGTCTTTCGCCGTGGTGTTGAGCCTCGCACTCTTTTCGACGGGAATATCACAGGGAAGGTTCGGCTCAATCGAGGGAAAAGTTTTCGACCGCGACACAAAAGCTCCCCTTGCAGGTGCAACCGTTACGTTAGTCGGATTGTCCGTGGGAGCATCCGCGGGCATGGATGGCGAGTTCGTCATTCGAAACGTTCCTGTAGGAAGCTACAGCGTAAGGTTCTCGTATGTCGGGTACGAACCCGCGATCGAAACAGATGTAATCGTCAAGCCTGAGCGGAGCAGTCACGTCGACGCCGGGCTGCGGGTTTCGCCCCTCCGTTCAGGTGAGGTGGAGGTAAGCCCCGATTATTTCGGCAAGTCTGACGGCAGTAATGTCAGCGCCGTCAATTTCTCTTACGAGGAAATAAGACGCGCTCCCGGGGCGGCCGGCGACGTAAGCAGGATAATGAAGAGTCTGCCGAGCGTTGCCGAAGTAAACGACCAGTCGAACGGCCTTATTGTGAGGGGAGGAAGCCCGGTGGAAAATGCGTTCTACCTCGACAACATAGAGATACCGAACATCAACCACTTCCCCACGCAGGGCGCATCCAGCGGTCCGATCGGGCTGCTCAATCTCGACTTCATCCGGGACGTGAGCTTCTACTCCGGCGGTTTCCCTGCAGAGTACGGCGACAGGCTCTCATCTGTCATGGACATAAAATTGCGTGACGGAAACCGCGAGAAGGTCCAGACCCAGCTCGATTTGAACTTCGCAGGGTTCGGCGGCCTTGCCGAAGGTCCGCTGTTCGGGGCGAAGGGTTCATGGCTCGTTTCCGTCCGGAGAAGCTATCTCGACCTTTTGATAAAGGCGATCGATGTCGGGACTGCTGTCGCGCCGCGCTACGGCGATTACCAGTGGAAGGGAGTCTACGACATAGACCGGAGCAACCGGGTCGAACTCCTCGGCATCTGGGGAGACGACCACAACAATCCGGATGCCGGAACCGCAGTTGAGAATGACATGGTTTACTACGGCAACCAGGATCATTACCAGAGTACGAACGGGATAAACTGGCGGGTCCTTTGGGGAACCAGCGGCTACTCGAACACGTCGCTGGCATTCACATCGGAGAGTTTCAAGGATGACTCGTATGAGACGGGCTCAGGACTGCCGATACAGAGCAATCGATCGCTTGAACAATCTCTCAAGCTGAGAAACATAAATCGGCTTCGTCTGAGCGGGACAAATGTCGCGCAATTTGGGTTCGAATTGAGCCGTGTAACGGCAAAATACGACATTGTCTACGGCAGCTACACTGACGCGCTCGGAAACCCAGTACCGGGTTCGAGTCTCAAGCGGGACCTGGGTGCACAGAAAGTCGCCGGCTTTTTCAGTCTGGAGTCCGACCTCAGTCCGTTCATAAATTCCAGCATCGGCCTCCGGTCGGATTACTTCTCATACAACCGGAAGCTGGACCTTGCTCCGCGTGCCTCGCTGACCTTGCATCCGGATGAGAAGACCTCTGTCACCGCATCCGCAGGGGTTTATTACCAGACACTTCCTCTCATACTCCTGTCTCAAAACGACGGCAACAGTAGTTTGAGAGATCTGAAAGCGGTTCACTATATAATAGGAATGGAAAGGCTTCTTACCGGAAGCACGAAGTTGAGCGTGGATGTATACGAGAAAGACTACAGCGATTTTCCGGTCGACCCGCAGCAGCCCTCGCTTTTCCTGATAGATGAGCTCTACTATCGGTACGGCTTCTTCTTCAACCACGGAGACCTGGTCGGCGGCGGCAAGGCCAGGTCGAGAGGTGTTGAAGTAATCGTTCAGAAGAAGATGGCGAAGGACTTCTATGGCATGGTGAGCGCGTCGTATTCGAAAAGCGGGTACGAGGCAAACGACGGCGTCTGGTACGACAGAGTTTACGACAACCGGATCATCTTCTGCATCGAAGGGGGATACAAACCCGGCGACGACTGGGAATTCAGCATCAGGTGGATATACGCCGGCGGCCCGCCATATACTCCTTTCGACATTGCAGCGTCTCAACGCCTCGACAGAGGAGTCCTGGATGCGACGAGGATCAACTCGGATAGGTACCCCGCCTATCACTCTCTCAATGTCCGTCTCGACAAGAGGTTCAATTTCAGCGGATCGGACCTGGTGTTCTACCTCAGTGCCTGGAACGTCTACAACAGGAAGAACGTCGCCCAGTATTTCTGGAACGAAGTCAGGAATGAACAGGGGACAATATACCAATGGGGAATACTCCCTGTGTTTGGAATCGAGTACGAGTTCTGAAGTCATCGGAGACACTCCGAGACCGACCGAGGAGGAAAACATGGAATCTACACATGGGAAGGCAGTATTCGTAACCGGATGTTCGTCGGGAATCGGCAGGGCGATCGCGCTCAATCTCTCGTCGAGCGGCTTCACCGTCTTCGCGACCGTCCGCAGGGAAAAAGACTGGGTCGATCTTCTCAGTCTGGGCAATTCTCGCCTGATCCCCGTTTACCCGTTCGACCTGACAAACGCCGTGCACATCGGGCAAGGGGCGGCCTTCGTCCGGCGTGAGCTTGAAAGCAGGGGGTGCAAGCTGTACGCGGTCGTCAACAACGCGGGCGGCGGCGGAATAGCTCCCCTGGAGCTGGCCGACCAGGATAAGTTGTCCATTGAACTCGAGACGAGGATCAAAGCCCCCGTAACCATACTGCAGAGTTTTCTTCCTCTCCTGAGGGAGTCCGGCGGAAGGATAGTGTGGATCGTAACTCCGGCCCTGATCCCGGTTCCGTTCGTCTCGAGCATACATGCATGTGACTTCGCCGTGAATTGCATTGCCAGGACGCTGCAGCTCGAACTGGCGCCCTGGAAGATCCCTAATATAATGATCCGCTGCGGCGGCATCCGCACCGATGCACCCGGGAGAAGTTCGCGCGAGCTCGACGAATCGCTCCGGGCATGGCCCGAAGAGAAAGCGGGGCTCTACAGGAACAGCCTCCTCCGCCAGCAGGAGGAGCTGTCGGGGTTTGACAAGAAACGGACGCCTCCCGAGCGGGTTGCGGAAGTGGTCCGTGGGGCACTTATGGCGGCACACCCGAGACGAAGGTATTCTGTAGGTCACTTGTCGAAGGCAGCGGCGGTACTCGACTGGCTCCCGCAGGCTCTGGTTGACGTTATTATGGCATTTCGGGCCTGAATCGGGCGCCCGGGCCGCCGGCTTCCCCCCATTCCTTGATTTTTGGGGCCTCTAAAACTATATTTTCCCGCTGGATCCCGTCGGGACAGGCAATTTTCAGGAAACATCAATACTTATGGGAGATTATGTCAACTACTTCTGATTTCAGAGCAGGGCTAACGATTCGTTACAACAATGACCTTTGGACGATTGTAGAGTTTCAGCATGTCAACCCCGGAAACTGGCGGGCCTTCGTTCGCGCGAAGATGAAGAACATCAAGACGGGACAGGTAATCGAGAACAGGTTCCGCGCGGGCCAGGATGTCGATGTGGTAAGGATCGAGCAGCGCACTTACCAGTACCTTTACCGTGACGGGGAAATGCTCGTGTTCATGGAAAACGAGACTTACGAACAGATTTCAATTCCCGAGAATGTGGTCGGTGAAGGAAGCAAGTACCTCAAGGAAAACGAGAACGTCCAGATCTCATTCAACGGGTCTGAGATCTTAGGAGTCGAGATTCCTATCTTTGTAACCCTTAAAGTTGTCGAGACAGAACCCGGACTGAAGGGCGACAGCGTCAACAACGTCTTGAAGCCGGCAAAGATGGAAACGGGCGCGGTGGTGAACGTTCCCCTCTTCATAAACGAGGGAGAACTCCTGAAAGTGGATACGCGCACCGGTGCATATGTTGAGCGCGTAAAATAGATCAACCGGAGAGCCCGCGGCGGTGAGCCTTCGCTTGCCAGACGACAAAGCCCAGGCTTTTTCATTTTATCGGAGCTGACATGGACCTTAACTACATCAAGAAACTCGTCAAGCTTGTCGACGAGAGCGGGGTGGACGAACTGGAGATAGAGGAAGAAGGAACGAAGGTGCGCGTAAGCAAAGCGCGCCACAATTCTTCCGCGCCGCCGGCTTACATCCCCCAATATTTCCCCCAGCCTTTGCCGGCCCCTCAGGCCCAGGCCGAGGTCAAAGGAAATTCATCGCCTGCGGCCGAGCCTCAAGCGCCTCCCGCGCCCAAGCCTGAAGGAAAGAAATACCACGAAGTCCGCTCCCCCATAGTCGGAACGTTCTATCGCGCCCCCGCGCCCAATGCAGATCCATATGTGCAGGTCGGCTCGACAATTCAGCCCGGTATGGTTCTGTGCATAGTGGAAGCGATGAAGCTGATGAACGAGATCGAAGCGGACATCGGCGGAACGATCGTGCAGATTCTCGTGGATAACATGCAGCCCGTCGAATATAACCAACCTCTGTTCCTGGTTGATCCCGCCTGATGAGTTCCGCGGTCATATTTCTCGTTATGAGGAACTTTTGCCTGAAACCGCACGCGACTCGGAATATCGTTCCGAAATACGAAACTCGAAATCAGAAATCAGGTGAGTCTATTGTTCAATAAAATACTGATTGCTAACCGAGGCGAGATTGCGCTGAGGGTTATTCGCAGCTGTAAAGAACTTGGAATAAAAACGGTAGCAGTCTATTCGGAAGCCGACAGAGATTCCCTACATGTGAATTTTGCCGACGAGGCCGTGTGTATCGGCCCTCCCCCCGGAAGAGAGAGCTACCTCAACATACCTCGGATCATAGCGGCCGCGGAAATCACGAACGCCGACGCAATCCACCCCGGATACGGGTTCCTTGCCGAAAACGCCAAGTTCTCCGAGATTTGTGAGAGCAGCGGGATCAAGTTCATCGGTCCGAAACCCGACATGATAACGGCGATGGGCGACAAGGCCTCCGCAAAGGACACGATGAAAAAGGCCGGTGTCCCTGTGGTTCCCGGAAGCGACGGCGTCATTGACGACCCGAAGGTTGCGCGCGAAGTCGCCGAATCGATCGGCTACCCGGTTATCATCAAGGCGACAGCCGGCGGCGGCGGCAAGGGAATGCGCCTGGCATGGGACGGCGAGGAATTCGAGAGGCAGTACCAGATGGCCCGCACCGAGGCGGCGTCAGCATTCGGAAACGGCGCCGTTTATATCGAGAAGTATGTCGAGCAGCCGCGACACGTAGAGTTCCAGATAATGGGCGACCAGCACGGCGAAGTCATCCACCTCGGCGAAAGAGAGTGTTCCATCCAGCGCAGACACCAGAAGCTGATCGAGGAGTCCCCTTCCCCGGTGGTCGATCAGGATCTCAGGGAAAGAATGGGGGCGGCGGCCATAAAGGGCGCGAAGAGCGTCAGGTATGAAGGCGCAGGCACGATTGAATTCCTGGTCGACAAGAACAAGAATTTCTATTTCATGGAAATGAATACCCGGATCCAGGTCGAACATCCCGTTACCGAGCAGGTCACGGGAATGGATCTCGTCAAGGAACAGATCAACATTGCCGCGGGTGCAAGGGTAAGCAAGAAGAAGCTGAAGCAGACCGGACATGCGATCGAATGCCGCATAAACGCAGAGGACCCTTACAAGGAATTCCGGCCGAATCCCGGCACGATTTCGGGATTCCATTGCCCCGGCGGTTATGGCGTCAGAGTCGACTCGCACGCTTACGTCGGCTACAGGATTCCGCCTTATTACGATTCGCTTCTTGCCAAGCTGATCGCGTTCGGTGCGACCAGGGAAGAGACTATCGACAGGATGTACCGGGCATTGGAAGAGTTCGTCGTGGAAGGGATTGCAACAACCATCCCGTTCCACATGAAAGTGATGAAAGATGAAAGGTTCAGGAACGGGGAATTCGACACCCACTTCCTGGATTCCTTCAATTTTACCGATTAGAGGAGAAAAAATGGAATTTCCAGCAGACCTGAAGTACACTAAGGATCATGAGTGGATCCGTGCGGAAGGAGATACGGGCGTTGTCGGGATTACGGAATATGCCCAGGGCGAGTTAGGCGACGTGGTGTTTGTCGAGCTTCCCGCTGTGGGGACGAAGCTGCAGCAGGGAAAGCAGTTCGGCACCATCGAGGCTGTCAAAACGGTATCGGATCTTTTCGCCCCCGTAAGCGGTGAGATTGTTGCGGTCAACGAGACGCTCAAAGATTCTCCCGAAATGGTGAACAAGGAGCCGTACGGTAACGGCTGGATGGTCAAAGTCAAGATCGAAAACAAATCTGAACTTGCCGACCTGCTTGGTGTCGACAAGTACCGTGAAATGGTGGGAAAATAGTATGTAGTAAGGAGTAGAAAGTATATAGCAGCGACAAAGTTGCCGTTTCGCAGTCGCTAACTACTCCTTTCTACGTGCTACTTACTCGCCACAAGGAGACCCCAAAGTGCCCTATTACCCGAATACCGACGACGACCGGCAAAACATGCTGGAGTCCATCGGCGTAAAGAATTTTAACGAACTCATAAAAGACATTCCCGAAGAGATCAGGCTGAAAGGAGATCTCAGTATTCCTGCCGCGATGAGCGAGCTCGAAGTCGTCAGGCACCTCGCAGGTCTGGCGAAGAAGAATGTCGATACACAGGCTGCCGTTTCCTTTATCGGCGCCGGAGCTTACGATCACTTCATTCCGTCTGCGATCCCAGCCCTCCTGAGCCGCTCGGAGTTTTACACTGCATACACGCCTTACCAGGCCGAGGTGAGCCAGGGGACTCTTCAATCCATTTACGAATATCAGACGATGATCTGCAGGCTGACCGGGATGGACGTTTCAAATGCGTCTCTTTACGATGCCGGAAGCGGACTTGCGGAGGCAGCACTTATGTCCGTCGCACATACCGGCCGGAAGAAGATCGTTGCAGCTCACCCGATTCACCCGCTTTATCTCCAGGTGGTCAGGACATACGTTCACGGCCAGGGATTCGAGATTGTGGAAGTGCCCGCGAAAGAGGGCGCGGCCGATTTGGAGGCGCTGGGAAAAGCGGTAGATGAGAATACCGCTGCTGTGATGGTACAGCAGCCGTCGTTTCTCGGGACGCTCAGCGACGTCTTCGCTGTCGGCGAGATCGCCCACGCAAAAGGAGCGCTTTACGTCGTGGATGCCTCCCCGATTTCGCTCGGACTCCTTGCCGCTCCGGGCGAGTACGGCGCAGACGTCGTGGTCGGCGAAGGACAGTCGCTCGGAATATCTCAGAGTTTCGGCGGACCGTTCCTCGGAATCTTCGCAGTTAAGGAAGCGTTGATCAGACGCCTCCCCGGAAGGCTCGCGGGCGTCACTGTAGACGCCGATGGGAAACGCGGCTTCGTGCTGACGCTTCAAACGCGCGAACAGCAAATCAGGCGCGAGAAGGCGACCTCGAATATATGCACGAATGAAGGCCTGATGATGCTTGCCTCGACGATTTATATGTCGCTCATGGGCAAGCAGGGAATAAGGGAAGTCGCCGAACAATCAGGTGCGAAGGCGCACTACCTTGCCGAACAAATCGGAAAGCTGCCCGGCTTTTCCTTGAAGTATCGTCAGCCGTTCTTCAATGAGTTTCTCGTATCTACCCCCGTCCCGGTGAAGGAAATAGTGAGTGCGGCGTTGAAGAAGAACATTCTTGCCGGCGTTGATATCGAAACCCTGATGCCCGGCGAAAAAGGTTTGCTGGTCGCGGTCACCGAGAAGCGCACCAGGGCCGAGCTCGACGAGTTTGTTGGATTCCTGAGAACTTTCGCAAAGTGACTGCAGAAGGAACCCGATACCTGGTAACCGGCCCGGATGCGTCGCGCTAGCCTCAGAATCGGACGCCCGACCGGCGCGACATATCTTGCAAACGTTGAAACCCAATGCCGAATCCCGGCGGTTTTCCCCACCATGCGTCCGGAGAATTGTCGGGATTCATTCAGATATAGTGACGATGTCAAATGGATAAAATATTAATTCTCGATTTCGGCGCCCAGTACACGCAACTAATCGCCCGCCGCGTGAGGGAACTCAACGTCCTCAGTCTTGTCGAAAACTTCGATCTCCCCTATGAGAAGGTCATCGAGCTCAACCCCAAAGGAATAATCCTTTCGGGCGGTCCGTCGAGCGTCTACCAGCAGGGTGCACCGCTTCCGGAGAAGAAGATACTCGAGTCGGGCATACCGATCCTCGGGATCTGTTACGGACTGCAGGTCGTAGCCCATCTTCTCGGAGGTGAGGTCGACAGGTCTGCACGGCAGGAATTCGGAAAGGCGCTCGTCATAGTCGACGACTCCACCGACCTTCTAGCGGAAGTCGGCGACGTCACCAAAGTGTGGATGAGTCACGCGGACAAGGTGACGAAACTCCCTTCCGGCTTCAAACCGATAGCCCACACGGACAACTCTCCAGTGGCGGCCTTCAGCTCGAAGGAGCGAAAGATTTTCGGCGTGCAGTTCCACCCCGAAGTCGTACACACGGCAAAGGGCAAGGAAATACTCGGGAATTTCGTCTTCAAAGTTTGCGGCTGCGCAGGCGACTGGAAACCGGGCAATTTCATCGACGAGACGGTCGCGGAAATAAGAGAGAAAGTTGGAAACGAGAAGGTCATCTGCGCGATGAGCGGAGGAGTCGATTCGGCCGTCGCTGCAGTCCTCATACAGCGCGCGATCGGTGATCAGCTGCACGCAGTTCACATCGACAACGGCCTTATGCGGAAGGACGAAAGCAAAAAGGTCGTCGATTATTTTAAGTCGAATTTCAAAATGAATCTTCATTACCGCGATGCAACAGGGACATTTCTGTCGAAGCTGAAGGGCGTCTCCGACCCCGAAAAGAAGAGAAAGATAATCGGGAACACATTCATAGAAGTCTTCGAGAAGGTTGCAAACGAGATCAAGGATGTGCGTTTCCTCGCACAGGGTACTCTTTATCCCGATGTGATAGAATCCCAGTCGCACAAAGGGCCTTCGGCCAAAATAAAGACGCATCATAATGTCGGCGGTCTGCCGGAAGTCATGAAACTGAAGCTCATCGAACCGTTCAGACTCTTGTTTAAGGACGAAGTTCGAATGGTGGGACGGGAACTGGGAATCTCCGACGACGTAATCGGGCGACATCCTTTTCCCGGACCCGGTCTGGCAGTGAGAGTCCTCGGGGAGATAACTCCCGACAAGCTGGAAATTCTCCGCGAGGCTGACGACATCTTCATAGAGGAGATAAGGAAGTTCGGAGTCTACGACTCGATCTGGCAGGCATTCGCGGTGCTGCTGCCCGTACAGTCGGTCGGGGTCATGGGAGACGAACGAACATACGAGTACACGATCGCCCTTCGCGCCGTTACAAGCGAGGACGGGATGACGGCAGACTGGGCTCAGGTGCCTTATGAGGTTCTTGCGAAGGTTTCAAGCAGGATAATCAATGAAGTGCGCGGTGTTAACCGGGTCGTCTATGATATAAGCAGCAAGCCGCCGGCGACCATTGAGTGGGAGTGAAAATTTGCCGGGAAGAGATTATAATCCTTCTATGCTAAAGGTTGATAGATGCCGCTTTCGGTAAAGCTTTTGCTGGACGAGGCGATCGGTTTCCTGGGCGACGAAAAGCCGCTCCATGCCATTCAGATTCTCAGAAGGATTATAGCCGACGACCCCGAATACACCGAAGCTTACCTGAGGCTGGCTGAAATATACGTAGGACTTCACAAGTACGACGCCGCCGAGAAACTTCTCACGAAGGCACTCTCCACAAACCCGCGCGATTACAAGCTGGTTTACGCGCTCGGCAGCCTTTACTATAATTCAGGAGAGCTCGAGCGGGCGCTGCCCCTGCTCAGGATGCTCGGCTCCTGGCGGAACCCGAGCGTGCATCTCGCGCTTGCAACCATTTTTCTGGAGCAGGACGAATTTGAGGAGGCGACCTCGGAGGTGAAGCACGTTCTCCGGACGGACGCCAAGTATCCCGACGCAAACGGCATTCTCGGCCGGATTCATCTCAAGCAGAAGAATTTTCCGAACGCGATAAAGTATCTCCGGAGAGAACTGGCCCTCAACGAATCGTCGATCGAGTTCAGGCTCGATCTCGCCACTGCGCACTTCATGCTCGGCGACCTGCGGGCCGCGCTCGAGGAGTTCACGCTTCTGATCGATATCGATCCGGAGTTTTTCCCGGGATGGCTGATGTGCGGCAAGATACTGCTAGAGCTCGGCAAGCCCGACGAGTCCGAGTTTTATCTCCAGCGTGCGCTCAACATCAACGCCGGAAGTGCGGAAGTACTCCAGCAGCTGGCGAATCTGTACAGCACGATCGGGGAAGTCGAAAAGGCACGGCGAATCTTCGACCAGCTTGCCGATGCGAATGCCATAATCGAGGACGATACGGATACGATCGAGCGAATCTCCAGGATAAGCAGGAAACGGCGCCGGCACTGAATATGAAAACCGCTGCGGCGCTTGTCGTCCTTCTAATTGTTACGGGGAGTGCATTTTCCCAGATACCGTACAATCAGGCGGACGAGGCGAATTACTCCCTCGGGGTGCAGATATTCAGGCAGGGCGACTATTCCACCGCTTACCAGTACTTCAAGGAGGTTATGGACGACTCGCTGAACCAGCGGTCGGCGGACGCGTTCTATTACGGTGCGAGAAGCCTGTTCAATCTTCACAGGTATGCCGAATCCGTTTCTGCCATAGACACATTTCTTATGAGGTTTCCCCTCGACAACCGGCGTTACGAGATGTTTTACGTTCAGGGGGCAGACCTTTACGAGCTCGGTCGGGATTCCTCTGCGGCGGTGAAATTCATAACGGCGATAGATTCTTCTTCAGACAATGTCGTCCAAAGCGAGTCGGTGGCCAGTTTGCGTGCGCTTGTGGACTTCAGCCTTAGCTTCAGCGAAATCGAAAATGTATTCGAGGAATGTCACAGCAGGCTTTCGGCCGTCACCGTCGCAATCGGCTTTGCCCGGCGCGCTTATTTTTCGGATAAACTTCCGAACGCCGAAAGAATTCTAAGGGAATTCGAGCTGCGTTACCCGCAGACGGGACTCGGAAGCGGAGAAGTGTCGAGGTGGGTCGACCGCATAGCCAGCGACAGCCTGCTTGCTTTATCATCCGTGAAGATCGGCGCGCTCCTCCCCCTTGAATACGGCAGCGGCGTCGGCGACAGGCTCCTCCTCGGAATTCAGCTCGCACTCGACAACTACAATGCAACCGCGAAGACGAAAGTCGGACTCGTTCTCAAGAACTACCGCGGCGTAGTTCTCAATCTCTATTCGGACATGGATGCCCTGGCCGGCGATACGTCTGTCAAAGCGATTATCGGCCCGGTCTTCAGCGACGACGTTTCGGCAATCGCGCATCTGGCGGACACGGCGCATGTGCCGACTATTACGCCGACCGCGACCCAGTCGGGGCTGACAAAGGGAAATCCATATCTCTTCCAGGCAAATCCGAGTTTCAAAACGCGCGGCCGGGCAATGGCAAATTATGCGGTGAATGTGCTCCATCTGAGGCGTATTGCGGTTCTCGCCCCGTCCGACTCCTACGGAAAAGTAATTGCCGGCTATTTCGTCGACCGGCTGAAGGAGCTCGGAGTGACTCCCGTGTCGGTGGCGTATTTCGAAAGCGGGACGACCGACCTTTCGCAGCAGATCGAACAGATAAAAGAAGCTGCCGCATCCCTGAAGGAGCCGTACGTGGATTTCGGCCCGCTCACTACGCTCGAGCAGGCAAAGCTTATCAATTATGGTTTCAAACCGGTGTATGTCGACTCTCTTGTACGGGTCAGGGGGAGCGTCGACGCTTACGACCTGTTCGGGAAGGACCCCGTCCCCGTCGCCGACTCTCTCGGCATACCGCTCGACGACCGGTCCAGCCTCGGAGATTTCGACGCACTTCGCTCACTCGGCGCCATATTCGTTCCGCTTACGTCATCGAAGGACATGGGGGTGGTCGGAGCCCAGCTCGCATATTACAACGTGAAGACCCAGCTTCTGGGAACGGACGACTGGTACGACATGAACCAGCTTTCGAACAACGACATGTATGTCGACGGGGTGATCTTCTGCAGCGATACTTATTTCAATACCAGCTCCCCGGCTTACATCGCCGCAAGCGATTCTCTGGCGGAGATCTCGGACGCGGAGTTCGACCGCGTGATTTCATACGGGTATGACGTCACAAACGACCTGCTGAATATCATCAAAATGGGGAACACGAGCAGATCGGCGATAGAGAACGCGCTCAAGTACGGCATCTATGCCGGCGTTCATTCGACGATATCCTTCGACGACAACAATTCGAATAATTATCTCCATATACTTCAGTTCAAAAACGGAAACATCGTTGATCTCGGAGAGGTAAGCACTCAGTAGTCGGATTTCAACCGTCAAAGTCAGGAAGGGGGCGGTCGATGGGCAATCGAATAAGCGAAACGAGAGAACGGTCGCACTCGCTCAGAGAGTGGCCCGATAGCGAGAAGCCGAGGGAAAAACTCCTGTCACACGGGGCTACGAAACTCACCGATGTCGAATTGCTGGCCATATTATTAAGGACGGGCACCCGTACAAAGGACCGCTCGCGCACGGCGATCGATGTTGCGCGCGAGCTATTAATGTCGTTCGAGAATTCGCTCGGCCTTCTTTCGATGCGGGATGCGCTGGAGCTTTCGGATACAGCCGGTATCGGAAAGGTGAAGGCGGTTACGCTCGCCGCCGCTTTCGAAATTGGGAGACGGCTGCAGAGCGTGCCGGCGACCGAAGCGCCGCTGCTCAACAACCCGGAGGCGGTTCACAAGTTCATCATGAAAGACTTTGCCGGCGAGAAGAGGGAGATCTTCAGGGTCATTGCTCTCAGCACCTCCGGCAGGGTGAAGCGCGTGAAGACGCTGACCGAGGGGACGCTGAGCGCGAGCCTCGTAGACGCGCGGGCGGTTTTCAAGTTCGCGATACTCGAGGACGCAGCCAGCATCATCGTTGTGCACAACCACCCGAGCGGGAAGCTCGACCCGAGCAAGGAGGACATACAGATTACGAAGGATCTTGTTTACTCCGGCGGCTTCCTCGATATCCCGGTCCATGACCACCTGATAGTCGGGCCGACGGGGTACCTGAGCATGAAGAACGCAGGGTACGTGTAAAAGTCAAAGGTCAAAAGCAGACATCAGAGGCCGGAAGTCAGAGGTCCGAGGCAACGCAGGCTTAGGTTGAGGTGAAGGTAGAGGGTGAGAAAAGTCAGAGGTAAAAGAGGTTAAGGCTGAGGTGTAGAAAAGACGGAGGTCAGAGATCAGAAAACAGAAGCCCGAAGGGCTGACGCGGAACAGGTTGAGGTTAAGGCTAAGGTTGAGGAAACGGAGGCCGGAAGTCAGAGGTCAGAATGCTGCCGGTAGACGAGCCGCCTGTATCGAATCCGAACACGATCTGTGTCGAAATCGGACGGTTTACGGGTCATCGGGTTCTGATATGCAGATTTCGAAGGATTCGCGGCCGTTTTTTAATGATTTCGGCCGGCATAGTAATTGCCCCTCTCCTCAGAGAAGCACAATCTGAAGGTGAAGCACATTCGCTCGGAATCGGCGGGCCTGGTCGGCCTGGACAAAACTGTCACGTGTCGGCGGTCCAGGGGGAGAAAGCCGGGGGCGACAAAGAGACCGGCTTCTATGGAACAAGCTTGTTGCAGGAAGGGAGTGATGCGTTTTGCGAAACGGGGAATATTCAAAAATCATGGTTCTTCTTCTGCTTCTCATGCTGATGTCCGTATCGGCAAGGGCTCAATCTGTCAAGGACAGTACCAGCCATTTCTGTCGGAACTCGGTATATGTTGAACTGGGGGGAGCAGGAGGAGTATACTCGTTCAACTTTGACTACCGTACTAGCAAAGAGATAGGATTCAGGATCGGTCTCACGGCATGGTCCATTGTTACAGCTTTTCCCATTACAGTGAATTATCTTGTCGGTTGGCACGCCCATCACATCGAATTGGGAATGGGCGCAGTTGTCGGCTTCGTTTCGTTAACGGGGGGTGATTCGTTCCTGGCGAACGGCCCAAGTACTGGTGCTCAGGCACTATGGTGGGAGGGGACGATTGGTTACAGATACCAGCCCGACGATGGAGGCTTTGTGTTCAGAATAGACTACACTCCAATTCTTGAACCCCAACGCGTCTACTCCTGGGGCGGGATCTCTTTTGGGTATGCGTTTTAGAAGATCGCAGCCTAAGATCAAAGGATGACTCGAACTAAGTGGGGGCATGTAAGCTTTGAGAAAAACAACGGTTTATGAGGTAACAAGAAAGGGTTGAGCCGAATGATAAAGACCAAGAGACGTGTAATTCGAATCGTCCTGCTCAGTTTCATTGCGCTTCTGTCTCCACCTGCCCGCGGCGCAAATGCTCAGCAGAACACAACCCGCGCGTCTCGCTCAGACAGTTTGCACTACAACCCAGGCGGCATTTCAGAGGGTCAGAAGTCGATCGCGGACTTCTTAGCTAATCACATCGGCGCCGATCTTTTAGCGACTGGAGAATACTATGGCTTCCACCTCGGCGGACCCTCATCTACGACGATGGGGGGAGGGCCGGGCATTGAACTCCGGTATCATCCGGTTTTTCTGGGGTTCATTGCCGGAGTGTGCGGCGATGAGGGAATACCGGGTCTCTACGAGTCCGACAACGCAGAAGGTGGAACCAAAACCTACAGCTTCACGTCGGTCTACGGCGGAGTCAGCATTGATAGTCTGCGGATTGGATTAGGGGTTATAAATGCCGGCAACAGTATGTGGGTGACGAATAATCCATCCTCAAGCTATACTTCAGCCTATTTTGAAGTCAGCAGACGAATCGGGCGGCTCCTCTTTATACAGCCACAGTTGAAGGTTGTTTACCCGATTGCCGCACGTTTCTATGACCGATATGGCTCCAGTCCTCTTAATCCCGTAACCCGGCATTACCAGTTGCGGGATTTGTACTTCGCGATCGGTCTTGAGATTGGGATTGGAGTCAATTAGGACGTCGGCAATCCAAGGGCAAAGGAGAGAACGACGTCAAAAGGCAGAAGCCGGAGGTCCGAGGCAACGCAGGCTTAGGTTGAGGTGAAGGCTGAGGTTGAGAAAACAGAGGTCGGAAAACAAAAGTCAGGAGTCTGCCATAGATGAAGACCGGCGGCAGGAAGACGGTGGAAGCAAAGGATGAGCAGGCTCGAGAATTGGAAGAATCAAAACGGATACAGAAGAAGCCCGAAGGGGTGACATTGCGAAGCCGTAAAGATGCGTGTGCTGTTTCTCTTAATGTTGAATAGTGTGATTCTCCTCGCGGCGGCGGTAGAAGCGACCGCTCAGGATCGCCCGAAGCAGGTTGCGCCGGATACGTCCCGACGCCAAGGTCGGGCCGATAGTCTGTATTCTGCGCCGGAAGATATTATGTCTTTCATCCGGGCCTCTCAGATCGGAGGCGATCTCTTTGTCACAGGGGAACTTCATGCGCTTCACTTCAACGGCCCATCTTCCCTGGAGCCGGCATTTGGTCTCGGGGCTGAGGTAAGACTGAGCCCCGTCTTTCTCGGCTTGATTGCCGGCTTCTCGGGCGACGATGGAATCCCGGGTCTGCACGACGTTCCGTTGCTGGAGAATTTCCCTTACTCCTCCAGTTTTACTTACACCTCCCTGTATGCGGGTATCCAGGTCGGAAAATACAGGTTCGAGGCCGGGGAGGTGAATGCGAAGCACTACGCGGCTGATATGGCATCCGGTTATGAAGACACGCGCTATTCCAGCGCATTCGTCGGAATCAGTCGGAGATTCGGTAAGATCTATCTCATCGAGCCGGTGGTGAAGATAATGTGCCCGTTATCTGCCACATATCCGATTCTCTCAGGGCAACCGGGCGGTACTTTGCGGTGGGTTACCAGGCATTACCGGCTGCCGGACTTTTATTTTTCACTGGGGGTGAAAGTGGGAATCGGGTTCAATTGACATCTACATCGAGCCGAATCCGGGAAGACAGTTCGGAGTTCCTGTTGTCGATCGTCGCATTTGAAGCCAGATTCCGGAGGCATATGACGAAGCCAATATTGTTGCTGCTTGTTCTCTCAAACGTCTGTCTTGGGCAAGGTAAGGAAGCTCGTCTGTCGGCAGAGGACTCCTTGTCGCAGTCGCTGGCACATAAAGTGGACGCGGGTCCGCAGGTTGGGTTAGGAATCGGGGCGGGATCGGGATTCTCATTCTTCTTAATGGCGGCCTGGCAGATCAACAATGAATTTGCAGTGGAGGGAAGGTACAACGCCACAAGCGGGCCCGGCTCAATTTTCTTCTTCGGGGGACCCGTTGGATGGTCGCTGCTGGTTCGGAGGCAATTACCTGATATCGACTGTTATCTTTTTGCTGGGCCTTCGGTGGAGAACTCATGGTTTAATTCTATCGCAAATCCGGCCAACCCAACCAGCAATTTCGTTACAAAATATTATTCTGCATATTACCTAACCATTGGAGCCGGTTGGGGGCTTCACTGGTTCTCCGTGGAGTTGGATGCAATGGTGCCCGTTCAACCCCTGATGCGTACTCCGCAGCCTCCGCAACTCCCCACGGACAATCCGGATGCAGGCCAGTCGATCAACCCGTTCGCAGTTTACCTGGTACTCAAGCCGCACCTGGATTTGTTCTTCTTTCATTAGCGGAGTGTGCTGATCGACTTGAATCAAAGATAGACGTGCGCGATTGAGGCATGTCGGTAATTCCACCGACTTGCCGGAAGGAGATCGGGACCTTAACTTGTTTCATAGTGGGTCTGTGATTGAATTGGACCTAGGCGCCCGGAGTTCAAATGGCGCTCTAGGGACACTTACCAATAGACACGGATAAAATCGGAGGCTGAAATGAAGTACCATCTTAAGCAAGCAAGCAAGCAAGCAAGGGATATTTCTTTTAATTCTTAGCCTTGCTTTCTTCCAGTCGTGCAGTCAGAAACTCAACCAGTCGGAATCGCCAACCTCGCCGAGCGCATCCGAGAAAGCGGATTCCACCTCAAAGAGCGGTGCAGGCAAAGAGAAGCTGAACACTATCCAACCGCTGGTCCCGTTTTACTCAGATGGAGCAACGTACAACGGTGGAACAATTTGGGAATTTGATCACTGGGTACCGGCGCCGGGGAAGTATTTAATAATCTATCCTGGCGGAGTGGTCACGGACTATTCAAAACTCATCAACCACTACGGGTTTACGTATGTATGCACTAATGTCGAGAC
>JBJKPN010000216.1:0-9700 GCA_046706365.1 Candidatus Kryptoniota bacterium | reverse complement strand
CAGACCGACTCAAGCCGCGTGGCTCCCGCCGACTCGAGCGGGTATAATCCGAACGGGATTGCGGAAGGACAGAAGGCGGCAAGCGACTACCTCAAAAAGCATCTCGGGATGGATTTGTTCATAACGGGGGAAGCGTACACTATTCACTTCCGGCGAGTGGGCTTCCTTTCCATTTCGGAGGCTGCTGGTCTGGGAGCCGAGATTCGATTAGCGCCCATCTTCTTGGGTGGCATCATCGGAATATCAGGCAATGAAATACCACGCAGCCCTTCCCTTTTCTACTACTCGTCACTGTACACGGGATTTATGATCGATGCATATCGCATCGAACTTGGGGAGGCATATGGTGTAACCAACACGGTATTCTCCCCGACCCACTCTCCTCCCGAAGCGGTCTACAAGAGTTATTTCGTTGGAATCGGCAGAAGGTATGACCATGGCTTCTTTATCGAACCGGAGATCAAGTTGATGTTCCCAGTCGTTGCTACCTATTATTACTATAAGAACATACCCGGATCATCCGGGTATCCAGGTGGCAACACCGCGGTCGGTCTGAATAATTGCGGCTTGAGTGACCTTTTCCTCGCGTTCAGCGTAAAGGTGGGTATATGATTGGGATCGTGATAATGAACTAGAACCTGTGAAAACAAAGGGACACCGTACGTTGCCAAAGAGCCTGAGCAGGAAGCCTTGTTTGTTCGCGGGAATTCTTGCCGTTACGGTGCTCATCGGGAGTGCGGCGGCCCAGTCCGACACGGCCGCGTGGCTCCCGCCGATTCCAGCGGTTACAATCCGAACGGGATTGCCGAAGGGCAGAAGGCGTTCGCGAAGGCGCTGGGTTATCTGGGGCACCATTTCGGTATGGATATCTTCGCCCAGGGAGAAGCATACACATTCCATCTCAGTAAGGTGAACCTTCTTTCCTTGTACGGAGGCGCCGGGCTCGGAGCCGAAGTGCGGATTTTACCGCTGTTCGGCGGCGGCGTGATCGGAGTATCAGGATACCAAATCCGGCCGCGACCTTCGACTTTTTACTTTTTCTCATGGTATGCGGGGCTCGCACTGGACGGCTACAGGTTTGAAGTAGGCAACGAATACGGGCAGACTTCGGGTCTCGTTCCCTACCCGCAATTGGCGGTATACAAGGACTACTTTGTCGGCATCAGCAGGCGGTACTATTCGGGCTGGTTTCTCGAGCCTGAGATAAAAGTCATGATTCCGACCTTTGCCACCTACTACACGGGACCACAGGGCAACGTAAATCCGTTGTCCGATCACTATGGATTGCGCGACCTGTTCCTCGCGCTCACTGTGAAAATAGGAGTTGGCTTTGATGCCAGGCAGCGAAGGTTGAGATGTTGCCGAAGAGTGGGGTTCCCAGGAGAAGGACAAACCGCGCTTACATCATTCCCAGTTCGGTGAGCCGCGCGTCGAGCTCGGCTTCGCTTTCGAGGAGGACTTCGCGTCCCTTGCTACCTTCGAACGGTCCGATGATTCCGGCCTCTTCGAGCTCGTCGATCACTCTTGCCGCCCTGCCGTAACCGAGCTTGAGTCTCCTCTGCAGGAATGAAGTCGAAGCCTGCTGGTGCCTGACGACGAGCCTTGCAGCCTCTTCGAACATGTCGTCGAATTCGGACGCGAGCCCGCCGCCGTTCTTTTTCCTGTTAAGTACCGACGGCAGCTGGTACGGCCTCGAAAAGCCCTGCTGGCTCGCTATGTGCTCGACGACACGTTCCACTTCCTCGGTCGACAGGAACGAGTTCTGTATTCTCTCCGGCTTCGAGCTCCCTGCGGCGAGGTAAAGCATGTCGCCGTTGCCAAGGAGCTGCTCGGCACCGTTCTGATCGAGTATCGTCCGCGAATCTATCCGCGACGCAACCTGGTAGGCGATGCGCGCGGGGAAGTTCGCCTTGATGAGTCCGGTTATCACATCCACCGACGGTCGCTGCGTCGCGAGCACGAGGTGAATTCCGACCGCCCTTGCAAGCTGTGCCAGCCGGGTGATCGGGTCTTCGACTTCGCGTGCCGCGGTCAGCATCAGGTCCGCGAGCTCGTCGATGAATATCACGATGTAAGGCAGCCGGGTGAACTTCATGTCTTCCGTGTCGGTCAGCCGGCCGTCGTTGAACTTCTTATCGTAATCCTGGATGTTTCGCACCCCCGCCTTCGCGAGTATGGAATATCTCTTGTCCATCTCTGCTTCGGCGCATTTCAGGGCTATGACGGCGTTGTTCGACTCCGTGATGATTTCTTCCTGTATGTCGGGCGAGACTGCCAGGAAATGTCTGTTGAGCTGTTTGTACAATGAAAGCTCGATCTTTTTCGGATCGATTATGATGAACTTGATGTCCTTCGGGTGAAGTTTGTAGATCATGCTCATCATGATAGTGTTGATTCCGACGCTCTTGCCGGAACCGGTCGCGCCGGCAATGAGCAGGTGCGGCATGCGCGACAGATCGTCGACCACGACTTCACCGGTCGTCGTCTTGCCCATCGCGATGGGAAGATTGAACCGCATGTCCTTGAATTTCGGCGAAGACACTATGCTTCTGAACCTGACGATCTGCGGCTTCTTGTTCGGAATTTCAACTCCTACGGCGCCTTTGCCGGGTATCGGAGCAATAATCCTTATTCCCCGGGCCTGCAGGGCAAGGGCGAGGTCGTCCTCGAGGCTCGTGATCCTGCTGATCTTGACTCCTTCGGCCGGCACAAGCTCATAAAGTGTGACAACTGGCCCGGGAATTACGCTGACGCTTTCGATCTGTATGTCGAAGACTTCGAGTTTCGAGCGGAGCAGGTCCGCATTCGCGCGGAGCTCTTCGTCCGAAACCTTGTCCACCTCCATCGGAACTTCCAGCAGGTCGTGCGAAGGGAAGGTGTATTCAATATCCTCGTCCACGTTCTCCGCCTCTCCGACGTCGCCTGCCGGTGGATTTGGAGGGACTGAGCGTCTGGCGCGCGGCGCGGGGGCGACCTCCTCGTCACTGCCAGTCTCCTCATCATCCTCGGATTCGACATCTTCGGGCAGCTCGGGCTTCGTCATCGTGCGCTTGACCAGTTCCTTCGCCTCGTTGATCAGCGTCGAATCCTGTTTGGGCTTCGCATCCTCCCTGACGATCTTAACCGGTGCCGCGTCTGCTTTTGACCTGCCGGACGACTCTGACGGCCTGGATATCTTGACAGCACCTTCTCCTCCCTTACCTGACAGGACCGCCCCGCCGATGCTTCTCATTCCGTCAAATACCCAGCTGAAGAAAGAGCCGAGAGCGGCCATGAGTTCTTTGGGGGAAATCTTCAAAGTGAAGACGATTAGCGCGAAGAAAAGGATAAAAATGAGACCGCCGGCGCCGACATCCCCGAATGCGCGGACAAGCGCGAGCGCGGAGAATTGCCCGATCAGTCCGTACCACTCCTTGCCGAACTGGTCGCTTCCTATCAGGGTCTTGAGATATCCGGAGAGTATCGCAATTGCCAACGCATAGAGGAGTACCATCGTGCTTGCGCGCGCGGCGCCTTTGTATTCCTTCCTCAAAAGCGTCGTCCAGCTGAATATCAGGAGAACGATTGGGAACGCGATTGAAAAATATCCGAGAGTCGAGTTGACGAAGAAGTGCGCAATATATGCTCCGAAGATCCCGAGCCAGTTGTGAATGGTGTCGGCCTTCGCCCTTATGCTTTCATCGCCGAGGAAAACCCTGAAGAAGTCGAAGAATCCTATCTCCGATCCGGCATCGTCGGCGGGAGAATACGAGAGTATGCTCAGGCTGACCAGGATTGAAATAATGATCAGGGAAAAATTAACGACTTCCGACCGGAGTGATTTAGGCTGCTTCTTTCGCTTTCCGTTGGTCTCTTTGTTCTCTTTCGGCTCGGCCATTAATCCCCGACTTGTTTCTGAATTTTTTCGCGAAGTTCGTCTCCACGGTTCTTCAATCTTATCGCCACGCCGTCGGAAACCGGAATCACCGGGACGCTGTCGACATCCGCGCAGATGTTCAGGTCCTGCTCAAACCCTATCGATATGAGGTACTTCCCGTGTGCGGCTTTTTTCAGCATGCCCAGGATACTCCGCTTGTAGTTCTTGTAGAGAATCACGGAGGTCAATCCCGCGTCGTCGGTCTCCACTTCGGTCGATTCTTCTATTTGGGAAATCATCATTCCCGCACAAGTCGCATCCTCGGCCGAAAACGCTCCCTGTCTTCCGGAACAGAGAATTGTCCATGTGCCGCCGACATGTTTCATAGTCTTGACTATGGCCGAAACGTTCACGAAAGTTCCGACCAAAGCGAGGGAAGCATAGCGGCATTTGTACATCGCTCCCGCGCCGTTCGTGGTCGTGAAAATGATCGTCTTTCCCTTGACTCGTTCCGCCGTGTACTCGAGAGGGGAGTTTCCGAGATCGAACCCGTCTATTCTTTTCCCCTGCCTTTCGCCGCCGAGAAGGCGCGAATCGCTGCTCAGATTGGCCGAAATCTTCGTCGCGTTTTCTATATCCGGAACGGGGATAATCTCTCTTGCGCCGTTCTTGAGTGCCGTGCAGATCGTCGTCGAGGCGCGCAATACGTCGATGATCACGACGTTCCTGCCGCGCATGCCAAGCTCATCCACACCCGCAGGTGAAAAGAAAACTTCAATCTTCATTCGCGACCTCAGTTTTTCTTTGCGACAAACGGAAGTTTCACGACGTGAGCGGGAACCTTCTTTCCACGCACATCGATGAATATCTCGCTGTTTTCTGTCGCATGTGCAGTCTCAACGTAGCCCATGCCAATGCCGACCTCGAGCGAGGGAGAGAAGGTGCCGCTTGTGACGTTGCCTATCTTGCCGTTTTGGGAATGGATTTCGTAACCGTGGCGTGGTAAGGATTTCTCGTCTACCTTGAACCCGACCAGCTTTCGGGTAATTTCCTGCTTGGCCTTCAAAATCGAATCTCTTCCGACAAACTCTCCTTTATCGACCTTCGTGATCCAGCCGAGACCGGCTTCGATCGGGTTGGTCGTCTCGTCGATATCGTTCCCGTAGAGGCAGTAACCCATCTCCAGCCTGAGAGTGTCTCTTGCACCGAGACCGATCGGCAGAATGCCATAGTCTTTTCCCGCATCGAAGATCGCACGCCACATCTTTTCAGGATCGCCGTCTTTGGCTTCGAAAAAAATCTCGAAGCCGAACTCGCCTGTATAGCCTGTTCTCGAAACTATTGAGTCGATTCCGGCAATCTTCCCCTGTGTGAAATGGTAGTATTGTATTGCGCCGAGGTCGGAGTCTGCAAGCTTCTGCATCACGACCATTGACGAGGGTCCCTGAACGGAAAGGAGGGCCGTGGCGTCGCTGGCGTCTTCCAGCCGTACGTCGCCGGTCAGCCGTGACGAAAAAGCCTTGAAATCCTTTTCAATGTTGGAGGCGTTCGCCACAATCATGAACTTGTCCTCCATCTTGTAAACTATCAGGTCGTCGAGAAGAAGTCCGCTCTCATTGACGAGTGCCGTATACTGCGCTCTTCCCGGAGTCAGCTTCGTCACATCGTTAATAGTATTTCTCTGGAGAAATGCCTCGGCGTCTTTTCCCCGGACGTAAAACTCGCCCATGTGAGACACATCGAACACGCCGACTTTCTCGCGGACGTTCCGGTGCTCCTTGACGATCCCCGAGTATTGTACCGGCATTTCATACCCTGCGAACCCGACCATCTTTCCGCCGAGGGCAAGGTGAAGATTGTTAAACGGTGTCTTTTTCATTTTATTCCGGCTTTCTTCCAGTCTGCCAGGAATCTCTCGAGACCGATATCGGTCAGGGGGTGCCTGGCAAGCTGTTCAATCACTTTGAAAGGCATCGTAGCAATGTCCGCACCCATCAGTGCCGCCTGAACGACGTGCAAGGGGTGCCTGACGCTTGCAACGAGGACTTCGGTATCATAACCGTAATTGTCATAAATCGCAATGATCTGTTCGACGAGCTCCATGCCGTCTTCGCTTATATCGTCGAGCCTTCCGACAAACGGGCTTATATATGAAGCCCCTGCCTTTGCCGCCAGGAGCGCCTGGGAAGGGGAAAAACACAGCGTCACGTTTGTCTTTATCCCCTCGGCTTTGAGCTTCTTCACAGCCTTAAGCCCGTCCTTAAGAAGCGGGATCTTGATTACGACATTGTCCGCGATTTTGGCGAGCTCGTGCGCTTCCTTGAGCATCCCTTCTGTGTCTGTGGAGACGACTTCCGCGCTCACCGGACCGGGTACTGTCCTGCATATCTCGGCTATCAGCTCTTTGAAAGTTATGTCGTATTTCTCTTTTGCTACGAGACTTGGATTCGTTGTCACCCCGTCGAGGACGCCCAGCTCGGCGGCTTCTTTTATTTCATCGAGATTTGCGGTATCGATAAAAAACTTCATTATTTAATCTCCTAAGTTGTTCGTTTTCCGCGGCAGAAACGTTTCATACCCTGACGCGAACTGCTCCTTCGCTATCTTTTTTGTTGACAGATGAAATATTAGCAAACCCGCGTGAAATATGAAAGGAACGTAAGGCTTCAGATTCAACTTCGAGCCCCGGAAAGTGAGATCATCGGGCAAAATCAGGCTGGATGGAAAGGGTTGGACGCTTTCACATCTCAAACACAAACCAGCTCCTCATCTCTTACGACGTCGCGGTATGAGACCTTTTTCTATACTTATACACACAAAAAGGACTGATCCACCAGGATAAATTGGTCCGAAAACAATGATCGAGTCTTTGGAAAGGGCAGGCAAGACTTCGGAAGGGGCAAGCAAGCCTTTGGAAGGGGCAGGCAAGTCTTCGGAAAGGGCGGGCAAGTCTTTGGAAAGGGCTGGCGAGCCTTTGGAGAGGGCGGCTAAGCCTTTGGAAACAGCAGGCGAGTCATTGGTGGGGGGTGAAGATTTCTGTGTGAAAGGTCAGCGGAAGTTGAGAAGGCGGGGAAAATGAAGTGTAAATTGGGTGGGGGAAGCCCGGCCCTTCTCAACCAAATGGAAGGGCCGGCTCCGGGTCTAGTCCTGAAGCTTGTGCGCCAGTGCGGCCGCGACAAATTCCCTGAACAGCGGGTGCGCCTTGGCAGCACGTGATTTCAGCTCGGGGTGAAACTGGCAGCCGACGAACCACGGATGGTCAGGAATCTCAGCCATTTCGACGAGCTCCCCGTCGGGGGAAAGTCCGCTGAACTTCATCCCCGCATCCGACAGCTTCCGCCTGAACTTGTTGTTCACTTCAAACCGATGGCGATGGCGTTCGCTTATTACCTCGGTTCCGTAAGCCTGGAATGCTTTGGTGCCTTTCTGCAGCATACATATATAAGCCCCGACGCGCATTGTCCCGCCCTTTTCCTTCACGTTTTTCTGGCCGGGCATGATATCGATTACGCTGTGGGTAGTCTTCTTGAATTCCGAGGAATTTGCGTCCTTCCATCCGACCACGTGTCTCGCATATTCGATTATCGCAGTCTGCATTCCGAGGCAGATACCGAAATACGGGAGGTTTTTTTCGCGCGCATACCGTATCGCCGTGATCATTCCTTCTATGCCGCGCTCGCCGAAACCGCCCGGTACGAGAAGCCCGTCGATTCCTTTGAGGTGGGCGTCGGCTCCCTCATTCTCCACGTCTTCGGCCGCGATCCACTCGAGCTGAACTCGCGCATCGTTCTCGGCGCCGGCGTGAATGAACGCCTCACGAATACTCTTGTACGCATCGAGGAGCTCCGTATACTTCCCGCAAATTCCGATTTTCAGTGTGTGTTTCGGATTCTTGACGCGCTGGACCATCTCCTCCCAGGCGGACAAATCCGGCTCTTTTGCCTGGAGGTTGAACTTCTTCAACACTATCTGGTCGAGACGCTGCTTCCTCAGGATCAGCGGCATTTCGTAAATGGTCTCCACGTCCCGTCCCTCGATTACGGCGTCCGGTTCGATGTTCGTGAACATCGCGATCTTTTCCTTTATTTCGCGGCTGATGCGTTTCGAGGTTCTGCAGATAAGGATCTCCGGCTGGACTCCGATTTCAAGGAGGCTCTTGACGCTGTGCTGTGTCGGCTTCGTTTTTATTTCGCCCGCCGCTTCTATGAAAGGAACAAGCGTGACGTGAATGTTGATGGCGTTCTTCCTGCCGATCTTGAGCATGAACTGTCTCATGGCCTCGAGGAAGGGGAGACCCTCGATATCGCCGACGGTTCCGCCGATCTCGGTTATCACGACGTCATAGTCTTTTCCCTCGTACGGTGCGGAGAAGCGCCGCTTGATCTCATCCGTTACGTGCGGGACGACCTGGACGCAAGCCCCGAGATAGTCGCCGCGCCGCTCCTTGGATATGACTTCGTAGTAGATCTGTCCCGTGGTCGTGTTGCTGCTCCGGGTGGTCGTAACGTCCAGGAAGCGCTCGTAGTGTCCCAGGTCGAGATCTGTCTCGGCTCCGTCGTCGGTGACGTAGACTTCGCCGTGCTGAAACGGGTTCATGGTCCCTGCGTCGACGTTTATATACGGATCGAACTTTTGAAGTGCGACGTTGAGACCGCGTGATTTGAGCAGCAACCCGAGTGAGGCCGCCGCTATGCCTTTCCCGAGCGATGATACGACACCGCCCGTCACAAAAATATACTTAGTGTTACGCTTCGCCAATTCCGGTTCCTTATTGTTTTGATTTTAGATTGGACAGATAAGATTCGACCGCATCTATGTCCGACGGAACATCCACCGAGATAGTGTCGCCTTCAACTACGGCCACCTGTATCTGGTAACCGTTTTCCAGAACACGCAGCTGCTCGAGTTTCTCGGCTTTCTCGAGCGGAGTCTCTCTCAGCTTCGTGATTTTCTGGAGAAAACTGTTTCTGTAAACGTATATCCCCAAATGCTTGAGGAAATGAAAATTCGCGAGATAGTCCTCTTTTTTGAAGCCGCGCAAGAACGGGATGGTCGACCTTGTGAAGTAAAGCGCCCTCCCGGATTTGTCGACCACAACTTTGACGGCGTTCTCGGAGAAGAGAGTCGCCTCGTCGAGAATCGGAACCGCCGCTGTCGACACGACATTGCTTCGCGAAGCGAGCAGTGCGGAGACTGCTGCGTCGATCGTCTTCGGCGAGATCACAGGCTCGTCTCCCTGAACGTTCACGACAACATCGGCACCTGTTTTTCCCGCCGCCGCTGCACACCTGTCGGTTCCGCTTTTCAGCTTCGGCGAGGTCATAATGTATTTCCCGCCGAAGCTCTCCACAGTGTCTGCGATTCGTTTGTCGTCGGTTGCCACGTATGTTTCGTTAACCTTCCGTGCGCGGGCAACCCGTTCATACACGTGCCGGATCATCGGTTTTCCCGAGATCATCGCCAGCGGTTTTCCCGGAAAGCGGGTGGAAGCATAACGTGCCGGAATAATCGCGACTATTTTCATCTTTTTGGCCATCGTACTTCATTTTCCGATAGTGGATTAGTCACCTTGTGCATAATCTCGACGTTTCCGAAGTCACGCGAGGATGCCCGAGCCAATCCCATCCCCACCTTCTTAAGGACAGGAAAGAGGCGTCGTTGCTTCTCATGAAATCTATTTGCCTTGTCTTTAAGCATGTTTCCGCATCGAGAAATAATCTTATCTGTCTATTACCTTCGGCACCTTGAAGAACTGTTCCGTCTTCGCCGGAGCATTCTTCAGCGCCTCCTGCGTCGGAAGCGACGGCTTTTCCTTGTCCTCACGGAACACGTTGTGAAGTTCGA
>JBJKPN010000215.1:0-8375 GCA_046706365.1 Candidatus Kryptoniota bacterium | reverse complement strand
GCGATTTGCCTCAATGAGGTCGAATAGGACCTGTTAATGGTTAACCCGAAAGTCACGTAAACGTTGGCGGCCAGTGCTTCAGCGGCCGTCGGGTAATTCCAACCTCGACCGCCCCACGCGTCCGCGGCAGGTGAGCCACCAGATGCGACGACACCACTGCCTCTTGTCAGGCCCATGCTGTTTGTTATTCCGGTTGCGACTGCCGCGGCAGCCAAACCGTCGGTGCCGTAGCTTGTCTGCCCCGAAACTTCCCATGCTATGATTGTAGTTTGTCCCCGTGCGCTCACCGTCAAGAGCGCAATCATGATCAGTACGCTCGAATACTTCACGGCTTCCCCCTCTTTCTTGAATGTTAACAGACACTTGCAGGATATGTTTGCGTCCGCCGGGAGGAGCTGCTCAACATAAAGACAAGATATCAGGCATCGTGCTGCGACTGATGGTTCGCAAACATGCCTCCAGCTTCAGACTTTATCTTTATGTTCTTATCGACTATCTCGTGTATTCTAACGACGTCCTTAACGATGAAGAAACGGCCGTGGCCGACGGGAGATTAGGCCGGCCTGTATCTGCCTCCCGCAGGAGACACACCGTGCATTTCTTCGCTTTGACGCAATCGGGTTGGTGACAACTGCTTGATTGGCCCCAAGCAGTAAGTGAAAAGAAAAAGAAATAGAACACCGCAGTAAAAATCCGCATAATTCCCTCCGAAATCTGCCAGAACAAAGGAAAGGCGGAGAGGTTGCCTACGATATGACGGACTCAGGATAGAAAGGACTAGCCCGCTTTAGTGCTACTGCCCCAGGCGTAAACATACCCGCCCTGATGCCATGCCGCTCGACGCAACAAATTTGGGAAACCGCCCGACAATTGTCAAGAGGAAGTGCGTAAAAACTTCTCACCCCTGTCGACATGCGTCTGTAAGTAGCTATATTATTGCGAAGGAGACCGGGCTTGCAGTCACTACTTGCAGTCGTTCCGAGACAGAAGGGCGGTGAAACATCCGACTTAAACATGGCGTCAACCCGTCCCGCAAGCCTGTGTTCGGACCCTTCGTCCAGGTTAAACATTCTTTAGGGTAAACGATGACACTCGATCGAATTCTTCACGACCACATGGACGAGATTCTCTCCGAAGCCGAGAAGTCGCTTTGCAGCGCACGATTGACCCACTATGAAAAAGCCGGCGAAGAGCACAACAGGCAGAAGTTGAAGGCGCTCTATGCCCTGACGGTGCGCGCGATATCCGAAAGGAATCTCGGCCCGATGATCGCTCATGCCGAAGAAATAGCCCGCGAGAGATTTGAATCCGGCTTCGATTTGTCCGAAGTTCAGACGGCGTTCAACGTCCTGGAAGAGGCGATGTGGAAGTTCATAATGAAAAACCTTCCCCCGGCAGAATTCGGAGATGCCATAGGGCTTGTAAGTACCGTTCTCGGGGCGGGCAAAGACGTTTGCGCGAAAACGTACGTGACGCTCGCCAGTAAGACAAAGACTCCGACGATCGATCTGCGGTCGTTGTTCGCGGGTACTTACTGATCGACGGAAACTCCCCGACTTCGGACGACTCCTTTCGGTTCGAATTCTCGGACCTTTCGGAAGGTGATGCAATCGCCGACCTGCAAGGACAGAAATTTTCAACCGTAGAATTTCTCACTTCATTCCGATTCGCATTCCAAGCGTTACCCCGGAATTCGCAGTCAGTCATGTGCCATTTGACATTGATTAGGCGGCGTAGCATTTTCTATTGCTTTGAGTGCAAACGTCGGGCGAATCGCCGGCAGCTTACGAACCTGATACGAAAGTGAAAGCGAAAAACAATACGGACCCTGCGTCGAAATTCCGGCGCACCGTCGACGTGATCATGGCTCATCCCAATCGTGCCATAGTCGGCGTAACGATAATCGTCATTGCGGCCATGATTGGCGGCTCCTTCCTGGAAACGAGAAACTTCCAGCAAAGACTGACGACCACAGTCTTTAGAACCAATAGCTTTACGGCCTACTCGACCGTTTCCCATCTTAAGGATTATCTCGACAGCCGGGCCGGCGGTCTTCTCGAGCTTTCGGAAGAGTTGACAAACGACCGCTCCATAGAGGAGAAGAGAAAGGACATCGACTCATTCTTGAGGTTTGCCAACAAACAGCACGTGGAGGATGTTCTTCTTTTTTCGCCAGCTGGAATCGTCGACTATTCGGTCTCAAACAATTATGACGGGACGAACTTCTCAAAAACGCGCTTCTGGAATTATGTGGAGAAGGTGTCGGCTCAATACGCGGCCTCGTCGGATTCGACGATGACTGGTAAAAGGTTTCGTCTTTCCGTCAAACCGTTTGCCGGCTCCGCCGACACAACCAACCTGCTTCTGATCGGCCTTCCGGTGTTCTCGAAATCCACGGCGGGGCGGATGAGATTGGAAGGAGCCGTAGCACTTCTCGTCAATCAGTTTGGCGTGATTCCCCCTCCCCAGGAAATGCCGTTGGGTATGAGCGATACCACCTCGAAAATAGGATTAGGATTCTTTACTCGGGGCGGATATCCTTTCATTCATCTATGGTCCAACGTTCCAGCCTGGAACACAAAGGGTGTGGCGAAACTGCAGGCCGGAGGAAGACGGTTGTGTGTTTCGTGCCACCGGGCAGGCGACATATCCACGATATTAGGCGGGGCACACCAGCTCGGCACGGGATTCGTCAAGCCTGACTCACCTGCACCGGCAAAAGGCGAGTTTCTATGGACTTCTGCGAAGCTGACTTCCTCGAGTGTCAATCTTCAGGACAGTGTGTGGTATGTGGTGGTGAGCGTTGACAAGGCACCGGTAGCGGCTTCGATAAATTCCTATGTCCGCGGCTCGGTGATTCTGACGGTAGCGATCATTCTCCTACTGGTTGTCATCCTAACTCTCGGGTTTTATGCGCACCGCCAGAGTGCACTGGATTCACAAAGGACCGAACATCTCGAGCAGGTCGCCAAGGTCCGCGAGCAGTATGAAGTCCTGATAGAAAAGTCAAATGACGGAATATACATCATATCTGAGGGACGTTTCGTCTTCGTTAACAAGAGATTCGAAGAACTATTCGGATACACGCTGGAAGAGTTGGCCGGTATAGATTTCATGCGGCTCGTCGCTCCCGAGAGCATCGCACTCGTGAAGAAGCGCATCGAGAGAACGAAGCGGGGCGAATCTATCGAACCCACGTACAGTTTTGCAGCTCGTTCGAAGGACGGAAGAGTGGTACCCGTTGAGGTCAGCGTAAGCCACGCCGAGCACGAAGGGAGCGAAAGGACTATCGGGATCGTGCGCGATCTTAGCGAGCTGACGGCGCAGAAGCAGCTTTACGAGGATCTCTTCAATCATGCGCCGATCGGACTGGCGATCTACAGGAACTTCAAGGCCATAAAGGTGAACAATGCGGCGAGCGAGATGATGGGTTACGATGCGCCAGAAGAACTCATAGGCGCGCACATATTCCAGTTTGTCCACCCGGACGATCTCCCGATGGTCAGGGACCGCGTCAAGAAAGCCATGGAGAAACGAATTCCTGCGCCGCCGTACGAAGAGAGATTTCTCAGAAGAGATGGTTCCTCTTTCCATGCCCTGGTTCTGTCACAGCCGGTAATCTATGAAAGAGAAGAGGCGGTTCAGATAGCCTTCGTTTCGCTGGAAGACAGGAAGAAGCTTGAGGAGAACCTGGAACGGGAAGCCGCGGTCCAGGAGCTGGAAAAAATCAGACTCGACACGCTGCTGCAGAACCTGAACGAAGGGATACTCTTCCAGGGAGCCGACGGAAAGATAGAATTTGTCAATGCGGAATTTTGCCGGATAATGGGCATCGACGATTGTTCAAAGATAATCGGAATGAGTTCCGATGAGGTCCTCGTCATGGCGTCTCGCGTGATGGGGCGGCCTGACGAGTTCGTAAGCCATGTCAAGAGGGACGTGGAGGAACGAAGAGTTGTCGAGGACGAACGGTACGAGCTGAACCATGGCCTGGTCGTGGAGAGAAGCGCTCTGCCGATCTATGATCCGCTGAATAACTACATCGGGAGGCTCACGATTTTCAGGGATGTGACTGCCCGGGAAAGGAATGAGGATGCCATCAAGAAGCTTCAGCGCACCGAGCTCCTCGGCAGACTTGCGGGCGGAATTGCGCACGATTTCAACAACGTTCTCGCCATCATCATCGGCAGCATCCAGATGCTGTTGAGAAAGATAGACAACCAGGCGAGCGTCAGAGACCACGCACAGCGCGCCCTCTCGAGCGCCTTCCGAGGGTCGGAAATATCCAAGCGGCTTCTTCAGTTCGTCCGCTATTCGCCACGAGGCTTCGAAGTGTTTTCGCTTAGACAGATCATCGAAGAAACGTCTTCGATTCTACGGCACACCTTCGAGGAGAGCGTGACCGTTCATGTCGATTTTACCATCGACGACGCTCACATCTACGGGTCACCCGGAGACTTGCAGCAGGTGCTCATCAACCTGGCGAACAACTCGCGCGACGCCATGCCGGCTGGCGGTTCCATCACGATTTCACTTTCCATCCCCGAGCAGAGGCGTATCGAACGAAGACTTGGCGATGTCATGGTCGATCGCTTCGTCCTCGTCACGGTTCGGGACACGGGAGAGGGCATCGAAGAGGACAAGCTGGAGAAAATATTCGACCCGTTCTTCACTACCAAAGATATCGGCAAAGGAACAGGCCTCGGACTTTCCATAGTTCAGACCATCATTTCCGCCCACGGCGGTTTCGTGGAGGTGGAAAGCAGGTCGGGAAGTGGAACCGAATTCTTCCTCTACCTTCCGACTACGGACGCGACACCGAACGCCAAAGATATCTTCACTCACGGCGAAAGTTCAGAGCCAACTATCAACGCCAGGCGAGCGACCATACTAGTCGTGGAGGATGAACCGGGACTCAGAGAACTGCTGCTGGAGTTCCTTTCGGATAGGGGATTCAACGTCATCACTGCAAGAGACGGCGAAGAAGGCCTCAGGTTGTTTGAAAGCCACCCGGACATTTCGGTCGTGCTCTCCGACCTCGGGCTGCCGAGGCTTGGCGGAGACGAGTTGCTGGCGAGGATAAAGGCGCAAAAACCAAAAGTCAAATGCATACTGGCCACGGGGTACCTGACTGCCAAGGCTGGCGGAAACATGGACCAGCTTGACATCAAGATGATTATGAAGCCGTACAACCTGGGAGCCATACAGGCTCTCCTGACGGAGGTGCTTGCGGGGTAGGTCTCTACGTGGCTCAGGCAAGATGAAATTTGCCCGGTAACCGCGGTCCTGCCACATCGGAGGCTGTGAATTCAGCGATATTTTCCTTTCGATTCCCGATTCCTACGCCGCATCATGTGACACCCTCCCATCGAATACCCCGCTTCCACAGATCCTCACATTCAAACATCGTTGAAGTTCTCAATCTGGATGTAGAATAGTTCATCACCTTACGTCCTCTGAAGCATAGATTCCCACCAATATCTTCAACTTTCGAAGAGGAACAATATTTGCATTTCTTTGACTGATCAGGAGGCTATGACATGAATTCAGAGTACGAAGCCGGACAGGGAATGCTCCGGCTGGCGCTGTCGTGCAGACGGTTCCAAAGAGGTCTTGCCAGGGGGAGCGGCATGTCCACCAATGAGAACTTGTGCCTCCTCGTGTTGTACACCGAGCAACCCAGATCCATCGGCGAGTTGAGTCACATCCTCGATCTGTCATTCACATCCACATCCAAGCTCCTCTCATCGCTTCAGGCCAAGGGGCACATTGAGAGGAACCTCGATACGGTGGACCGGAGAAAGGAAAGAGTTGTCCTTACTCCCTTCGGCAAAGGAATGGCAGAGAGACTGCTGTCGCTTTCCAGGGAGCTCTCACTGGATGTATTGAAAGATCTCCCCGACAGCATGAGGATGGATTTTGCGAGGTGGATCCAGTGGTATTCTGTTGAGAACACGGTCGGTGATTAGTCAAAGGTCGCCGGCCGGAAAATTCCAGGAGAAGAAGCATGAGTAAACAATTAACGAGAAAACAATTTTTGACGAAGTCCGCCCAATACGCTGCCGGAGTCGCAGTCGGAGGGGCAGGACTGAATCTGATTCTGAGAGAAAAGAGTTTTGCAAAGAGCAGCGCCACAACATGGCCCTGGCCTTACCAGGAACTCGATCCTGAGAAGGTGAGAATACTCGGGCATGATTCATACTATGGAACGCCGGGTGGATGCTGCTACGGCGCCTTCAACTCAATCATCCAGGCGCTTCGCGATACGGTAGGAGAGCCGTTCGCTTCACTTCCATCGGAACTCATGTACTACGGCTCCGGCGGCGCAGCGGGTTGGGGAACCTTGTGCGGTGCCATAAACGGTTCGGGTGCGGCAATCTCTCTCGTCTCGACAAAGGCCAACACGAGTACGCTCGTCGGCGAACTGCTGGGGTGGTACACGCAGACGGAATTCCCGACCGACACGAGCAACCAATATGCCGCCGATTCGAAGTACACGATCAATAAAGTCACTTCATCCCTCCCGCAGAACAAAAGCGGTTCCCCTCTGTGTCACATCTCGGTCTCCGAATGGTGCAAAACTGCCGATATGACTTCGGGTTCGGCTGAGCGACTCGACAGATGTGCCAGATTGACCGGCGACGTCGCCGCTTACGCGGTCAAGATTCTGAACGACATGGCCAAGGGATCGTTCACTCCGTTGTATGTCGCGCCAGGCACCGTTGCGGGCTGCAAGGCATGTCATGCCACCGGCGCGATGGCGACCGTTGTCTCCAATATGGAATGCACGCAGTGCCACGGCGATCCTCACGCGCAGCAAGGGGTCACCGAGGCTGGCGGCATACCGGTCGGATATTCTTTGAACCAGAACTATCCGAATCCTTTTAACCCATCGACGCAAATCAAATTCTCCGTTCCCTCCCGCGAGGCCGTCACCCTTTCGATCTACGATGTCCACGGAAGACTGGTGAAGAGGCTTGTAGACCAGGCCGTGTATTCGCCCGGGAATTACCTGGCCGACTGGGACGGCACCAACATGTCCGGTCAGAGAGTCGCGAGCGGGACATACTTCGCCAGAATAATTGCGGGGTCATTCCGCAAGGCGGTAAAGATGAGCCTGATGAAGTGATGCTGATCTGTTTCTCCTCTTGATTGATGGGACAGCGCGGCCCGGGCAAACCCGGGCCGCGCTCAGTTTCGGATACTCCTTTTATCAATAAGTCTCTCCAAAGCCGGAAAACTCAGCTCGACTTTCATTAGAATTGTCCCTAATTTGTCCCGTCGGGACAGGCAACCATCGGAGGGCAAGATGGCAATTGCGGATAATGGCAAATGGGTAATCATGGCCGCCGTTTTAGTGCTTTGCGAATCGGCTTACTCTCAGGTCAAAATCAACGAGCTGATGTACGCTCCTTCAGGAGGAGAACCGGAGTGGATTGAGCTGTACAATCCGTCTCAGGACAGCGTCAACATCAAAGGCTGGACCGTCAGGAACAAAAACGCCAGGCTCTACACACTCACCGCGTCGGATTTCTACATCTCGCCGGGTGCGTACCTGGTGGTGACGAAGTCCGACACCATCTTCACCTTCTACGAATCGGTTTCTTCCAGGGTTCTCATCTGCGCGTCGCTGCCGGCGGCGTTTTTGGTGAACACAGGAGACAATATCTCGTTATGCGATTCAACTGGAGCGTCGATAGATTCCGTTTCCTACCTGCCGGGTTGGGGCGGTTCCGGCGGCAGGTCTCTCGAGAGGATCTCAGTCGACGAGGCTTCCATGTCGGGCGCAAACTGGGGCACCTGCCTTGATTCGTCGGGAGGCACTCCCGGAAGAAGAAACAGCATCGCTTCGAAAATAAGCGATCTCGCAATTACCTACTTCACCGCCAGCAGGTCGGCGCAGGAATCAATATGCAGGTTCGGTGTGACTGTCGTAAACCAGGGCAGGCAGGACGCAGTCGGCTACAAAGTCATGGCTTTCCTCGACTATAATTCGGATGGAATTCCCCAAGTTAACGAGCTCTCAGCCGAACTCGACGTTCCGCCTATACTGCTTCCGGGAGACTCCGCGCAATTTGAGCTTGACTGCGATATCCAAAACCCGATTCGCGTCGGAGCCTGTGCCAAAGTAGACTACGAACCGGACGAAGACACGACGAACAATGTCTTGTGGACGAAGCTGAACATCACATATCTCCGTCGGTCGGTCATTATAAACGAAATCATGTATGCACCGGTCGCGCTCGAACCTGAATGGGTGGAATTGTTCAACCGCTCGAAGGATACAGTCGACCTGGCCGGCTTCACTATTGCCGACAACTCGGGCACGGAGGCAGTTGTTACAAGCCGGACTTTCAAATTGGCTCCGGGAAAAT
>JBJKPN010000214.1:0-11265 GCA_046706365.1 Candidatus Kryptoniota bacterium | reverse complement strand
CTGCGGAGGTCGTCCGCCGCCCATTTCTCCAACGCCGCATAAAGGTCTTCGCTTATTCTCAACAGAAATTTTTTTCTTTCCGCCATAATATCAGGTATAAAGCGAACCGGTGTTTATGACCGGGCTTACTTCTTGTTCCGACACCAGCGCTACGAGAAGGTTATTCACCATTGTCGCCTTTCTCTCCTCATCGAGTTCTATCACTTTTTGATCTGCAAGCATCTTGATGGCCATGTCGACCATGCCGACGGCCCCTTCCACTATCTTCTGTCTCGCCGCAATGACCGCCTGCGCCTGTTGTCTTCTGAGCATCGCCTGGGCGATCTCGGGCGCATATGCGAGGTGATTGATGCGAGCTTCCATTACTTCAACACCCGCGACCTGCAGTCGGTTCTGCACTTCCTGACGGAGTTTGTCCGCGATCTCGTCCGGGCTCCCGCGCAGCGACGTTCCGTCCTCTTCATGCGAGTCGTAGGGATATGCCGTGGCAAGAGCGCGTATCGCAGTCTCGCTTTGTATGGCAACGAACGTCTCGTAATTCTCGACGTCGAAAAGCGCTCTCGCCGAATCGACAACCCGCCACACGACTACCGCGGCGATCTCGATCGGATTGCCTTGTGAATCGTTTACTTTGAGTTTGTCACTGTTGAAGTTCCGAATCCTGAGAAGGACGTGCTTCTTGACCGTCAGAGGATTGGACCACCAGAAGCCGGGGGTTCTCAGACTCCCCACGTATGTACCGAAAAATATCAGTGCCCTCGCCTCGTTCGGCTGAACGACATAGAATCCGTTTACGAAAACGATGAAGACCAGGAGAAGCACGATCGCAGCAACGATATGAAACGCAGCGCCATCAGATTCAATTGCGGCACCAACGAAATATGCGTCAAGAGCCAGTAGAACCAGCTCAACAACAAACATCAAAAAGCCGTTGATGTGCCCGGTTTCACGTTCAGAAATTTGATTCATACAAACCTCCCGTTGATAGCGTCATGATATCACTTTGATATTTCAAAGTCAAGCGAATTTGGGAAAAAGTGGAAATTTTGCGAACTTCCGCGATCTCATTGAGACTCCTGGACCAGGAGATGAATCATTGGTCAAGAATGAGGAGATCGAATAAGATATGAATGTACCGGAAGAGATATCCATGCCGGCTTCAACTGTGTTGTGGGTTCTTTGGCCCTGAAGGGTCAATGGGAGAAGTTAAATCTCTCCGCAAACAATTGGACTATCGCCGGTGTCACATCTACTATCGACTTGAGCCTTCCGCTGAAGAATCCGGCATACTCGCCGGCGACCGCAGTAAGCGATGGGTTCAGCGTGTGGGTCTTGGTCGAAAGGTCTTCAACATTGCCGTGGTCGCTCGATATGAGGAGTGTGAGATTCTGCATCCCGCCTTCCGCAATGCCACCCAGCAGCCCGTCCAGGTTGACCAGCACAGTCTCCGCAAGCTCCTTGTTCCTGTCGTGCCCGGCCTTGTCCGTGAGGAAATATTCGAACATGGTGAAATCATGTCTACCGGCAATACCATGAAGTCTCCGTCCAGCCTCGAAAGGAGTGATTGGCTCCACATCCGAGTAGCTTAGCTCCGACCGCCATCTCTCGGCGGTTATGTCTGCAGAGATTCCCTCGCCGTTCCGCAGCGAGTCCTCACTGCATATGGATATCCCGGTCATCATACATGACATGGTCGTAGCGCTGAGCCTGCTGTGGCCGCGCCCAATGTACTCGAAGAACTGCCTCGGAAATGCATTTGCAAAGTGCACGTTTGCCCCGAGATCTTTCAGTACTCTGAAGATGTTTTTCTCTTTCAGAAGTTGCTGTGTCTGGGAGTGAGGGTACGGGCCGAAGTGCATGTCGATGAGTTTTGCCGCATTGACGCCGGTGAAGAGAGACGTCTGTCCGGTCCCGCTCTGCGGCAATCCCTGAACACCCAGCAGGGCATCGCTCGGCTGCACCGACGACATCTGTGTCTCCAGAACGTTGTTACCGTCCGACGGGATGCCTCCGAATATGTTTGTGAAGTTCGGCAGCTGTGCTGAGAAGAACGGATTAGTCTCGGGATTCTTCTCACCGATTCCGACCCCGTCGAGGAAAAGGAACAGGAAGTGGCTCCCCCGGCGACGTCCCTGCTGGCCGGCGCCTGTCCGATCGTCAGCCAAAGTGACACCGCGACATCGTGACATAACCGTCGGACGAATATCCGGGCCGGCCGCGATTCAGACTTCCAGTCATCCGCCTTTGATCTGTTTGGACAGGAAGTCGCGCCACTCGCTTTCGAGATGGTGGGCACTGATGTGAAATAGTTTCGTCGCAGCGACGTTGAAGGTTGTCGCTTTCCCGAACTCCCTGACAAGTTTTACGAACGATCCGACCCCGAATTTCATGTCGAAGAACTTTCCCGTATTGCCCAGGTAGAAGCACAAGTCGGCGAGGTCGTCGTCGGACGAAGCCGCGAGGATTTTTTCGTCCAGGTCCGAGAAGTATCTGACAGACTCGATTGGAGGAGCAGTGCACTCTTTAAATTCCCCGCTTTCGTACGCCGCTGCCGCACCGATAAGCCATAACGGAGCCCCGTTGAGATGAAATCTCTCCAGGATTGCGCGTATGACTCCCGCTTCCAGCGCCGCGCTGTAATCCGGGCTCTCGGAGTTCTCGCGCTGTATTATATACAGTTCGTTGTTCTTCCAGAGCGGCGAGAAGCTGGAATCCTTCCCGGTAAGGTCAGAGAATTCATAAGAATCTCCGCACAATCTCACCCTGAGCCTGACATCACTTCTGACGCCGAACTTGCCTGTTTCTGTAGAATACATCTTACTTAGCAGAGTTAGATAAGTCCTCGCCGTGGTGTTACTTATATTGCCGGCGTGATAAACGATCACATGCGCATCCGACACGTAGTGCACGGGCGTTTGAAACAGCGCAAATATCATCAGAAGCCTAATCATGTTCCCTCGTGTCTATTATAATCGTTACCGGACCGTCGTTCACCAGCTCCACTGCCATCATTTCCCGGAAAACACCCGTCGCCACCTTTTCTCTCCCGATGTTCACCCCGATCCGTTCGACAAAACGTCCATAAAGTCTTTCGGCGAGCTCGGGTTTGGCGGCCTGCATATAACTGGGCCGGTTTCCCCTCCGCGTGTCGGCATAGAGAGTAAACTGCGAAACCACCAGAACCGAGCCTCCGACCTCCTTCACCGACAGATTCATTTTCCCGTGCTGATCGTCGAATATGCGGAGAGAGGCACACTTTTCGGCCAGGAAATCCGCATCTGATTCTTCATCGTTTTCGTGGACACCCAGAAGGATGAGCATCCCTTTCTCGATTTTACCGGTCATCTTCCCGCCGATTCTGACCGAACTCCGGCTCACGCGCTGTATCGCAGCCTTCACGTAAAAAACCTTGCACGGACTACCCTGTCGATGCCCGAAAGGTCTTTCTTCACCATCGTCTCACATCCACCGTGGTCTACGAAGAGTCTTTCCACCTGACTTGCCTGGCCGAAGCCCGCCTCGACGAAGACCCAGCCGCCATCCCGCAGGAGAACAGGAGCTATTTCGGAGAGCCTCCTGTAAAAGGTCCGCCCGTCCGAGCGATCTGTGAGCGCAGATGCCGGCTCGAACTCCCTTATCTCCGGAGCCAGCGTTGAAAAATCGGATTCGGAAACATACGGCGGATTGGAAACAATTATATCGAATGCATTGCCGAATACGTTCCTGTCCAGGCTCAAGATATCCGCAACCTCGAACGTGATCTCCTTGTCGGGTAATACGGTCCGGGCGTTCTCGCGGGCAAGATCCAGCGCCTCCGCGCTCTTGTCGACGGCGGTGACGACCGAGTTTTTCACGAACTTGGCGACCGCGATCGCGATGCAGCCGGAGCCCGTGCCGATATCGAGAACGCGTATCTGATCCTTCTGCGAAAGGAACGACCTGCAATGTCCGATTACGGTCTCGGCAAGGATCTCTGTTTCAGGGCGTGGTATGAGAGCGCGTCTGTCGATTTTCAATTCGATGGAATAGAAGTTTGTCTTGCCCAGTATATACTGCACGGGTTCATGGGCAAGTCGTCTTTTCAGAAGCGTCTTGAATTTCTCAAGCTCGGACTTCTTCAGCGGCTGGTCGTGCTTCACGTAAAGGTCGAACCGCTTCGTGTCCAGCGCCGCTGCAAGAAGCAGCTCCGTCGTCAATCGTGATTCGTCAAAGCCCTTGTCAGAGAGATACTCCGTTCCCCACTTGATTATGTCCAGGACTGTCCAGGTTTTGTCTTTTACAGGCATTCGATCTTTATTTATTTCTTAATCGATTAGAAAAGGCGCAAAGTGCCCCGGAGAGTAATTACCGGAGGCATTCAGTTCATTTCGTTCCGGCCTTAAGGATCTCGACAATGTTGTCCCCAATGTCCCCCTTCGGCTCTTCGGTGATTCTTCCGATTTCTGCTCCATCATGATAGAATATGAATGTCGGGACGCTCTTGATGCTCAGCCCACGCGTCAGCTGGTCTCTCCACGCGCGCGATTCCGGCACCGCGATAAAGCCGATACTGCGGGCCAGTGCGGTCCTGTTCATGATGCTGAGAAACATCGGGACCCACATGTGGCTGTCCGGGCACCACGAGCCGAACACCACTGAAACCGAGTCGCCCGTGCCTAGCGAATCGATCCGGTGGATCAACCCTTCCGTCGGTTCGTAGAGCGTGTAGTTCTTCTTGTACCAGGAAGAATCCTGGAAAGCGGACCTCTTCACCGGTCCGATCAGAACCCGCTGGCCTGAAATGGAATCAATTGCAACATTCTGCGCATTCGCCTGGACGGCCACTGCCGCGACGGCGAAGAAAACAAAAAGGAGCTTCATTCCTTTTCCTCTCCGGTTATGTTCTCATCGAATGACCTGATATCTATCCCCCACATGAGTTTCGACCTCAACAGACTGAAAAATCCGTTCGTGCTCTTCCTCAGAAGTGTGATCCTGTGGGGAGCAAGCGAGATTATGAACTCGGCCGGAGGTGCCTGAATCTTCGAAACCTGACCGTCGGCGGCCAGCATGACGTGCTTGTACGGAGAACGCACGACTATGCGAACCTGCGAGCTGTCCGGCACGATGACGGGGCGCGCTGAAAGGGTGTGAGGTGAAATCGGGCTGATTGCTATTACCCTGCTTTGTGGAGAAATAATCGGCCCTCCGGTAGACAAACAATATCCCGTGGATCCTGTCGGTGTACTCAGGACTATCCCGTCTGCGCGGTAGGTGATCAGGTAGTCGGAGTCGACGTACGTTTCGAGATCGATCATCCGAGCTGAGCCCGCCTTGTCGATAACCACGTCGTTCAACGCAAAGACCGAGGACGCATCCTTCCCCTGACCGAATGACGCCTTCAGCACGGATCTTTCCTCTAAATTGAATTCTCCCTTGAGCAGCTCATCGATACTGTTCCTCAATTCATCCAAGTTCAGCTCTGCGAGAAAGCCGAGTTTGCCGAGATTGACACCGAGGATCGGCTTGCCGAGGTCCCCGACGATCCTGGCTGTGCGCAGTATCGTTCCGTCTCCGCCGAGCGAGATTATTACGTCGGAGACTCTCGGAACTTCGGATGATCCGACGGCGGCTTCTCCTACGTCGGCACCACACCTGACCTTGAGTTGATCCGAAATCTCCTTTTGCAGGGCAAATCTTATCCCGCGTTCCTTCAGGATCTTGACAAGTTCGAACGCGGTCTCGCATGTTGTAGCCTTATCGACGTTGCCGAGAATCCCGATGCAGAAATTCCCGGGGGGCGTAAATTTTCTCTTCATAGAAGGCACACAGATTCTCCTCGTGCATTTTATGCGAAAGAATCCAGAATTTCAATTGCGAAAGAATCCGCCGACAGGCATCCGGGAAAGAGCAATAATCCGGCGCTCCGCCTCAGCCGTAGAGTTTCGCGGGGTCTACTCTCTTTCCGTAACTTCTCTCGCTTACCGAGGCAAGCCGTTCCACTTCTTCCCTTGTCAACTCCTTCACGCCCCCGATTTGCATCGCGAGAAGATTGACTGTCGCGGTGTGTTCCACCTTCTCCATCTTGTCGTATGCCTCGTCGAGCGTCGCACCGCACGTTACCACGCCATGGTTTGCGAGCAATATCGCGTCGTAATCCACGATGAGCGGCTCGATCGATTCCGACACTTCGCTTGTCGAAGGTGTCGAATAGTCTGCGAGAGGGATTTTCCCGAGAGCTACGACGACTTCCGGGAACACGGGCTTGTCCAGCGCGATTCTTGCCGCCGCGAACGCCGTTGCGTGAACGGGATGCGCATGGACAATTCCCTTGACGTCCGGCCGCTTCTGATAGATAAGACTGTGCATTCCGAATTCCGTGGACGGCCTCCCGATACCCGCCACAACACGCGCGTCAAGACCTACGACTATCAATTCGTCCTCGTCCACTTCGGCCTTGCTGATCCCGCTCGGGGTGACGAGAACCGTGCCGTCGGGCAGCCTCATGCTTACGTTGCCGTCAGTTGCAGCGACAAACCCGTGGGAGGCCAGCTTACGGCATACCCTTATCATGTCCTGTTTTTCGGTTACCAACTCCATAGACACCTTGCCTTCCTCCGAAAGATCACCTCAGAAGTGGGAGTGCGCTCTTCCAGATTTTGTTTTCGACTTCCGGATTAATCCCGTTGGCGGTTGCAGTGCGGAACTCGCGCACAATTTCATCGACCTTCGACTTTCTGATCTGCGCATTCTGCAGCCTTATGACGAGTACGGCATCTACGACGGGAATCTGAAGGTTCTTGTCGTTAGCGTATAATAAATCAAGACCGTCGCGTATTTGGCCAACGCTAAGTCCTACAAATGCATCATTATAATCAACCGCATCCGATCTCAGCGACGCGTGCTGGGACCAGTATACGGACATATTGTACAATCCGTCGACATAAAAAGTCTTCCGCGTCACGGTCTCCGCCTGCGTCCCGATCACGAGACTTCTCCACGTGACGCCGTTCTGAGCACCGATCATGGGTTCCTGCGCTAAGGCATTGACGGTGACGAAGAATACGGCCGCTGACGCCAAAAGCAAGCTTGCCGCCACCATGCCCCGACCGGACCCAACGCATAACTTCATGTAACACTCTCCTCTGTTTCAAGCATTTCTATATTCCGAGAAAATTGCCCGGCGGGCTCACCCCTCAAGGGCAAGTTCGGGCCACTTTTTCGCCGAATTCAGGGCCGACACGATAGTCTGGAAGTCCTTGTAGGCTTCATAGAAGGTACTTACTGGCTCTTTACCGTTCATGATAGCATCGTAAAAATCTTCAAACTCGGCCCGGTATCCCCAATCTGTTTCAATAGTTTCTTCCATGTCTGGTTTGCCGGAATGTGTCAACGTGATCTTGTTGCCCTGGACCTGTATTGTCCCTTTTTCACCTAGGATACTCAGCTGATTCCCGTTCAACCCGTTCACGCTGAAATAAGTGTTGAAAACGCCATTCACGCCGCTCCGGGTCGTGAATTGAAAGGACATCGAGTCGACCTTTCCGATGCGCGGGTTGACGCTTCTGGTAAACGCGACTCCCGACTCGAAGTCGCCGAATATGTCTCGAAGCACTGCAATCTGATGAACCCCGGCATCTGTCACGAATCCTCCCGGATACTGATGATCGAGCCGCCACTGCGTCTTTCCGTACTTGTTGGAGGTATCCATCGTGTTGAAAATGTTCCAAAAGACGGAATACGGTTTCCCGATTTTCGACTCTTCAATCAGAGTTTTCACCCTCTTGAAAACCGGGTTGTACCTGTAATTCTCGGCAACCATCATGACCCGGTCGTACCTGTCTTCAAATGAAGTCATGAGCTCCGCATCGAATACGTTGGAGGCTATCGGCTTCTCCACGATTACATGCTTGCCTGCCTCCAGGGAATCTTTCGTCACCGAGAAGTTGAGGTGAATCGGGAGGATTATGTCCACCGCTTCCACTTCCGAGTTTGACAGCAGATCTTTGTAGCTCAGGTAATACGGAACGCCTCCGACCAGCTTGGAGAATTCCTTCGCCTTCTTTTCAGTGTGATTGCACACGCAGACGATTTCAAACTTATCCTTAAGTTTCTCGAGTGCGGGCAGATGGAGGTCCCTTGCAGCGATTCCCGTTCCGATTATTCCCAGCTTAACGGCCATTAATTTTCCTTTTGCAGATGGGTGAGGTGGTTGAACAACCTGTGTAAAAGAAATGTAAACGATGTTCGACTTTCTTCAAAGGAAAAAGCTCCCCTGCTTCATTGAAGTGCGGCAGTGGTTGCGTGAAAAGGACTCCTATTGTCCGACGGTCCGCCCATGCGCGCCAGGAATCGCAGAATCATTTCCACTTCTGCAGCTCGATAACGTTCCCCTCCGGATCGCGGGCGTAGACGAACTCAATCTCACCTGCACCTTCGATGGTCGTGCGTACAATTCTCCCCGCAGTCCCGCCGCCATGTTTCAGGACTTTTTTCAATGCCCTGTTGACATCGTCGACCGCAAACGCGATGTGTGCAAAACCCGGCCGGTTTATTGTTTTCTTGCCGGCAATTCGCGATTTCGAGTACTGAAATATTTCGAGAGTCGGCCCGCCTATCCCATATCCCGGCAGCAGGAGGTGCACTCCCCGAATGCCCGCATTCTTCAAGGAGGTTGCATTGTCCAGCCACTTCCCCTTCAGGTCGCGGGCAGGCGGCTTGAATCTGCACCCAAAGACATTGATGTAAAACTCCGAGAGAGATTTCCAATCCCGGGCTACGATATTTGTATGGACATATTTCGCCTTCATGACTTGAGATGCTCCTTCGTTTTAATCTGAGTCAGAAAAAAAATCAGCCGTTGTCTCTGCGTGCATCCGAAGCGTCGATGCGGGTGGAACCGTGCGTGTATTTCATCTCCGGCCGCCCAATCATCGGCCAATCGCTAACCGCTTCGAAAAAGTAGCGACCGCGAAACAAACTATCAATCATTACATCGATTTTGGGACCGGATTTGATTTTCACCTCCGGCCTCTTTATTTTAACAAGTGCAAAGTGAAATATCCTTCTCAGGTCGAGAACTTTTCAACTTTACACCCCCTCTGTCTCTGGACGAAGAAGCATCTCCCGATACATATCTCAGGAAGAAGATTGCGCTTTCGATGTTCGGGTCTGCGATTACGCTCCTCTTTCTCGCCGGGCTTGCATTCACTCACTTCAAAGACCCGTTCATTAAAGTCGCGTGGGTAGTCCGGAACCGATATCTCCAGTTCCTGATATTTGCCCTCCTTGCCGAGATTGTTCTCGCGGGAATCAAGTTCTTTCTGGATTACTATGCGGACTTCGTCGTCGAACACCGGTACCATCTGTCGAACCAGACATTCTTCCGGTGGCTGTTCAGGAAATTGAAGGCCGCCCTAGTGGGAAGCGTCATCGGGGTGGTATTACTCCTCGCACTTTTCTTCTTCCTCATGCATTTTCACCGCACCTGGTGGCTCTTTTTCGCGGGTTTCTTTCTCTTTTTCCAGGTTGTCGTTGCGCAGCTCTTTCCGACCTTGATACTTCCCCTGTTCTACGATCTGAACCCCATAACCGATGAAGGCCTGAGAGAGAGATTGGGCAAGCTTGCACGCAGGTGCGGCTACAAGTTGAGCGGGGTTTTCTCCTTCAACCTGAGTCGCGAGACCCGGAAAGCCAATGCGGCTCTTGCGGGACTCGGACGCTCACGCAAAATCATCATAAGCGATACGCTCCTGAACAATTTCATGAACGACGAGATTGAAGTCGTCCTCGCGCACGAGCTGGGACATCTGGTAAAGCATCACGTACTGAAGGGAATAATCCTCAGCACGATAGCTAGCCTTGCCGGTTTCTTCATCATGGCGCAAATTTACCTGAGCTACCGCCTCTGGTTTCATCTCGCGGCATACGACCTGTTCGCGATTCCATTTCTTGCATTTATGATGGCCTTTTTCGGAGTCCTGACAATACCGATCGGAAATTATTTCTCGAGGAAGATCGAGCACGAAGCCGACATGTTTGCGCTGGAAAAGACCGGTATGAACAGACAATTCATTAGTTCTATGAGAAAGCTGGGGAAGATAAACCTTACACCGGAGAATCCTCCGGCCTGGATCGAGAAGATATTCTTCAGTCACCCGTCGATCGGAGCACGCATTAAGGCGGCCAAGGCAAACCCTGCGAGGGAGACAGCATGAGGTTTATTGCCGGCATAATAGCAGCTGTGATTATGACGATTCTGTTTGCCCTGCTGTATCTGCTCACTTTCGCATTCGACACGAAAAACAGGATCTTCTCGTTCATAGCGTACTACTGGTCCAGGACCGTCTTCTCCGCAACGGGGATCGGAGTCAGGACGGTCGGCCTCGACAAAATAGATCCGTCCAGGGCTTACGTTTACGTTTCGAATCATGCCAGCGTTTTCGACATTATTGCCGTGGTTGTCGGAATAAGCAGGCACATCCGCTTCATAGCGAAGAAAGAAGTCCGCAGGATTCCGATATTCGGGATCGCAGTTTCGAGGGCAAACATAATGGTCGACAGAAAGAGCGGACCCGACGGCATGCGGAGCATCGAGAAGGCGGCACGGAGGATTTCGGAAGGCGAAAGCTTCATTCTCTTCGCCGAAGGGACCAGGACCAGGGACGGCAATCTCCTTCCTTTCAAGCGCGGCGCATTCTCACTCGCGATCGAATCTGGCGTCCCTGTCGTTCCCCTGACAATTCTCGGAAGCTACGACATTATGCGGAAGGGAAGCCTGAACATCCGCGGAGGCAACATTACGATAGTGGTCGATTCGGCGATCGATGTTTCCGAATACCATGGGCGGCAGGGCGCATTCGCACTGATGAAACGGGTACATGATATCATTGAGCGAAATTATACCACGAACAATATCCTCGGCAATCAGTCTTCTGCTGCTGTGGGAGCTAGCTGCTGACAGCTGTAGCCGGGACTTTAGGAGAAAAGTAAAATGGCAGTAACGATAAAGGACGTCGAGCATATCGCGAAGCTGGCGAAGCTCGATTTCAGCGAGGAAGAAAAGTCGAAATTCACGTCGGAGTTCAACGAGATACTCGCATTCATGGAGAAACTGGGCGAGCTGGATACGTCGGAGGTCGAACCGCTCTCACACGTTATCGAACTTCACAACGTGTTCCGTGAGGACAAGGAAAAGCCGTCGCTTCCGACGCAGGAGGCGCTGAAGAATGCTCCGGCGAAGACGGAACAGTTCTTCAAGGTGCCGAAGGTAATAGACAGATAAGA
>JBJKPN010000213.1:0-4593 GCA_046706365.1 Candidatus Kryptoniota bacterium | reverse complement strand
GGTGAACTACTACCAGGCCACGAACAATGATTACGCCGACATCCGCGGCTTCGAAGCGACTCTGTCGAAGGTCACGGGAGGATGGATCAGAGGATTCATCAACTACACCTACGACGTGACAACTTCTGGTTACTTCGGCAACATGGAGTATTTCCAGGATATAAACCTGGAAAAGGCGTATCTCATGAAGAATCCCCAACAGAACAGGCCTATGCCTCAGCCTTACGCCAATGCCGATCTAACTTTTGTCACGCCGGATGATTTCGGTCCAGGTATGAACGGGACAAACCCGCTCGGGGGATGGAGTCTCAGCCTGAGAGGCACGTGGCAGGCGGGATCTTACGATACGTATAATCCGGCAGGCATCCCGGGAGTCGCCAACAACGTCCAATGGGTCGATTACTACGATGTGGACATGAGGCTGGCAAAAGAGTTCCATTCATTTCCGATTCACGGAGCCGACTTCCAGCTTTACATGGATATCTCAAATGTTTTCGATTTCAAATTCCTCAACGTGGCTGGTTTCGTGGATTCATACGATTACCAGGCGTATCTCGCTTCGCTCCGCTTCCCCTTTGAAACGGGAACCCAGAAAGGGAACGACAAGCTCGGCGATTACCGTCCCGCGGGCGTGGCCTACGATCCGCTTCAGCCGAATCCTACAAATGACCCGACAATTACTGCTGCAAACAACAGGAGGATAGCGACGAAATCGTATATCCACATGCCCGAGGATGCATCCATGACGTTCCTGAATCCGCGTCATGTCAGCTTCGGCATCAGGATAAACTTTTAATGACACGATCAGCCACGATAAAAGGGAGAAATAAAATGCTTCGCTTATACAAATACTCAGTGGCTCTTGTCGCTGCGGTTTGTTTCCTTTCTCTCAGTTCGCCGTCGTTCGCCCAGTTGACGGGGACTGAGACGCGATACATCCGGGTCGGTTCGCTCCAGAGCAAGTTCACATCCATAGGAGCGGAAAGGGCCTGGAACGGTTCATACTACGAGGGGATGGTCTGGCCCGCTGATTATCCCTATACCGACAATGCGGTAATCGAGCGGACCTACATCGGCTGCCAGGACTTCAGCGATTCATCAGGAGCACAATGGGCGAATTACTGTGTCGGCTTCAATTCTGCATATCCGGGAATCTCGGTTTTCCCGATGGTGCTCAAGGAAACGGCAAAATTTGCCAACCCCGGGATTTATGTCGACGGAGTGGATGTGAGCGCTCCTTACACGAGCGATGTCGACAGCGTCAACCCGAACCAGGTCCCGGACAGGATAGTCACGAACGTCGTGAATACATCGATGGGTATCACGATGACCCGGCGTGTTCTCGCCTTCAGCCAGCAGTACCATGATAACTATTTCATCTTAGTGTACACCTTCAAGAACACCGGATATATCGATTATACCAATGTGAAGAAGCTGGACGAAACCATTCACGGATTCCGGTTCGGGACTCTGGACCGCTACAGCGTCTGCCGTGAAGGTGCAGACAACAGCGGCTACGATCAGGAATACGGGAAGCACAGCTGGGTGACCAGGCGCGGCGAGGATTATGCCCAGCATGTTTCCGATCTTGCCAATCTCACCGAGGCGAGCGGAATCCCGGAATGGCTCCGCGCCGGATTCGAATGGTACGGACAGAGAGACGGGAACAATTATGACAATATCGGCGCACCCGACGGTCCGTTCACCGGAAACGGGACCGGCAGACTTTGTTCTCCGCAGTTCGCCGGGATCGTCACTCTTCACGTGGACAAGACCGCGACAGACAAGTCGGATAACGCCAGTCAGCCCTGCGTACTCGGCTGGCACGCAGGCGATACCGTTCCGAGTTTGGGCGATATGTCGCAGTCGACGGCGCCCCAGCAGGCCGACATGTACAGCTTCCTCAGCGGAATTCCGTACAAGGGACTCGGCAACGACACGGAGCGCATGTATGAAGACTGGCACCTGAAGTATGACGATCCCTGGAAAGTTCACGGCGACGGAGGCGGTACAGGGCTCTGGATCTGCTACGGTCCATGGGACCTGGCACCGGGCGACAGCGTCAACATCGTGATGGCCGAAGGAGTCAACGGCCTGAGCCGCGATGCCTGCTGGGAAATCGGCAGACGCTACTGGGCTGCCTACCAAAACTCGGCCGACAAAGGCCCTTTCACCCTGCCTAACGGCTCGACGACAACGGATCTGAATGTATACAAGGATGACTGGGTATACACCGGCATGGATTCCATCATGGAAACATTCAGTCGGGCGGTGAGAAACTACGACATGGGATATGATATTCCTGAACCGCCTGAGCCGCCGCCGGTGTTCAACGTCAATTCCGGCGGGGACCGGATCAGCCTGAGCTGGCAGCTCAGTCCATCGGAGGGCTCGGCCGGCTTTGCCGGGTACAAGATTTTCCGGGCCGTCGCGACTCCCGACACGGATTTCACCTTAATAGCCACGGTGCCTCCGGGAACGGATCATTACGACGACCTGACTCCTCAGAGAGGGTTTTCGTACTACTACTACATCTCTGCCTACAATGACGGCAGCGACAACACCTCCGATATTGCAAACCCGACCGGATCGCTGATGAGCAGCAGGTTCTATACAAAGACCGACATCGCTGCTTACCTGCAGCGTCAGGCCGGATCAAGTCTGTCGGGCATAAGGATCGTGCCGAATCCGTATAACGTCAAAGCGGCCCAGCTGCAGTACGTGGGAGAGCCGGACAAGATAATGTTCCTGAACATTCCGGGTCATTGTATCATAAGGATTTACACCGAAAACGGGAATTTGATCAAGACGATCGACCATGATAACGGCAGCGGCGACGAGACGTGGAACTCGAATACGTCTTCCAATCAGGTCGTCGTCAGCGGTGTGTACATCGTTCAGTTCACCGTTACGCAGGATTACAACGACCCGACAACCGGAAAGTTGTTGTATCACAAGGGTGATACGGCGTACCAAAAGTGTATAATTATTCGATGAGGAATGAGATGAAAAAGAACTTTATATCTTTTCTTGGATTCCTTGTTGTCGCGACGATTGTTGCCGCCTCGGTGGGGCTGAATGGCTGCAAGAATCCCGTGACGGCCAGTCTCTACAACCCGAACCAGGAATATCTACCGAACCCTGTCATCGACAGCCTCACTCCTTCCGGCAGTGCGCTTGCCGGAATCGATACGGTCACGATATACGGAAAATACTTTGCCGCGGACAAAGACAGCGAGCTCGTGTATTTCATCGAACCCGCCGGCAGAAGCAACGACGTCAGCACACCGACGATCATCAGCGCAACCACTACAAGGCTGACGGTGGTGGCCCCGGCCCTTTCCGGGGACAGCATCCAGGTCAGAGTGGCTGTTTACGGAGCCCTGCTTTACGGCATCAAGACCTATTCGCTCGTACCCGCCGTCGCGCAGTTCGGCGGCATTTCCTCTTCGCAGATGGCTTATAGTGTCTGCGCGGGACCGGATACCAGCCTCTACATTGCGCTCACCTCTTCGAATGTCGACAGGGGAATATTCAAGGTGACATCGACGGGCATGACTGCATACGCACCCGCAACTTCCGGACTTATCGGCTGGAGCGCCCTCAGGTTCGGCAGCGGCGGATACCTTTACGCCGTGAGAGGAAACAGGGCCATCTACAGGTTCCCGGCCGGCGGAAACGCAGCCGCCCAGGTCTGGGCATCGGCCTCCTCAGGGTCCTTTAACGACATCGATTTCGATGCGAATGAGAATCTGTGGGTGGCCGGCAGCGGCGGCAATATCATCATGATCACCCCCGGTGCTGCCAAGAAGACTTTCCCCTTCTCCGGGACCGTCAGCGCCGTAAGGTACTATAACGGGTATCTCTATATTGCCGCCAACCAGGGATCGCCAACCAGCCACATCTTCAGAGCGCCTGTAATGAATGATTCACTCGGGACTGCGGAAGACTACTTCGACCTTTCGAGCGATCCCTCCGGCGGAAGCAATATCTATGCTTTGACATTCTCGGCCGATGGAAACATGTACGTCGGCGTCGATTCCTCCGATTACCTTATAGTCGTTAATCCCGTCGGACAAATTGAGAGACCTTACGCTCCGTATGTTGCCAGCGGAGTGTTAAATTCGCCATGTAAATCATTCACCTGGATCGGTACATATCTTTATGCATCGACACTGAGCGGCGAGCTGCTTCAGATTGTCCCGAGGAAGGAAGGCGCACCCTACTACGGGATTCAGTGATTGTTATTCCGGGATTTGATCTCCGGTGACGACAGCGGCCTTTGAAAGAATTTGTAACGGAACGGGAACATTCTCGTCCATAAATTTCAGGGAAGCAAAGTCTGCTGAATGTCGCCGGAGATCGGCCCGGAAAGTTCAAATAGAGAGGTTGAAGATATGAGAAAGTTAAGTGGCTTCTGCGTGATAGCGAGCATGTTTATAGTCCTCTTCGGGACGACAGTCGCGGCGCAGAAAAAGGAAACGGAAAACTTACCGTTAAAAACGTATGCCAATAAGATCTATGGATTCAAAGTCCAATACGAGGGGACACTTACGGAAAGAGGCAACGGCGAGTACGTAATCAACCTTCCTT
>JBJKPN010000212.1:0-39193 GCA_046706365.1 Candidatus Kryptoniota bacterium | reverse complement strand
CCGTCATCCCTGGATTCGGAGAGTGCCCGGTTTGAAAAACCGAATTTGTGGAGGGTCCGGTAAAGCCACTCCCCGCTCCTGTCGCCGGTGAACATCCTTCCGGTTCGATTTGCGCCGTGCGCGGCGGGCGCGAGACCGACGATCAGAACCCGGGCATGAGGGTCGCCGAAACCCGGCACCGGCCTTCCCCAATATTCCCAATCGGAAAACCTCGAGACCTTGTCCTTTGCCACTCTTTCCCGCCATTCGACAAGACGCGGACACCTCCGGCAGGAGAGGATTTCGTCGTTGAGCCAGTCGAGGCTGTCGGACTTCGCAATCACTTCAGCTTCATTACTACCGCCATCCTCTCGAGCAGCGGCTGGATCTCCATGTCCCAGAAGTGCCAGTTGTGCACTCCCGGCATTTCATGGTACTCGTACGGCTTTCCGTATTCGCGCAGCATGCCCGTGAAGCGCCGGTCGGCGGGGAGGAAATCGGTGAAGCCGTCCTGTATCCCGGCCGCGCAAAAAATATAAGGCAGCTTCTCCGAATGCTCCCTGCGCAATAGAACGAAGACATTGTGATCGTCCCTGAAGACTTTGTTCGAGTCTCCGAATGCTTTCACGATGCTCGGATAGATCGCGCCCTGGTTGCCGGGGACTGGTTCGCCGGGATGAGCGAGTACCGAGTCGATTACTCCCGGGATAGTAATGGCCCCGCTAAGGTCCCCTGCAAAAATGAACATGCCCGGGTGCAGCAACGCCAGGACCAAAGCACCGTAGCCCCCCATCGATAGTCCCGCGATCGCAGCTCGTGTCGTGTCGAGGGGATAGATGGCGTTGACGAATTTCGGGAGTTCGTCTATGATGTAATCTTCATACCTGGCATTCGGATCGGTTTCGCAATTGACATACCATGAATTCTTCGCCTCGGGCATCACTATGATGACGGGCAGATGGGCGGTGTAGTCGACGAGATCCGTTCGTTCTGTCCAGTCCACCTGGCTGCCGTCGTAACCGTGGAGAAGATAAAGAACCGGGTATGCCCGGGCATGGTCGTAACTTGTGGGAAGGAGAATCACCACGTGCATTGTATCGTGAACATCCTGCGAATAGAAGCTGAGCGAATGGAGCCTTGTCTGCCCAAGAAGGAACGAAGGTATGACGATGACAAGCAATGCCGCAAGTTTGAAGCATTTTTTCATATTCCACCTCCCCGAATGTGTGTTTGACGGGACGAACGGCGAAGTTTCCGGAGCTGCCGTATCCCTGTTTATACGCTGAATCTCACGACCACAATGTCGCCGTCCTGGACCTTGTAGTCTTTTCCTTCGACATGGAGGAGGCCCGCCTCCTTCACGCCCTGTTCCGAACCGAGCCGTATCAGGTCTTCGTACTTTATGACTTCCATTCGAATGAAGCCCTTCTCAAAATCCGTGTGAATCTTCGCGGAAGCCCTCGGTGCCGGCGTGTCGGCTTCCACCGTCCAGGCGTGCACTTCCTTCGGGCCGGCGGTGAAGAAAGTCACGAGGTTCAGAAGTGAATAGCCTTCTCGAATTACCCTTTCCAGTCCGGACTCGTTCAATCCGAGATCTGCGAGAAAGGCAGCACGTTCATCCTCCGCGAGTTGTGAAAGTTCCGCCTCGATCTTGCCGGAGACCATCACGACCCTTGCTCCTTCGCGTGAGGCTATTTCCTTTACGGCTTCGACGTACTTGTTGCCCGTCTTCACGTTTGACTCCTCCACGTTGGCGATATACATCACCGGCTTGTCGGTGAGGAGGTGAAGCATGCGGACGTAATCCCGGTGCAGCTCGTCCTCAAAGGTCATGTACCTCGCAAGTCTTCCGGAATTGAGATGCTCGGACAGCCGCATATACACGTCGTACTCTTCCTTCAGCTTCTTGTCGCCCGAACGTGCACGTCCTTCCGTTTCCTTGATCTTGCGCTCGAGTGTCTCCAGGTCTTTTATTATGAGCTCGGTCTCGACAACTTCGATATCCCTCTTCGGATCCACAGAGCCGTCCACGTGAACGACGTTCGAGTCTTCGAAGCATCTGACTACGTGCGCAACGGCATCGACCTCCCGGATGTGTCCGAGGAACTGGTTTCCGAGACCTTCACCCTTGCTCGCGCCGCGGACGAGTCCTGCGATGTCCACAAATTCTATCGTGGTTGGAATTATCTTTTGCGTGTCATAAAGTGCGGCGAGTTTGTTGAGGCGGGCATCCGGTACCGGCACGATGCCGACGTTCGGCTCGATGGTACAAAACGGATAATTCTCCGCAGCGATTCCTGCAGCCGTAAGCGCGTTGAATATTGTAGATTTGCCGACGTTCGGCAGCCCGATTATACCGCAATTGAAGCCCATTCTTTACGCCACCATATGGATTAGATTGATAGTTAATTTGATTCATTTGTCCCGCAATCACAAAAGGGAAGATGAAGCGAGATAAGCCGGAACTGGCGGTAGGTTCGGGTGCTATGCCCGGAAGTCGTCCAGGTCCAGGTCGTCGTCCTCGTCAAGGTTTAGATCGTCGAGGTTCTCAATATCTTCGAGGCGGATCGTTTCGCCGTCAACGTCGGTTTCGGTGAGGAAGTCCGATTTGAACCCCATCTCCTTAATCCGCTTTGCCAATGGATCCAGGTAGGCACGCGGGCTCTTGGCGCTCTTCGTCTTTTTGACGTGTGCAAGCACCTGCTTGATCGCCTCCCCCAACTCCGCATCAGATACCTGGAGGTCAAGCTCTTCAATTACCGAGCTCAGTCGATTTACTATGTTGATGTGCATCATGTCGGACTCGTCGTCTGAGCCTTCCTTCAGCATCTCGGCATAGGATTCGTAGGTATCCTCTTTGATAAGCCTGACGAAACTGCTGAGCGAGTCCAGTACATACTGGTCGCTTAGCCTGTCTCCCTGTCCCTCGAATATCTTGTCGACCTCATAGATCCCGACTTCGATCTCGGACATCAGAAGCTGCGAGTCTGCGCCTTTCTGATTTTTCTTCTGCCTCGGGCGTTTCTCCGGAGGGCGGTGAGAATCCTTGGGGGCGGTTCGTTTCTGCGAGGATTTCTTCTTCTGTTTCATACAGAATAAAATTCAAAAAGATAAAACAAAAAGCAATCTACTTAGGAGGCACAGGGTCGGTTGCCGGTTCGGGGCGCCCTTTCGGCACGCGCCACGCGAGCAGCAGGGCGACAAGCAGCATGATCCCGCCTGTGTAGAACGGCCATGAAAGCCCGGCCGCGCCGAGGATGAATCCGCCCCAGAACGGGCCTATCACTCTTGCAAGGCTCGAGAAGGACCTGGACACTCCCAGTACGCTTCCATACTCTCCCGCCCCGGCGTACTTCGACACGAGACTGGTCAGCGGCGGCGTAACTAGTGCGCTGCCGATTGCCAGAATTGTAATTAGCACGACAAGGAACGACAGCGACCTCGCGTCCGGGACAAAGGTCAGCCCGGCGAGGAGCATTACGATGCCCGTTATGATAAGGCCCCGCTCGCCGAACCTTTTCACCAGTTTCCCAATGGCGCCGCCCTGTATCACGATGGCGATTAGCCCGATATACGCGAACAGGTAGCCGTTTGCCTCGGTGCCGTATTTGAACACGTCACCCGTGAAGAGAGGGAAAGCGACATATAGGTTGGAAAATGCCACCGTGTAGAAGAACGATACCAGCACCAGATTCGCAATCGCAGGCTTTCGGAACGCGTCGCGAATGGCCGACACGTTGAGCAGGGTTGCCTTTCTCGGATGTTTGGCCTTCTCCTTCAGAGATTCGGGAAGCATGAAGTATGCAAGGACAACGTTGACGAGCGACAGGGCGGCAGCGATAAATCCCGGTGCACCGTAACTGATTCTGCTGGTGAGGCCGCCGACAAAGGGTCCGAGCATGAAGCCGACGCCGAATGCCGCGCCGATAAGTCCCATGTACTTCGCCCGATCCTTCTCGTCAGTGGAGTCGGCAATGTACGCGTAGGCCGTCGAGATGTTCGCTCCCATGAACCCGCCGAGTATGCGCGAGAGGAAAAGGAGGAAAAGGGAGCCTGCAAATCCAAAGACCATGTACGACACGAAAGAGCCGAAAACGCTGAGCAAAATGATCGGCCGGCGGCCCAGCCTGTCTGAAAGCCTGCCCCAGAACGGGATAAACAGGAACTGCATTAGCGAGTATGAAGAACTGAGAAGGCCTATGACTGTCGGGGTCGCTCCGAAGTGCTCTCCGTAAAACGGGAGCAGCGGAATGACTATGCCGAATCCGAGCAGGTCTATAAAAACTGTAAGAAATACAACAAGGGTGGATTTATGTTTCATCAGAAGTTATTCCAGTATCTCTCCCGGCTTTGGTGCCGCTACTTTTGTTTTGACTGAGCCACGAAGGAGTTTGCTCAACGAGTCCGGTGTTCCGTTGAGAATGGGAAAAGTTCCGTAATGCATCGGTACGACATAATCCGGCTTCAGCAATTTCACCGCTTCTGCCGCTTCCAGAGGACTCATCGTATAAAAGCCGCCGATGCACATCATTACCGTCCGGGGTTTGTAAAGCTTTGCGATCAGCTTCATGTCGGAGAAGAGACCGGTATCGCCCGTGTGATACAGCGTATAGCCGTTTTCGAGTCTGATGACGAAACCTGAGGCAACGCCGCCGTCGACGACCCGATCTCCGTCCGTGATTCCGCTGCTATGGTCGGCATAGACCATGGTGAGCCTGATCCCGTCGACCTCGATTGAGCCGGAGGTGTTTATGCCTATAAGGTTTTCCTCCGGGACTCCCTTGCTTTTCAGGTAAAGTGAGATTTCGAAATTCGTGACTACTTTTGCGTTCGTGCTCCTGGCTATGTCGACGGTATTCCCGACATGGTCGAAATGACCGTGCGTGAGGATGACGATATCGGCTCTCTCGACATTCCTGGCCCCTTGCGGCGCACTGGGATTATCGAGCCAGGGATCTATATATATGACCTTACCTCCGGGAGAGATGATCTTGAACGCTGCGTGCCCGAGCCATTGAAGCTTGAGCCCATCCTTGAACATAGTTCTGGCGTTCGCTTTGGTTTTCGCTTCCATGATTGACTCCTTTCGCTGTTAGAGTTTCTCAATTATGGCGTCGGCCATTTCGTCTGTCGAAGTAGAACTGGCCGGGTTGAGATCCTTTGTAACCTTCTTACCCTCTTTTACTACAGCGCCCACTGCCATTTCAATCCGGGCCGCCGCCTCGTTTTCGCCGAGGTGCTCCAGCATCATGGCGGATGCCAGGATGAGTGCACATGGATTGGCGATCCCCTTCCCGGCAATGTCGGGCGCGCTTCCGTGAACTGCTTCAAAAACCGAATTCTCGTATCCGATGTTGGCACCCGGTGCCATCCCGAGCCCCCCGACCAGACCGGACGCCAGGTCGGATAGGATGTCGCCGAACAGGTTCGTCGTGACCACGACGTCAAATTGGAGCGGGTTTATGACGAGTTGCATGGCCATATTGTCGATAATCTTGTCGTTTGTCTCTACCTGGGGATAATCCTTAGCGAGGTTTCTGCCGATTTCGAGGAAAAGTCCGCTCGTGTATTTCAGAATGTTCGCCTTGTGCACGATGGTTACTTTCTTTCTCCTGTGCTTGACGGCATACTCGAATGCAAACCTGAGTATTCTCTCGGAACCCGTGCGGGTGACTATGCCGATAGTCTCTGCGGCGCTTTTCTTGGCATCGACGTAATGCTCGATGCCGCTGTAGAACTCCTCGGTATTTTCTCGGACAATCACGAGATTGACGTTTTCGTATCGCGATTTTATTCCCGCGAATGATTTTGTCGGCCGCAAATTCGAATACAGCTCGAATTCTTTTCTGAGCGCGACGTTGACGCTTCTGAACCCGGTACCGACGGGCGTCGTCAGCGGACCTTTGAGGGCGACTTTGTTCTTCGCAATGGAATCCAGGACTTGCTGAGGAAGGGGATCCTTGTACTTTTCAATTGCCGAGACGCCGGCAATTTGAGTATCCCAATCGATCTTCACACCGGTTGCTTCGATAACACGCGTGGCGGCCCTGGTGATTTCGGGTCCGATTCCGTCTCCGGGAATTAAAGTGATGGTGTAGGGCATAGAACTCTCTGTAAAGTTGGTTGGAAAAATTAAGGCCGCTATGCCTGAAAATCAAACCGTGAGATTGGTCCGGATCGGCCGTCGCTGGCTATCGTCTGTATCATCAAAACAAAGATGGAGCATCAAGTTCCAGCGTTCAGCCATTTCAGCTTTGCAGAAGGGATGATTAATCCGGTTTTGCCTCTTTGCAATTTCTCCCCGCACTCGTTAACTTTTGCAGTATTTGTCGAGGAAAATTCCCATTTGGATTACGAGAACTATTACCACATAATGCCTGACGGCACTACGAAGCAGCTTAATCCCTTCACGGGGACTGAGGTGTGGGCAGTGCCGGGGAGAAGCAGCAAGCCTGTTTCGACAAGCCGGAAGGTCATTCCACAGAAAGTGGAGCTGAAGGAAAAGGAAGATTACTGCAGTTTCTGCGAAACCAGGTTGTTCGAGACCCCTCCCGAGAAGACAAGGCTCGTCAAACAGGGGAATAACTACAATCGGGTCGAATTTCTGGCTCCCGACAAGTATAGCGAGACCGTAGCCGAATTCAGACGTATTCCTAATCTCTTCGAGATCGTGACGCTGGATTACTGGCGCAAGAACTACGGCTACAAGATGAATCAGAAACAGCTCCAGTGGCGGGAAAGTTATCTGAGTAATCCGGTCGGCCTGAGACACATCATCGATATAATCAATTTCAAGATGAACCGGATGGGGATGTCGTTCGATGAGATTGAAAAGGCACCGCTCGAGGAGAAGCTTCATCTTGCCGATTCATTCTTCGGCGGGAGTCACGACATAATAGTGGCTCACCGGCACTTCACTCCGGACGCGAAGTATGACACTCAGCTTCATTCGTCAGGAGACCTCACTCCCGACCAGCACTACCATTACATGCGGTTTGCCATAGAATCCATGGTGGATATTTTCCAGACAAATCGCTACGCACGGTATATAAGTGTCTTCCAGAACTGGCTGGGACCTGCCGGTGCTTCTGTCGATCATCTGCACAAGCAGCTGGTCGCGCTGGACGAGTGGGGCGAATCGATCGACGAGCAGACGAAGATGGTGAGGCAGGATCCGAACATATTCAACGAATACGGCCCGAATTTCGCCGGTCACAGGAATCTCGTTTTCGCGGAGAACGAAAACGCGATTGCTTTTGTCGGAATCGGACACCGTTTCCCGACCATCGAGATTTACTCCAAGTCCCAGGCTTCGCGCCCGCAGGAGCATACCGACGATGAGGTTCGCGGAGTGAGCAACCTTGTGCATGCGGTTCACGCCGCGACCGGAGCCCAGATATCGTGCAACGAAGAGTGGTACTACACGCCCATCGATTCGATCTACAAGATGCCCTGGAGGGTCCTCGTGAAATGGCGGATCAACGTTCCTGCAGGCTTCGAAGGGGGGACGAGCATTTATATCAATCCCGTAACGCCGGTGGAACTCCGCGACAGGCTCGTCCCTATACTTTATAAGCTGAGAGATGAAAAGAAGATTGAGTTTGCAAGGATTGCAGAGGAATGCAAGCTCCAACCCAACCCGTTGAAATATTATCTAAAATGATAGAAAGGACAATTAATGGCACAGCATAAGTCGGCGGAAAGAAGAGCACGTCAGAGTGTAAAGCGCCACACTTCAAACAAAACGGTTCGTTCCGAAATGAAGACAATATTGAAAAAGGTCCGAAGCGAAAAAGACAAGGAAAAAGCAACGGCTGCGCTAAAAGAGGCCTCTTCGGCACTCGATAGACTGGCGATCAAGGGAAGAATTCACAAGAACAAAGCTGCGAACCAGAAATCCAAACTGACCAAGCTTGTCAACAAGTTGAACGCTCCTTCCGACAAGGCGGCATAACCCCCTGCTTCTCTTCTGTGCAGGGGGCCCCGCGCGCCCCCTGACCCCATATTCATCGAGTTCTATACGCGTGTTTTTAGATTCCCTGCAACTAATCCTGCGTCAGGCCTGTTACGAATACTGAAGTGATTCTTTCCATAGAAACGAGGTGGCTTATATGAACAAGGACGATGTAATGGAACTTCTGGAATACAACCGGTGGGCAAAAGAAAGACTCCTGGATTCGCTTCAGAAGATGAAACCTGATGATTTCGAAAACGACCTGCATTCGAGTCATGGGGGGATTCGAGGTACACTCTATCATATGATTAACGCAGAAAATATATGGTACAGCCGCCTGGCCGGCCAGCCGGTTAAACCGTTGGATGACCAGTCACTCAAGGATATGTCCGCGTTCAGGTCTTGCTGGGACGAACTCGATGCTCATCTTGAAGCTTACGCACTGGAGTCCACGGACGAGCGGCTTCAATCGACTTTCGAGTACCAGGATTCGAAGGGAATCAAATACACTCAGCCGCGTATATGGGCGTTGGGGCAGCTTTTCAACCATTTCACCTACCATCGTGGACAGATTGTCGCGATGCAGAGGCAATTGGGATACAAGCCCTCTAACACTGACCTGATCGGGTTCTACAGGGAAAGGAAATAGAATTTCGAATTGCGGATTTCGGGATTCTATATCCGAAATGCGTTTTGTGGAGCTGAGGGGGATCGAACCCCTGACCTCGTGAATGCCATTCACGCGCTCTCCCAGCTGAGCTACAGCCCCAAACTTGAAAAGAATCCAGGAAGATACAAGAAGAAATATCCTGGCAGGGCCGGCCAGCAAGTGCGCCATTGACGCGCTCTCCCAGTCCGTCACGCTTCGGCGTGACGAGATCTCGACCTGACGCGAGCCGGGTCGGACTGAGCTACAGCCCCAGATTTTCAAAGAATTCGCTTCCTGCGAACTGACATAATATAATAAAATTACGGCCATTATACACAAGCGCTGAAAGCCCGCAATATATCTCCATTATCGGGTTTCTCTGTTTGTAACTGAAGCAACCTATCTTTAACTTCATAAACAAGAACATACCCCTGACTAATGAGTGTTGATTTGAGAAATAGCGCTCTCATCATCTCCGAAGATTTGATGCGCCTTTTTGAAGGGATCGGAGACGGATTGATTGTCACGAATCGATTCGGGGAAATTGTGGGGATGAATAAGGCGTCGGAGCTGATTTTCGGTGTCAGTAAGGATGTCAACATTCACAAGAATTCGGCCGTGTTGCTGCGCGGGTTGAGCGACCCGCGGACGAAGATGCCGCTTACTTCATCGGACTTCCCATTCAACAAGGTCATAGAGACCGGGCGACCGATAGATTCTGCAGACCTGCTGCTGAAACGCCAGGACGGCAGGGAGTCTTTTGTGGAGATCTCCGCCGCTCCCGTCTTCGGGGACGACAATATGCTGGTGGGGACGCTCGGCATACTTATCGATGTCACAAACCGCAGACAGCTCGAAGAAGCCCTGACTCAAAGGAACCTGCAGCTGAGCGCGATCAACCGGATCGCGACACTGCTCAACCGCACCATAGATTTCAGGGAGGTGTTGGAGTACTCGGTTCGTCAAACGATGGACATATTTTCCGGCGATGCGGGAGCGATTTTCCTCCCTGACAAGAGCGGCCGGAAGATTTACGTGGCGGCAAGTGCCAGCCTCTCGGAGGATTTTCTTTCGGAAGTCCACGGTTCCGAAGTCGACTCGACCATCTTCGGAAGGGTATTGGAAACGGGGAGTGTCGAATCGATTATGCGCAGTGAGAATTTCAGCGGTGTGCCGCGCTCGCTGAAAAAAGCCCCGTTCTCGTCAATTGTAATCTTTCCCCTCAAGGCCAAAGGGAAGGCGGTCGGCGTAGGAGCCATGTTCAGCGACGCTGAAAGGATCCTCGAGGAAACGCAGCGTGAGATTATCGAGGGTATCGGCACGGTTATCGGCGCAGCAATAGAAAACTCGCGGCTTCACGAAGAGACGATACAGAAAACCCGTCTGCTGGAGAGTAAGAACCACGAGCTTCAGCAGTTCACATATGCGATAACTCACGATCTGAAGTCCCCCGTTCTGGTCATAGAAGGTTTTGCAAGAGAACTCAAGCGAAGCGGGCATCTCGAAACGGATCAGGAAGTCCTCGTCGAGGCTATCCTGGCATCTTCCAATCGGCTCCATTCCCTTGTGAACGACCTGCTCGATCTTGCCAGGGTCGGAAGCGTCGAGGCCGTGCTCGAAGAAGTAGACCTGAATGAGGTCGTGAAAAGGGTCCTGGCGGACCTGTCGCTCAGGCTTTCCGAAAGACGAATCAAAGTGTCGGTAGAAGGAGAATTCCCCAGGCTCTTCGTAGTTGCGCGGTATATCGAGAGAGTGTTCACAAATCTGATCGACAACGCCATAAAATATATGGGCGACCAGGCCGACCCGCGCCTTGTCGTGGGCGCCCAGGATAAGGACGACCATTTCCTTTTCTTCATCAGGGACAACGGCATCGGAATACCGAAGGAGTTTCACGAGAGGATCTTTGCCATTTTCCAGCGGGTCAAGACTTCGGATACGGAGAAGGTTGAAGGGAGCGGCCTGGGTCTCGCGTTTGTCAAGAAAATTGTCGAATTGAACGGCGGGACTGTCTGGGTGGAATCTCCCGGCAAAGGAAAAGGAACGACGTTTTTCTTTACCCTTCCCAAGCAATGAACGAACTACCCCGATTCGCTTTTCTCCCGGTTCTATATTTGATTAATGCAGGCACTTCAGCAGAGGGCGGATGGTGAGACTCAGGCGGAAAACAAAGGCGATAATCGAAGCGCACGAGGCGCGGGCGGAGAAATTCAAGGAGATCTTCCTGAAGACACTGTCGGAGGTGGTCTTCTCGGACGATTTCGAGCAGTCGGCATTCTGCATCGTTTCCGGACTCAGACGGGCGTTTAACGCAGATGCCTTTGTGTTCAGGAGAAGGGAAAGACAGGCCGAACTGGTCGCTTATACCAACGCGAATGCAGATCAACTCTCGACGCTCCTTCTCAAGGCGGGCCTCCGGGTGGATGTTTACAGCATTGATCTGTCGGGAGAACGGATGAAGGTTTTCCAAAATGAGTACACAGAGTTTGAGAACCCGTTTCCGCTCATCGGCGACCTGACCACATCTGCTGCATGCAACTTGATCCAGCGCGAGCTTGGATTCAGCAGACTTGCGTTCTCATCTGTGGAGACAGACGAAGGCGATTATACAATCCTGCTTCTCCTTGGCGACAAAGCATCCGATGTCAGGCGCGGGATGGCTCAATTCGCTCTTCTTATGAAGTATGCCGCCTATCTCGGTCCCAAGAAAAAACAGCTAAGGGTTCTTGAGAATCGCTTCGATGAAGAAGTAGTCCGGCTCAGGCAGGATCTTTCGCTTCAGGAGAGCGTCCATCTCGCCCTTTTCGACGAGATGCCTATTGCGGCCGCACTGCTCGACGACCGCGGTGTTATCGCCGAAGCCAACAGGGGAATGCGGGTCCTCTTCGCCGATTCAGGAAAGACCATAGGGCAACCGCTTTCCTCGATTGTAAGGGAAGAAGAACGGCGAAGTTTCATCGAGTTTCTTGTCGGCCTCCCCGCCGGGGAAACTGCCGGGATCGAAGTGCAGGCTTCTGGTAAGTATTTCAGCGCACAGGTGGTTTCCCTCAGAGACGGAGACGGGGGCCGGGCGGGTTTTGTGGTATACATGATCGATCAGACATCCATGACAAACCTCGAGCGCGAACTCGGCCGGACGATAGATGCCCTTCGGGCCGAGAACGAGTCTGCTGCCGTACGATTGTCTGAGACAAGGAAATTTTCTGAAGGCATAATCAAGAACTCAGGTGCGGCAGTTGTCGCTTTTCTCGACCGAACGGTGGCATTCGCGAGCGAAGGCGCAAAACGAATCTTCGATGTCGCCGACAACCAGAGCTATGACACGTTCCTGTCGCAAAATTCAATCGCCGACCTGCCGTCTCAGGATTCCGATTTCGAGATTTCAACCGCCGACAGGAAAACGTTTATCGTGACCCCCTGGAGCTCGGGTGAATACCGGTTCTACCTGTTCAACGATATCAGCGCGCTCAAGACTGCGGAAGAGCAGCTCGGAAAATCGAACACACAGCTGGAAAGGGTATTCAACAGTCTCCTCCCGACGGCACTTGTGAAAGATGGGAAACTGTCGGAATGGAATGAGGCATTCGGGAACCTCTTCGCCGATTTCCTTACTGCAGGGAAAGGCGCTCCGAAGAAGGAGAAAACACTGGACGGACTCCTCCTCTATCTTGGCGAGTCGCCGGAGGTCTGCAGGTCCGAACTGCAATACAACAATCTGATAAGGAGAAACTGCCGGACTGTGGACCGCAGATTCCTGAACGTGAGCATAGTCAACGCCCAGGAAAGCACGTTCGTCTTCGTAGATGACCTTACAGAACAGGAGAATGCGAAACAGCAGTTCCTTACGACTCAAAGCCTTCTTACAAGCACGCTGGAATCGTTTTCCGATGAGCCGATCTTCATAGTCGAGAATAACGTCGTGTCGATCGCAAATCTGGCGGCCAGGAACAAACTTGGAATAAAACTGGACGAGCCTTTCGACCCGAAAGCCTTCTCCCTGAAGATAGGTGCCGGAGACAAAGAGGTCCCGTTCAATTTGAAGGGGCATTACTACAGGCTCGAAACGTCCGCCCTCGGCAGCCTGAACGTCTACCGGCTCAGGCTTGCAAATGACCAGGTTTCACAACAGTCTGAGATTAGCAGACTGAAACGGAGACAGGAAATTCTGAGAGGGCTCTCGATCGCTGATCGATTCGAAGGCATACTGGAGGTCCTCACTGAGATTGTCCGGGGAGACGGAGTGGAGTCGGCAAGACTCGTAAGCACGGGAATCATGCTTGCTTCGAAAGATACCGCGGAGGTCTACCTCTTCAATGTCGCCTCAGGCAAGCTTGAACCGTCCCTATCGCTCAGTTTGTCCCAGGGTGATATCGCTGCGGCGCAGGCGGGCGGCTTTCTGTCGAGGGATGCCATGTTGAACACTACATTTTCGAACGTGGTGTCCGCCGGTGAGCCTGCGCTCTTGATCGAGAGCACCGCACTTGGAGACATCCGCGGCTTCGCCGCAGTTGCACTCAGGGAAGGGGACATATCTTCTCAGCTGATTGATGAATTGGGAAAAGTCCTGAATGCCGCATCATCTGCTGCCATCGGGATTCATGCCAGGCTGTCTGCGGAACGGAAGTTTGAAGATAGCGGCAAGGTTGTGAGCGCACTGTCCGGCCTTGCCGAAATCGGCGTCGGCTCCTTTGAGGATGCGTCGCGGCGGGCAATGGATCTGTTGAAGCGCGCATTCGTAGCGGAATCAGCGGGAATCTACTCTGTGGAAGGATCCGTCCTGGGGTCTCCGATTTTATCAGGCGATCTTCCGAAGACCATTCCATTGACTATACTGAAGTACGGGATATTCATTCCTGCTGCTCAGTTCGAATCCCACATGCAGACTAAGTCGGGAAAAGGTTCATATTTCGCGGTGAAGTCGAGGACGGGCCGGGTGGTCCTGCTGGTCAAATTTGCCGCGTCTCTCCCGGCGCACGCCGAGCTCGGCGCCATCGCATCGACGGCACTCGAAATACTCGAGTCGAAAATGACCGCGGATAAAGGCACCATTGTTGCAGCCCGGTTGGGGCGTGATACGGAGATTTTCAATGAGTTTATCGACGGGCTCGCGAAGACTGCAAGATCGGAAGATGTAATCCGTGTCCTTGCCGGTTCCCTCACGCGTCTGGACAAGAATGCGTCTGTCGATCTGTCGACGCAAAGGGATGCGAGCTCTCTTCGTCAGCCGCCGGGCATCGTGGAGAAGGGCGACGCTGATTCGGCGGCATACGAGGTAAATCTCTTCGGCCTGGGTGTCGGGCTGGTCAGGATAAAATGTCCGGCGGGACGATTCTCAAAGTCGATGGTGGAACTGGCCGTCGACAGGATAAAGAGTCTTATCGCTCCTAAGGTCCCGGAACTGCAGGATGAAGCGGCCGAGTTGCGCGCAAGACTCATGGAAGCGAAGGATGAATATTCAGGTCTGCGGGAGACGGTCGAAAAGATCCCGGCTTCTCTAAGAAATGCCCGGATCGAAATTGACAGTGCGCTGTCGCGGCTCACTTTTTTTCAGGGGGATGATCGGGTGGTTCAGGAGATCAAGCTTCATCTCGCGTCGGCTGCAAAGGAGATTTCTCTGGATCTCGACCGTTCGCTGCGAAATCAGGACGAGCTTTTCCAGGCAGTCAGAGCCGCGGTTATGGAGCAGTCCGATGCCGGGTCGAAGATAAGAAACTTCGATGTATCGGTACTGGCTGAATTCAGGATCGATCCTGCTACTTTCGACCTGGTCAAAGACCTTTTCGTCAATTTCATCACGACAGCCAACATTCCTGACTGCGAAGTCCTTATGAAGACTACACCGCCGGGTTCGGCCGAAGCCGTCGCAGGAAAAGGAAAGCATGTAAGCGTCACGCTTTCCGCCGGCGAGGGAAGATCTCTCGGGGGGAACTCCTCCGGACACGAGAGCGGCATGCGCACGATGATGGAGAAGCTCGAGAAGCTGGGGTACTCAATAAGTGTGAAGTCCGGCGAGCTTGAGCGGGTGATGGATATTTGTGAAATCAAGCCGGTCGAGAGCGCTGACCGGCGGGTGTTGAGTGCCATACTTGTGGAAGACGACAGGGAGCTGGCAGAGGAAGAGACGCAGAGCCTGTTGCAGGTTTTCCCGCGGGTGAGGGTAGCCTCCGACGCGGTAGAGGCCTCGGGGTTGGTCGAGTCCGAGCCGTTCGGCCTGGCTTTTGTCGACCTGAGCCTCCCTTCGATAAACGGCCGGGAATTGTGCAGCCAAATAAAGAAAATCCAGCCGGGGTGCGTTACGGTGCTCCTTACCAACCGGGAGGGCGAAGAGAAATCGGAGGGTGTGGACCATATCCTGCTTCGTCCCTTCAGCCAGGAGACCGTGATGAACTATCTCAGTGTGAAAACCGCCTGACGAGACCTACTCGGCCGGCAGGAAATTGTGAGAAAGATGAGCGGAACCAAAGTTTCCCTGTGTATGATAGTGAAGAACGAAGAGGCGTCGCTCGTGAATTGTCTTGAGAGCGCGCGCGGGGTGGTCGACGAAATCGTCATTGTGGACACGGGATCGTCCGATTCGAGCGTGGAGATAGCCGGGCGTTTCGGGGCCAAAGTTGTCGCGAGCGATTGGCACGATGATTTCGCAGAAGCGCGGAACGTCTCGCTGGATAACGCGACCGGCGAATGGATCCTCGTCCTGGATGCGGACGAGGAAATTCCCGAAGGAACGCGGGACAGGATTCGCGATGCAATTGCAGACGGCGGGGCGGACGGGTTGGAAATGATCGTCAGGAGCGAACTCCCGGCGGGTGACGCGGCGAAATATGACGATTCAAAGATAGTCAGGTTGTTCAAAAACCGGACGGAGTTCCGGTACGTCATGCCGATACACGAACAGATCAGGCCGTCGATCGAGAAGGCGGGGGGAAAAGTTGTCCGTACGGATCTCATCATAAATCATCACGGCTACTCGAGTACGGTTGTCCAGGGAAAAGGGAGCCGGGCAGAAAGGAACCTCAGGATACTCCGCGAAGCGATTTCGAAATCGCCGGCAGAGCCATACTTGCATTATCAGCTCGGTGCAACGCTTATGAGCGTGGGTAATCGGGACGAGGCGTTTCGGGAACTGAAGAGTGTGCTCCGCCTCGACTATGGGAAGCTCGGTGCCGCGATACTGGACAAGCTTTACATGAAGATCGCGCAGCTCGCGCTGGAAAGGAACGACTATGCCGCGGCAATTCAAAATGCGGACTACAGCCTGCGAATCGAGCCGGGAAACGTGATTTCGATGTATGTTGCTGCGGTCGCGTACCTCTCGATGAGCCGGATATCGGAAGGCTACGAGTATCTCCTCAGGATACGTTCTGCCGGGAGCGACACACTCAGGATAGGCAACCAGCTCGCGGAGCTGATCGATGCATGTGAAAAGGTGCTGAAGGCCTGACTCCCGGCCGGTATGCACGAATTCCGCAGAGACTGCGCGATTCTGGCGCTAAAGTTCACAGGGGCAAATCCGATAGTATAGCTAAGGCGCGATGGTGAGAGGAGCACCGTCGAGAGTCTGCTTCTAAGTCTCCTCTGGCGGCATGGACGCCGCGAAAAAAATAACATGGAGGTAACACACCATGGCGGATTATCAGTATGGGTTCCGCATTGCGACCAACATCGGCGCGATGAATGCTTACAACGCGCTGAACAACATCAACCAACAGCTCCAGACAACCCAACTCCAACTTGCTACCGGTAATCGTATCAACAGCGTGGGAGACGATCCCGCCGGATACACTATCGGCACGAAGCTGAACGCACGTGCAGCAGGTTTGACGCAGGCTCTGACGAACGTTGGTGATGCACAGAGCGTGCTTTCCACCGCTGAAGGAGGTCTTCAGGCGATCAACAACATCCTCGTTAACATCAAGACGTTGGTAACGGAGGCAGGAAACGCCGGATTGGGATCCGACGAACTCCAAGCGATTGTTACTCAGGTCAACGACTACTTAAACGAGGTTGGTCAGACGATCACCCAAACCAAATTCAACGGGCAGTCATTGCTCGATACCACCTTCACAGGAAAGAGCTTCCAGGTTGGAGCCGACAGCGGCGACACTCTGGCAGTGTCTCTTGCGACCGCGGTCGATTCAAGCAATCTGGGTCTGACAGGATTGAACACGACCAACATAGCGTCGGCGCTTTCAAGCATTGACAGCGCTATCAATACTGTCTCTTCTGCCTTGCAGTACGTCGGTTCACTCGAATCCCGTCTGAGCTTCAAACAGCAGGTTCTGCAGGTTTCGATAACGAACACGCAGGCTGCGTACAGCCAGATAATGAATGCTGACATTGCGCAGGCTCAGGTGACATCCACCAAACTCCAGATACTGGAGCAAACGGCTACTGTACAGTTAGCACAGGCGAATGCCCAGCCAAGCGGCATCCTGAAGTTGTTTTCTTAACCCGTCCGAGGGAAGCACTCCCCCCACAGGGGGGGTGCTTCACCTCCCTAATTCTTGAACCGTCATGATTGTTGAAGTCGGGATTTAAGGTGAATTCATGGAAACTATGACATACAGATCCAGGAATGCTTTTGCAGGCTACAAGGCAAATGAGATAATGAGCCTCTCGCCTGTGCAGCTTATTCTCAAAGTGTACGACTACGTCATAGTCAGCTGCAAAAAACACGACTATGAAAAGGTAAACGCGGGGCTGACTCAGTTGATTGCCGCATTGAATTTCGATTATAAGGAAGTGTCTATGGGATTCTTCCGCATTTACAGGTACTGCCAGAGCGAGTCTAAAAAGGGGAATTACGAGGAAATTGAAAAGCACATAAGCGAACTCCGGGCAGCGTGGGCACAGGCTTTCAAGTTGTCATAGGAGCGATAGAAACGTATGTCGTCATCATCTATTCCGTCACTTAATACGAATTCTAATACTACAAGCGCCGTCGACCAGCTGGTCGCCATGTACGTCGCTTCGATTAGTACGCCGGTCACTAACCTGCAGTCCCAACAGACGCAGGTTAACTCGCAGATTAGCCTGTATCAGAGCCTGAAGAAGACCTTCTCGACTCTTCAGACACAGGCTCAAAGCCTGGGCTCGGTGGGAACACTCACCCCGCTCTCGGCAAAGAGCGCGACATCATCGAATACCTCCGTTCTGACTGCCACCGCTCAGTCAACCGCGGCACCGGGCACGCATTCCATCCTGGTAACGCAGCTGGCAAAGAACGATACCCTGGTGTCGGGCCAGCTTACCCAGACCGGAACCGATATTTCAACTGCTACCGGCGCGGGCACATTCACTATCGGCGTTACCGTCGGCGGTAAGACCACAAATGTGAATGTCAACGTGACCGCCGGGGATACGAATTCAACTGTCCTGGCGAACATCGCCTCCGCAGTCAACTCGGCGGACCTGGGAGTGAATGCATCTGTCGTCAACGACACAAACTCGACTGCAAGACTTGTTTTTCAGAGTGCCGACACCGGCTCTGCCAATGCCGTCAGCGTTTCAGATGTAACTGGCACCCTCGCCTCGAGCGTCGGATGGACGAGCAGCGTAATCAGTTCCAGAACAGCATCAACTTCCACCGGTGCAGGTTACGTCAACAGCTCGGTCAATTCCCTCGACGCTAATTTTACTCTGGATGGAATCCCGATAGTAAGAGGGTCCAATTCCATCAACGATGTCCTGACCGGCGTGACCTTTAATCTCGCCAGCGTACAGCAGCCGACCGACAACCCGCTTACTCTTACGATAGGAGCGGACAACAGCTCGATTCAAACCACGATCAACAGTTTCATCAGTGCCTATAATGCGGCAATTAATGCCTTAAACACCAATATCACCGATACAACCACAACCGCCTCCGACGGCAGCACGAGCGTACAACGTGCCCCCCTGGCCGGCGACGTTACTTTCATGAATCTGCAGATGTCGCTCCAGGATATTGCGATGGGACAGGTGTCCTCGGCCCAGAGCGGGAACCCGAACACCCTCAGTGCGATCGGCATAAGCCTGGCAAACGACGGTACCCTATCGATAAGCGACCAGTCAAAACTCACGGACGCCCTTAATACAAATCCGAACGCCGTGATCGATCTGTTCAACTCCTCCGACGGGGTGGCGGTTCAAATGAATACCCTGATCAGCCAGTTCACGAAGCCCGGCGGCACGATGGATCAGAAAATCAACGGTGCCCAGAACCAGGTCTCCGCGATGAGCAATCAGATCCAGGCCATGCAGCAAAACATCAATATCCAGGCTAACGCGATGCGGCAGCAATACTCAGCCTACGAATCTATGCTAATACAATTAAACCAGACCCAGTCGAATCTGAACAACATTTGGAGCGGAATGGCTTCAAGCGGGATGGCGGTATGAAGCTTCGTGAGGGAACATCTCAAATGAATGATCGGCAAATGAACGACAAAAGGGCCGAGAAGGCCGTGCTGGAGATACTCGAGGGTTTGTCGGCTAACGCCGCCGGAATAAAGGCGGGGATAGCGAACGGCGACCTGATGGAATCGGTGAGGCTCACAGGGGAAAGAGTCACGCTGATCGAGGCCCTGAGAGAGCTCAAAGACGCTAAAGTTTCTTTGGCTAGTTCCGATATAAAAGATGAGATGGACCTGTTAATCAAGAATGGTGAAATTGATATTAATGAAGCAATAAGCGGCATCAGTGCCAAATTGACGTCACTGAAGGCGGATTTGGCAAAGGTAAAAGATGCGAGGGACATCGCCGCTTACAAGATTCAAGGAAGGCGTTATGGCTATTAGTCCAATTAATCCGATGCCCGATCTGGGTAGTGCGAAGGAAGTAAACAAAAAAGTGAATTCATCGGAAGAAAATACGTCATCGAATTCGAGCGACAAGGTCGAACTTTCACCTGAGGCGAAGAAGCTGCATGAAGCACAGATGCAGAGCAGGATTTCCGAAATACGTGGAAAGATTCAGAGCGGGTTCTACAACTCCGATGAAGTACTTAATTCAGTAGCTAGTTCGCTGGTGAAAGTGATTCAGTCCAAGTAACAAAGTCTTCCAGACCTCCGGGGAGAAATCCCCAGGAAAAGGATATATGATTGTCGAGCCGGGAGTCGATCCCGGCTTTTTTTGTGATGCGGCCCCGTCAATTTGTCGACACACTTTGAAATCAGTCCGTTTCGCCCTTATGCTCTAACCTTGATTTTGGGCGCCTTCATTGATAAACTAAACCTGAAAAAGTAGAGGGAGATGAGGAGAAGTAGGTACCTTTTCTTTATGCTGGGCATTTTGGGTCTGATTATCTCCGGATGCGCGCCGGATGCTCCGCACGACAATCCGCTCGACCCTTCGTCCCCAAACTACAATGCAACAGGAATCCTGACAGGGAAAGTCCTGTCGTTGAGCCCTCCTTATGCCGGTATCTCGGGCGCGCTTGTGACGATCGAGCAGACCGGTGAAGCCAGGTCAACTGTTTCAGACGGGAGCTTCGAATTCAAGACCGTCCCGTCCGGCAATGTGACTTTAATTGTGAACAAGTCTGCCTATCTCTCCGACACGCTAAACTTAACCGTCGAGGTCGGAAAGTCGTACGATGAGGAGATTCATATCGATGCGCTTCCTCAGGTGAGCAACGCACAAGTCGTGACAAGCAAGATCGACCAATGGTGGCCCGGTCCGGTCTATTCGGCGCTTGTTACGGCTGACGTCACTGATCCGGACGGCATCGGAGATATCGACTCGATATACGTACAGGTGGATTCGTTATCCTTTCCCCTCAACTACTCAGTTTCCAACAAGGACTTTGAGGCGACGATAGACGCCACTCAGCTGCCCAACCAGGATCTGCAGTGGCTTGTGGGAAAGGATCTGACTGTTTTTGCCGTTGACAAGGCAGGCGGGGTCGGAAAAAGCACGGGGTTTTACATTTCCAGAGTAATCGAGCCCGAAGCTATTCCAACCGCCCCTGCGAGTCTGGATACGACGACCGCGACTCCGGTTTTCAACTGGAACCCGCCGACAGTCTCATACAATTACACATACCAGTTGCAGGTTGTCAGCCTTGCCGGAGGCACTCAAACGGTGGTATGGTCCGTATCAGGCCTGAGCTCGTCTGAAGTATCCTACACATATCCGGGTGTCCTCCAAAGCGGAACGTACTTCTGGACCGTTGAAGTTGTGGATGATTTCGGCAACAGCTCACGTTCAAAAGAGGCGTCGTTCGTGGTGCCTTAAGAAAGGGATTATGCAGGAACCGGTCAAAGATAATTTTACCGTACTCTATGAGATCGCGCAGAAGATCAATTCGATCCTCGACAGGCAGGAGCTTCTCAACAGTGTCATGGAAATTGCCATGTCTCACCTCGACGCGGAGAGGGGATATATCGTATTGGTCGACGATTCTGCTGAAAATAACTTCAACGTCGTCGCGTCAAAGAATTTCAGGAGCGAGAAAGACGCGAAGGATTCTGCCGCCTCCTCGTCGGTGATAAACAAAGTCCTTACAACCGGTGAACCGGTGTTGACATTCGACGCAATGAACGATGAAAGGTTCGAGGCTTCACGGAGCATAGTCGCGCAACAGCTGCTGTCGATAATCTGTGTCCCGCTCCGCCTTCAGGACAGGACCACGGGTGCGATTTACCTCGACAGCACAAGGTCGCGCGGCAAATTCAATGCGGAAACCATGAAGTTTTTAGCCGTTTTCGGCAATCTCGCAGCCGTCGCGGTCGAAAATGTGATTCGGTATGACAACCTCAGAAATGAAAACGACAGACTGAAAAACGAAGTATCCAGCGCAAACCTGTTCCCGGGAATAGTCGGAAAGAGCAAGGGGTGGAAGGCTGTCCTTGACCTGGTCCAGCGTGTTGTAGACACCGATGTCTCCGTCCTGATTACAGGCGAGAGCGGAACCGGCAAGGAGTTGATCGCGCGCGCAATCCACAGCCAGGGCCGGAGGCGGGACAAGGCATTCATGGCGATAAACTGCTCGGCGATCCCTGAACAGCTGCTGGAGAGTGAGTTGTTCGGATACAAGAAGGGGGCCTTTACCGGTGCGAATGCAGACAAGAAGGGGCTTCTGGAATACGCAGAGGGGGGTACGCTGTTTCTGGACGAGGCCGGCGATCTCCCAATGGCGCTGCAGGCGAAACTCCTACGTGTACTGCAGGAGAGGGAAATCCGCAGACTCGGCGATGTCGAGACACGGAAGGTTGACTTAAGGGTGATCGCGGCGACAAATAAGAACCTGCTCGACGAAATAAAGAACGGACACTTCAGGGAAGATTTATATTTCCGGCTCAATATAGTGGAGATACATATTCCGCCGCTCCGCGACAGGCTTGAAGATGTGACTCCGCTTATCAACCACTTCATGAAGAAAGCGTGCGAGACCCACGGGCGGAATGTAACAGGCATCCAATCTGCTGCGATGTCGAGGCTCATCGAACACCCGTGGTACGGAAACGTGCGGGAGCTCCAGAATGTGATCGAGCGCGCGGTCGTCCTTTCCAGGGAATTAGAATTGAATGAGGATGATTTGAAGCTTCAGCAGTATTCCGAAGAAGAACTGCTCAGAAGCGGACTCACGCTGGAGGAGTTCGAGCGGAAACTGGTCGAGAAGACACTCGACGAAACCGGAGGGAACCGGACCAGGACCGCCGAGAAATTGGGCGTGTCTCTACGGTGGCTTCAGTATCGGCTGAAGGAATGGGGCATTGGCGGAAGATAGCTTCAGAATACTCGAGCTGATCAGCCGGAGCTCCACCACAAGCGTCTACAAGGCTCACCAGAATGTTCTCGACAGGACCGTCCTTTTGAAAGTGCTTCATAAACACCTTCTAAAGGATCACGACCTTGTGGCCAGATTTTCAAGGGAAGCAAAAGCGTGCGCCATGCTTCACTCTGAGAACATCGTCCAGGTCTACGATCTTACCGAAATCGAAGGTGCACCGGCAATCGTGATGGAGTATGTCGAAGGGCAGTCGCTCGAGGACGCCCTGCTCGATGAGAAAACCCGTTCCGGGGAAATGTTCCGGAAAGTTGCTGTTTCGGTTCTCAATGCCCTTGCGTACGCTCATGAGCGCGGAGTAATTCACAGGGATATAAAACCGGGCAACATTCTAGTCTCTGCGGCCGGGACTATCAAGGTGACCGACTTCGGGCTGGCCGCGCTGACCGGCTCGCCCTCTCTGACGGTTGACGGCTCTCTCATCGGAACTCCCGCGTTCATGTCGCCGGAGCAGTCGCGCGGGGAAACGGTCGACGGCAGGAGCGATCTGTTTTCCCTCGGTGTTACACTCGTCGAGATTCTGACGGGCAAAAAGATTTTGGCCGGCAGGTCGTATGCCGAGTGCATAAGCAAGATACAGAGTTTCACACCCGATTCTTTAAACGGGCTGGCCATTCCGCCAGACGATCTTGAATTCCTGAAGCGGATTCTCGCACCCGACAGGGAGAACAGGTTTGCAACCGCCGAAGAAGCCCTTCAATTCCTTTCGGGACCTTCAACTGAACACGGCGAGACGCCGCGCCGATCAGCGGGAGGAAAGAACAAGGCGGGGATGAAGAGATTTGTCGCAGCCGGCATCGCGCTTGTCCTGGTGATCGTGGCCGGTCTCTCTTTCGTGCTGACGAAGTCGCCGCAGAAGACGGACAATAGTCTGACTTCGAAAGTCGAAAACACTCTGCCGGGAGGCTCCTCTTCCCCCGAGAAAAACAACGATACCAGCACGGCCGGCCGAGGGAAAGAGAATAGAAGTAACGATGCAATTAAAGGTGACGTCTCTCAAATTCCGCACGACATCAGGAAGCCCGCGCCGGAAAAAGTCGACGGCTTAACCGGAACTGTCAGGCCGGGCGCAACAACCGTTGCCGACTCCGGCTACATATCGGTGGCTTGTACCCCATGGGCGAAGGTGTTCATCGATAATGAATATGCGGGGATGACCCCGATCTCCGGCTCCATACCCGTGCCGGCAGGAAAGCACACAGTTACATTCAATAATCCCTACTACGTGACAATCGTCAGGGAAGTCAATGTTAATCCGAGGGCCCTCTCCTATGTGGATGCGAACTTCCTGAAAGATGCCGGCTACATTTACGTACACGTCGATCCGTGGGCCCGTGTTTATGTCGACGACCAGTTGCGGGAGACGACTCCATCGACAAAGCCGATTATCGTTTCGGCCGGGACGCGCCACATCAGGATTGAAAATCCCGCGTTTCACGATATCCTGAAGGATATCACTGTTAAGGCGGGCGACACGCTCCGGCTGAATTTCAATTTTGCGAAACCGAATGAGAACTGACGGCACACTGGTTGCAGTATATCCAGAAATTGGATGGTATTGCCTATGAGGAAAAATATACAGATTACGATGCTGGCAATGGTCCTTGGATGGGCATTGACGCAGAATTGTGCGTTTTCGCAGAGTTCAGGTCCGTCTGATATGCCATATCCCCGGGTCGGAATGTGCTCGGCGACGATAGGCGACACTCTGTACCTGATCGGAGGTGCGCAAGGTTTGCAGAGAGGCGGGTTCGTGAACATGAAGGGAACCTCAACCGTTCAAGCCTTTGATCTGAACACTGGCCGATGGATCAATTCGATAGCCCCTCTCGAAGTTCCAAGGGTTTTCGCGTGCGCGACAGTTTTCAATGACTCCATATACGTTATGGGCGGAACGGACAGTCTCGGAAACGTGCTGAACTCCGTGGAAGTTTACGATCCCGGTTCCAACCGGTGGCATTTCGCACCGAGTATGAACATTGCCAGGAAGGGAGCAGCGGCCGTAGCCTTCGGAAATAACATACTCGTGTTCGACGGCGCCGATTCGATGAACGATCTTCTTTATGATGTCGAAGCTTTTTCACCTGACAAAGGTACCTGGAGAGTGCTGGATCAGCACACTGTCTTCCCGAGGGCATTTCAAAATGTGGCGAAGATTGGGAATTCAATATACATATACGGGGGATTGGGCGCTACCGTGGGTCCCGTCCAGTTCATCGAACGATATGTACCCTCGCAGGGAGTCGTACAGCTGCAGTTCAGGTGGAGCGGCGCGAGAGCATTTTTCTCGTCAATTGTGAGGAACGATTCGATTTTCGTGATTTCAGGTTGGGGTAAGTCGGGAACGGAAAACGGATATTTCGACGACGTCGAAATGCTCGACATGGCCAATCCGATGGCTCCGGTTGAGCGGGAGGCGAACGTCTCCCTGGACCAGCCAAGACGCGGATTCGTGGCGGCAGAAGGAAGGAATGGACAGGTATATCTCTTCGGAGGTCTCTCATCCGAATTCGGCCAGGTCCCCGTGGCTTCTGTCGGCACACTTTACCAGGTTACGGCGGTGAGTGAGCAGTCAAACAATGTTCCGACGTCTTTCAAACTGAGCCAGAATTATCCGAATCCTTTCAACCCCACAACGACGATTGAGTTCGTGGTGCCGCCTCCCGGAGCGAAAGTCAGTCTTGACATCTATAACATGCTGGGACAAAAGGTAAGGACTCTTGTAAGCGATTACCTGAATGCAGGGCAGCATTCCGTATCATTCGACGGTGCGAATATGGCGAGCGGCACTTATATTTACCTGTTACAAACCCCGAAAGGTATTATTCACAGGAAGATGGTCCTGATTAAATGATAAACTGCTCATCGTAGCGCCGGTCGACCGACTCATACAAGTGAATCCCTTGTGGCTTGCATGTAAACTGGAACCTTGCGTGGCGGCAAATCCAGACAACCGGATACGTGTTTCTCTCATCACACGCGGCGGCATCTCCCGGCTCATCGGCGTGCTCGTGTTGTTTGCCGCTCTTTCCGCTTTGTCCTCCCCCGCGTTCGGACAGACTCTCACAAGGGCGGACTCTACAATCAATTCGATTAAGAACCTTTTCGATAACGGCTCGTATCTCTCCGCAGAGCTTGAAGCCCGGCGAATGCTTGAAGACAGGACCGTCAGCGACTCCGCGCGGGTGCAGCTCGAGAAATATCTCGCATTCTCACTCGTTGCCGAGGGAAGGAACCGACCGGCCATCGACCATTTCATCAAGGCGCTGCGGATCGATTCCTCTCTGACACTTGATCCGGTCATGACTTCCCCGAAGATCCTGGAGGTCTTCAGGTCGGCAAAGGAACAGTTTGTCTCGTCTTTGAAGATCGAACTCTCCGCTCGAAAGAACGAAGCAGCTCAGGAGGGAACGATACGGGAGACCCGCCTCAATGGCCCGACGTTCAGGGCGATTCTCTTCCCGGGATGGGAGCAGGTGTACGAGGGGAGAACGACAAAGGGGTACGCGCTTCTCGGGGCAGGCGCTCTCACAGCCGCATCATCGATCGCATTTGATTTCCTTCGCCGGGATGCCCGCTCCAGGTATTTGAATGCCGCCACACCGGTTCTCGCCGCGAGCACTTACAAGACATACAACTCATATTACAAACTGGAGTTTTATTCCGTCTCGGCTTTTGTCCTTGTCTACGTTTACTCTGAGCTCGACGCCTTTCTCAAACTTCCGCCGCATTTAGATATCAATTACTCTCCCGAAAGCAAGTCTGCCAATCTCAATCTCCGCATAAGCTTCTGAATCCCCGGGCCTTCCCACCGCATGGGTTGCAGGTAAAGCGCAATCTTTGCACGTAATAATTTCCGTCAATCCCGTCAGAATATGCATTTCCCGTGTTTTTAGAGGAGAACTTTGCGGCACACCTGTTGCGAGTATCAGTAGTAAAAAAGTCGAGGAATCTATGAATAGAAAATTGTACTCGTTTTCCTTTGCGGTTATGGCTGCTTTGCTGTTGAGCTTTACTTCGGCTAACGCTCAAATGATGGGAGGAGGTTTCGATCTTCACGCCGAATTGAACACAGGTGGCGTGGGCCTATCATGGGAACAGCCTGAAGAATTCACGGTTGCCTACTACCTCGTTTACCGAGCTCAGATTGGCGTGAACAGTCTCGATTCAACTTTGAATTTCAACTTTTCGCAAATCGATTCGACGACTGCGACAACTTACGAAGACACGGTTACGCCGCCGCCGGCTAACATCTTCGTATACTTAGTCAAGGCCTTTGACAGCACGGGCCATGTACGGATGAGTTCGATGGCGAGAGTATACGCCGGATTCCAGTACTCCGGAAGGGATCGGGTTACAATCACATCCACTCCGCCCCTCGGTGCCACAGTAGATTCGCTGTATGAGTACCAGGTTCAGGCGACGTCTTCCGATTCGACTGCGGTTTTAACTTATCGTCTTGGCGACCATCCCCCACTGATGACCATCGATTCCACGGGGCTTATAAGCTGGATCCCGCAGTACCGCGGTTGGTACGAGGTAGAGGTGCACGTCCTTTCAAGCGCTGGCGGAAGGGCTGAACAGGATTTCACAATACGAGTAGCAGGAATTCGCGGAACGATCGCCGGTACGGTCGTTGACAGTCTTAACCACCCGGTTCCGAATGTCGTGGTCAGACTGTATCAGAGAGACATGGATATGCACTTCGACTACACGGCGAGAACCGACTCGGCCGGGAATTATGCGATACACGATGTCGATGCGGGAAAATATTACGTCAGAGCCGTCCCGATGAATTCCAACTATCTGGCAGAGTGGTACGAGAACGTTTACAGCATGATAAATGCGACACCGGTAGTCGTCAGCGACACCACGACGCAGGTAGCGAATTTCATCCTGCAGAGCCGCTTCTACACGCTGCCGAAATACACGATTAGTGGTACCGTGACCGATACGACGGGCGCAGCGGTCAAAGGAGCCATGGTGGTCTTCGCGCGCGCGGAATTCACCTTCAATATGGCAAGAGACGATCAGCAACAGTGGGAAAACGGCGACAACTATCGCGACATGTTCCAGAATATGTACCAGGAACGCAACATGGATCGTGATTTCAGTCTCGACGGCAATTCGCCTTTCGTCTTCAAGACATACACTGACAGCAACGGTGTTTACAGCGACACTCTGCCCAAGGGCGCTTATATAGCCTTCGTAAAGGCCGCCGGTTACCACAGGCTGTTCTACAACAACGAAGTCGATTTCCTCTCGGCCGATATAATTGCTCTCAATGCCGACACGACCGGAATAGACTTCGCGCTGACCCCGCTTCCGCCGGTAGTGCTCGGTCAAATTTCCGGGACGGTTTACGATTCCACGACCGGTTCCGGCGTCGCAGCGAGAATAATCGCCTTCAGAGATGTGTGGAATTACCGCGACACTCTAAAGATGCATGTGGCCGGAGCCTACTTTGCCGACGCGGATAGCACCGGCGCCTACAATCTCCAGAACCTGCCTCCCGGATATTATAAGATCCTTGCTTTACCGCTCGGTTCTTATGCGCCTTCATTCTACAGCACCTCCGGCCCGACGGTCAGGTGGAGCCAGGCGACGGCAGTCCCCATAAGCGGGAATTCAACTTCCGGAATCGATATCTACGTGATGCCTCTGCCTTCTTCCGCAGCCGGTTACACGTCCATCAACGGCTCCGTTACCGCCACTGCGCTTGCCGGAAACACGAAGATGGGCAGCGTCTCAACGACGCTCGGACTCAGCGGAGCGCTCGTCTACGCGACCGATGCCAGCGGCACAGTCGATGGTTACGGCGTGACAGACGCTAACGGCGGCTATACGATCGCAGGCCTGGCACCCGGTACCTACAATGTGTTTACGGAAGCTGCCGGCTACAGCTCCAGCTCCACGCAGACTGCGTCGCCGACTTACGACGCCAGCGGGAACCCGGTGTCTTCGACGACAAGCTTTTCCGTATCGCCTCTGACACCGACCTCGGTCCAGACTAAACCGGTCCAGCCGACAAACTATGTGTTGGATCAGAATTATCCCAACCCCTTTAACCCGACCACGCAGATCGCGTTCAGCATTCCGCAGGAAGAGCATGTAACGATCGCGGTCTTCAATATACTCGGAGAGAGGGTTGCCACTCTTCTGAGCGGCGATCTGAGCGCGGGATCTCACCTCGTGACCTGGAACGCTCGCAACGAGAACGGTGAAATGCTGCCGTCAGGCGTGTACTTCTACAGACTCTCGACTCAGAACTTCACCGCGGTAAAGAAGATGATGCTTTTGAAGTAAGGTCGTCCCTATCGACCTTCTACACGGAGGGCGGGCGAAGAGATTCGTTCGCCCTCTTTTTGTTTTCACCGCCTTGTCCCGAAGAGACGACGTCGTCGCGGGAGCATGGCAGCCTGCATTCTCTTGTTTCGAACACAAATCACCTGTAAATTTTTCCATACCGGACGTACACCAGAAATGACTTCGAACATAATTCTGCCACAATCTCGGAGATATTTATAATGCTGCTATCCAGGGGCAACGCCGCTCTCTTCATCCTTGCCGGGCTTATTATCGGTGCAGGGCCGGTTTTCGGGCAGGCTGTGCGGAAGCTCGTCGTTCCGGGGAGCGACTCGACCCTTACGGAGAAGCAGTTAACACTCCCCAGAGACACGGTGGTTCATGGACTCGGCAAGCTTGCCGCAGTTCAGGACACGACAAAGCCGCTGCACGATACGTCTGCCGTCAAAAGGGACACTATTTTCAGCGGGAACGATACGCTCGCCATAATAAGGGATACCCTGAGAATAGGCGCCGATACAATAGTCGTGAGGGACTCGCTGTTGAATGCGGCCGACTCGCTCGCGTTCGATTCCCTCGCACCGAAGCCGGACACCCTGGCGGTAGCCAGGGATACGCTGGACATCATAACCAGCGAGGCGGGATTCAACACTCTCCCCGGCTTTCGGGTTCAGCTCCTCTCGACTCAAAACCTCCTCGAAGCAATCACAACCAAAGCAAAAGCCGACTCACTTCTAAAGGACTACAACGTCTATATCGTCTATGATTCCCCGTATTACAAGGTTCGCGTCGGAGATTTTCACGCGAGATATCAGGCAAATAATGCAGTGAACTTCATTGCAGACCACGGCTTCCCGGATGCATGGCCTGTTCCCGACAACGTCTACAGAAGGCCGCCGAAGAGAGCCAACAACTAAGGGCAATGCGCCGGCCTTAATTCCGATCGCCTACCTCTTTTCACTGCATCGAATAAATGGAAACTTTGTTAATGAAGTGAGGCCTGGATCACGGGCTGCCTGCAATGCGAGTCCGCGCGCGTCTGAGGTGGCTTTGAACGTGTTTCCCGCGGATGCTACAACTTCAAGGAGGACCAATGAGAATCAGGTATATACTCTCGTCACTTTTACTTCTCGCCGTTGTCGCGCAGGCGAAGACCGACCCGAGACTCGAGAACGGATATAGATACGATAAGGCCGGCTGGATATTTGTTCACCTGCAGGGCTCCCCGAACGAGATTGGCTTCCAGGACGGGTACCTCCTTGCTCCGGAGATCGACGATGCCATCAGAGCTCTTAAATACTATCTGCAGATAGGAACCAAGCGGGACTGGACCTGGTATCGCGAAAAAGCGAATGAGATGTTCTGGCCTAAGCTCACGAAAGAATACAAGGACGAAATCGAAGGAATTGCCGAGGGCCTGCGCGCTCGCGGTAAGAAGTATGACAGGATCGACATCACCGCCCTCAACGGCTGGATGGAGCTGGCTCAATACTATCTTCCTGCCCTCAGGGCCGGAATGATCCGGGGTGCGGACGACAACAAATCGCCCGGACACTGCAGCGCATTCATCGCAACCGGAAGCTACACCTCAGACGGAAAGATCGTCATGGCACACAATGCCTGGGTGAATTACCTGGTCGGCGAAAGGTGGAATATCATTGAAGACATCGTCCCCGATAAAGGGAACAGGATAATGATGGACGCATTCCCGGGATTTATCGACAGCGGCGACGACTTCGCCGAGAACAGCGCGGGGATTCTCATCACGGAGACTACGATTGCGCAGTATAAGGGATTCGACTCGAACGGCATCCCCGAGTTTATGCGCGCGCGCGAGGCGGAGCAGTATGCGAACAACATAGATGACTTCGTACGCATCATGACTGAGGGCAACAACGGCGCCTATGCCAATGACTGGCTCGTCGGTGACACGAAAACCAACGAGATTGCCCGACTGGAGCTCGGGCTAACCCACTACCGCGTGTGGAAGACGAAAGATGGAGTCTACTTCGGATCGAATTTTCCCAGCGATCCGCAGGTAATCCGTGACGAAACTACTTTCAGAGTGAACGACCGCAACAGCTCGATGAATGCACGGAAGAGGAGATGGGAAGAGCTTATGAAAGAATACAAGGGGAAAATCGACGTGAAACTCGCCGAATCATTCCTGGCGGATCACTACGATGTTGTCAGGGGAAAGGACTTCCCCGGTTCCCGGTCTCTTTGCGGTCATAATGACGAGGACCCGCTCGGCATTCCTCAATGGGGTTGGGCGCCTTATTTCCCCGGCGGCGCCGTGCAGGGAAAAGTGACCACCAGCGACCTTGCGAATAAGATGGAGTTTTGGGCCCGAATGGGGCATCCATGTGGGGAGAGTTTCAATGCTCCGAAATTCTTTGCCGCTCACCCGAGATACAGGTGGATGGCAAGATACCTTCATAGTATGCCGGGCCACCCCTGGACACTTTTCGCGTCGGGAAGAAGGGGTAACTAAGGTCTAACTACAGAAACACCCGGTATAGAGCTCCGGATCTCTTCTCCGTGACTCCTGCGTCTCTCGTGGTTTAATTCAAAACGCAGAGTGACGGAGACTGCACAGGAGAACTTCTCCTCTGTGCCTCGTGTGTCTCCCGTGGTTTAATTCAATACAGACAGGACAGGAGTGCAGGGAACACCCATCGACTCGTCGTCCCGATATCGCCGGGACTCCTACCTCAGGGTGACTCACGGTTTTCTGCTGCTCCCCTGGAAGTCATCCTGATCGAGTCACGACCTTGTCGGGACGAGTCGAAGGATCGGACATCCAACCGAACGAATCTCGGCAAGCTTTCCAGTGGCTAATTCAAACACAGAGACGGAGAGGAAACCTGCAGAATAATGAGCAAATCCGACTCACTGTTTCTACCGAGGTTTTGTTCGAGTGCATAGCCGAAGCTTCGTACAGAACAACGACTGCGTTCACTTCGGACCCGGCTGCCACTTTGCAGAGTTAAACTCGGTAAATAATAATTGCTTTCAGTAGAAATGACGGCGCTAATCGCGATTTGCTTATTTGCCCGGAGGGTGGAGAGTACTTTCGCTCAGAAATTCGTCGACAGCACCAGTGAGTAGTTTCTTATCGGCGCCATGTTGCCAATCATTTCCACGTAGTAATCTTCGAGTGCGTTGTTGACTATCAGGCTCAGCTCGACCGGGTATCCGATCGACGTCAGATCCACCCCGGCCCGGACGTCTGTCACGTAAGCCGGTACGCGGCTGTTGCCGTTCCTGACAATGCCAAGCTGTACAAGCTGCCTGTCGTAATTCTCGAATTTGCTGATGTAGCGGAAATCGACGGAAGCGCGGTAGATCGACTTCTGAAAATCGGCTGAGACATAGAAGAGCTCGCGGGACCTGTATTTCAGAATTTCGTTGGTCGTCAGGTCGAGGGGATAAATGTAGGTGTAACTGGCCTTCAGCGTGAGGAAATCGGTGCCCGCATCCGTAGTGGCATCGATTTCGTATCCCTGTATGCGTGCGCGCGTTACGTTCTGGAACTGTATCTGCCCGCTCGATGTGAACTCCGGTTCGATCATGTTCCAGAAATCGTTCTGAAAAACGGCCGCATCGATCACTCCGAGGTATGAAACCGGTATTCTCCCCCCGATCTCTTCCGAAAGGCTGTTCTCCGGGAGAAGGTCGGGATTCGCGACAATAGCCACGCCCCCGGTCTGTGTCGTCGCGTAAACTTCCGCCAGGCTTGGCGCCCTGAAACCGGTGCCGACGGATCCTCTTATGGACGCCCCGTTCCCGAAGTCGTAGACCAGCCCGAGTTTCGGACTCACACGGTTGAAAGCTGCCTTGGATGGAAGCTTCTCGAAATCGTACCGTGCTCCGACGGTTGTGTGAAGCCGTCCGAACTCCTTCTCTCCCTGGAGATAGACTGCGCCTGAACCGCTTTGCTTGTCCGTGAATAAGTTCGAGCTGAGCATATCAGACTGACCGTCGGCGCCGAATGTGATGATGGTTCCCGGATCGTAGTTCCACGTTCCCTGGAACTCAAGATATCCCAGGTTGGAAGTGGAAGAGTCGCCGATCCCTGTCGGTGTCTGGCCGAAGTTGTCGTACCAGTGATTGAAATAATAACTTCCCCGCACGATGTATAGAAAGTCCGGACTGAGTACGTGAGTATAGACAGCGGCAAGGTTTGCCCTTGTGGAATTGACCCATTCTCCTAGAGTGCCGGGGCCGGGCTGGAGCGCGTTGTTCAAATCCTCCCAGTAAAGAAAATTTCCCGAATGCTGGTTGAAGATATCCGCGAATATCTTCAGGTTCTGGTTCTTTCCTATAGTGCCCGCGGTTTTCGCGAAAAAATTAATCCTGCGGAAGTAGTCGTTCTGGATATATCCGTCATCTTTTCTGACACTCAGAGAGGCGGTTACGCCGAAGTCGCCGAGCCCGATAGGCTGGGAGTGCACCACTGATGCTCCCTGAAAGAACCGCGTCTTGTTAGTCCACCTCCATTCGGGATATCTCGGCTGTTCGTAAAATCCGCCGTACATCGTGACACCGGTCGAGTTGACGTCCACATTGTTTTTCGTTATAACGTCGATGACTCCGCCGAGTGCATTCGAACCGTAGAGTGCGGAGCCGGCCCCCTTGAGCACCTCCACTCGTTGAATGTCGGAGACCGGGATCGATTCCCATACTGCCGCGCCCGTGTCGCCGGTAAGCATCGGAATGCCGTCGACGAGGAGGAGCACGCGGCTTCCGATTCCGCGCGCGTACCCGCTCGAGCCGCGGATGTTGACCTGGTCCTGAATTATATTCACGCCCGGCACGTAGCTCAGCGCATCCTCGAGCGAAATGATGTTTCTTCTGGCGATCGAAGCGGAGCTGACGATGCTTATGCTGACCGGCACATTCTCCAGGAGCTGCCTCCTCTTGCTCGCCGTTACGACGACCTGCTGTGCAAGAAAGGGAGACGGCTTCAGGTAGACTCCAAGCGTACGCGCGGAATCCTTCGGAAGTGAAACCGTACCGACGAACGGCCTGAAACCTATCATCGAGATCCTGACGGAATATTTTCCTTCCGGAAGATTCGGAAACGTGAAGGCGCCATCGGCTCCGGTCAGCTTGCCGAGACGCTGCGGATTCTTCCGGTCTGCAGACTTGAGCATGACAGTCGCACCCGTTATGGCCGTCGAGTCCTCGGAGGAGCGGACGATTCCGTCGAGTCTTGCCTGGGCGGCAGCCTCACCTTGCAGAAACAGAAGCAGAAGCGCCGCCGGGAGTAGGAGGCGTATTCTTGAAATCCACATCGATATTGATTCCGGTTATGAAGTTGTTGGACTTGACGACGACGGCTTGAGGCGCCCCGACACCGTGAGAATACCCGTATGCCCCCACCACCTTCCAGTCCGTCAGGAGATTGGGACCGTACTGCATTGCCACGACCACATAACGGAACACGGCCGCCGAATCGAGCGTGAAGTTGTACGACATCGTGTCCACGAAAAAAGTCGGCGAGGTCATTCCTATCGACGGATAGACAAGCGCCTTGCCGGAGAGAACCTCTCCTATGATGTTTTGCGGCGGGTAATCATAAAAGGCGACCACCCTGATATCGTAGACGCTGTCCGAGGGCGGCCATGCGGAGATAAAATGGATAGTCCCGCTGAAGCCGGGCTGCACGCTTATCGGCTCGAGCCCGTGACTGCATCCGAATAAAGAGAGCGAGAGAGTCAGTAGGAGCAGTGTTTTTTGCATCGTTAAGGCAAATTAGTCTTCCGGAATTCCAAATCCAAAGTTTCTGCTTCGGCAGATGCCGGCGGCCGGTTCGTTTCCTATACCCGGTCGGTGACGATTCGGCGTCCCAGCTTCTCGAACACGAGCACCATCGCAAAAGTCATCAGCGTCATTTCAACGAGGACCCGCGCCAATGGAGGAAGGAACAAAGCTCCCGTCCAGACGAGTATGGCGGGAAGCAGGAATTTCAGGACGTATATAACCAGCGGCTTGAGAGATGCAATCCTCGGACTCGTCCGGTCCGCAGATCCGATCTTCATGAGCTCTTCATGAAGCTCGTGGGGGATCCCGGTGCCGTGCGCGTTCCTGAGAATTTCGTCGACTTCGCTCAAAGATTCGAGATACAGCGTGCAGGAAAGACACCCGTGGGCATGTACCCGTAAGTCCGCCGGGAGCCCGTCCTTCACTATAGGCTGCCTCGCATCAAGTTTATCGTCCATAGCTTTCTTGAATTCTTCGCAATTCATAGCTCGTCCTTTCTTTCCTTAAGCATCTCAGCCAGCCTTTGCCTGCCCCTGTGAAGGGCGGTCGATACAGTTCCGATTGGGAGCTTTAAGATATCCGATATTTCCTCGTACGATAATTCTTCGAAATAAAAGAACGTCACGACCGCCGATTCGTTCGGCGGAAGGAGTGCGATGCAGCCTTCCAGGATTTCCCTTCGCTCACGGGCATAAACCGATTTCTCCTGCCTTGAGGAGTTCTCAACTCGCCCGTCGGGAGGATCGATCCCGCTCTCGTCGAGGCTGACGGCACCGAGGCTGCTCTTCTTTCTCTTCGTAAGACAGACATTTACGGTTATTCGCCATATCCATGTCGACAAACTTGATTCGCCCCGGAAGTCGTCCAGTGAAGAATGAATCCTCATGAACACGTCCTGGACGGCTTCTTCCGCGTCGTGTCGGTTGCCGAGCATCTTAACGGCAAGGTTGAAGACCCGCCCCGAAAAAAGGTCGACGATATCCCGAAACGCATTCCCGGCATCCGCTTTCGCGCTTTTCATTCTCCTCTGACCAGACGACGACGATTAGTTGGCATATATGATATTAGACTGCACCCAAGGTAATTTTCTTTCAGTGAAAGAAAAAACCGCCTGCCGGTGTCTAACAGTGTAAAGAAAGGAGGAGCATAGTGGACTACAAAAGCGAGCTGATTCAAGCCGTGATTATCATCGCCCTTATCACCGTATGGGCATTCTGGGAATACGGAGAGCGGGAGGCGAGGCATAAGAAGCTTTTGATGGATCTGAAGAACAATGTCGATCCGCAGCCCCGGAGGCGTGAGAACTGGGGAAAAGTAATTACGACGCTCGTTGTGGGAGCCTTTCTTCTGGTTCTTGATGTCGGAGGGGCCTTTTTCATCGGCGACCTCGGGCTGCATTACGGTAAAACGCTGATAGTCCTGCTTGCCGAGCTGACCGTGTTTGCGGTCCTGCTGTTCATGATGGCGGCAAGGGACATAAGGCTGTTGAGGAAAGGGTAAATCATGTTCACTTCCATATACCTTACGGCGGTTATCATATCCGCGTTCTTCGACCGGCAGGAAAGACGACACATGCTGGAACAGCAGATCGAATACGAAAAATTGGGGAGAAGGATGCCGGCGTCCGTGCCCAAGCTTCCTGTACTTGAATCGATGGCAAACATCGTCGTCGGGGTGATACTCTTCGAGATCGGCGGGGTTTCTCTCTGGGCGATGCTGGCAACCATGGGAATTGGTGGGAAAGAAATGTGGAGCAGGTTGGCTCCCCTGCAGTCGGACTTCGCGGCGGGCATGCTGGCAGGGGGAATCGCGCTGATAATTCTCGGTGTGAAGTCGGTCCTTGCAAACGTGAAGTACAGGAGAGGTCTCACGCAACGTTGAGACCTTGCATTGGTGGCGGGCAAATTCCGAGTTACTTTCGGAAGGTATCTCGCCTCCGGTGGCCGATCCTTCGACTCGTCGGGGGAGAACAGGTAGAGATTAAGGTTGAGGTTGAGAAAACAGAGGTCGGAGGTCAGAAGTCGGAAACGTTCAGGAGCAGTAAGGAGTGAGGGGTCAGTGCGTAAGAAGCCTGGAAGTTGAGAAGTTCAGAAGATTAGAAGTTTGGGAACCTCAGAAGTAGATCCGGCTCTGTGTATCTCTGTGACTCTGTGCCTCCCGTGGTTTGGTTAGCGGCTGAACTAATTCGACCACAGAGACACGAGAGGCACGGAGGGGCACAGAGTCGTACTACCTGTTTTACGCTCGGTCTTCGATGTTTTAGTTCAACCCGGTCGAAACCACGCCCCTTGTTTCTCTGCGAGCTTGGCGTTCGTGGGATCCTTTCATATACACCTTGAGGGCCTTTGCGCGCTTAGCGGTTTCCTCCGAGGGAATTTAACCCCAGAGGACGCAGAGGAAGATAGGAAGAAAACCAGGTTGAGGTTGAGGAAACAGAGGTCGGAGGTCAGAAGTCGGAAACGTTCTGGAGCAGTAAGGAGTGAGGGGTTAGGAGATATGGGCCAGAGAACAGAAGCCGGAAACGGGAAGGGAGAAGCCCGAAGGGCTGACATTATTATAGAAAATGAAACAAAAGCAAAATCGAAGGGGTGACATTATTTGCTGAAAAAACGCATCATGGACCCGTGGACCCCCCGCGCGGGCCGCCTGGGTGTTACTTGCAAGAGACGGTTTGTCGCCGTAAATTTTACTGCGTTCTTTAAGATGGAGGGGCTGTAGCTCAGTGGTAGAGCATCTGCCTTTTAAGCAGAGGGTCGTTGGTTCGATCCCAACCAGCCTCACTTTCAGCAGCGAGTCTCCCCGATAAAAGACAGTTCGAGGACGAAATAGAGTGTTTTTCGCACCGAACCTCATCCGGTCGTCTTTTCCGAGGGATTTAGAAGGACTAAACGTTTTATCCGCAGTACTTCAGGGGGAGACTCTTCCATTTCAAATCGAAAAGTGATTGTCCATGACCATTTCCCGGTTGATTCCGGGGTTTGACAGTCTGAGTGTAGTCTGAATTCTCGTGTGTCCTGGCATGAAGAGAGTGCTACTGTGACACCTCACACTTGACAGACTTTACATGAAGACGTATCTTCTCTCGAAACAGGTCAGGGAGCGTTGTAAAGGTGGATTACGGTACTTATGGGTATGGCGGTAACGCCGGTGGCAATGGCAATGGCGGTCCGTACGGTCCAAAAGGCATATATACAGACGGGCGCGAACAGGAGATATCCCTCCAGGAAATAATCGAAAAGATCTACAGGCGAAAGACGATGGTACTTATTGTCTTCGCCGCCGTTGTCGCATTGACGGCATTGTACACATTCCTGAAGCGGCCCACATACGAAGCGACCACGCAGGTCCTGATCCAGAAGAGCAAGACGGGGAGCGGCTCCTTCCTCGAAGGAATGAGCAACTTCCTCCAGCCTTTCGAATCCGACGAGCGAAGAATTACAAACGAACTGGATATACTCCAAACCAACCTGCTGAGGACCCAGGTAGCGCAAAACCTCCTCAGTCGGCCGTTTATATCCGTCGACGGGAAACGCGATACGATGGAAATAGTGACGGCTTCCAAAAAGGATATGAAAGAGGGTATCGGTCCCTATGCGACGCTCGATGAAGTCGCGGCAAGGGTGAAAGCGGCAATCAAGTTCTCGAACGAGCGCAATTCGGACATAATAACCGTCTCCGTGAGGAGCCATTCCCCCGAAGAAGCTTCTTACATAGCAAATGAATATGTGAGCCAGTATTACGAGCTGAACCTGAGCTCCAGCCGGACGATGGCGACAAACGTAAGGGAGTTCCTTCAGAAGCAGCTCGGCGAGACGAAGAAAGACCTCGAGACGGCCGAGGGCAACCTGCAGGACTATATGCAGACACAGGGGATCGTCTCGCTCGACGACGAGGCAAAGCAGCTGATTGAAGTGATGAGCAGTTTCCAGGCCCAGCGGGACGACGTCGTGATACAGGAAAAGGCGCAGCGCCAGGTGCTGCAGTCCTACCAGGAGCAGCTCGCAAAGCTCGAGCCTTCCATATCGAAAAGCATATCGGAATCGATAGATCCATACATAACCCTTCTTCAGCAGCAGATCGCCTCGCTGCAGGTCGAAAGGGACCTGGTTATAGCCAACAAGCCGATGGTCGGGAGCAAGGACGTTTACATGCAGGCGATCGCACAGAGAGATTCGGCAATAGCGGACCTGCAGAGGAAGCTCAGGGCGAAGACGACGGAATTTCTCTCTACACAGATTATGGCTACCGGGAGGCCGCAGGGAAGTTCGGGATCGAGCGCCAATTACGATCCCACAGGTTATTACAAAGAGTTGAAAGTCAAGACGCTCGAACAGGAGATGGAGCTCAGCTCCACGATGGCGCAGGAGAAAGAACTCAACAAGGTGGTGGCACAGTACGACTCGCAGTTCGCGAGGATTCCGAAGCAGTACATCGGGCTCGCGAAACTCGACAGGACTGAGAAGAGCAGCGAGAAACTTTACCTGCTCATTCAGGACAACTACCAGCAGGCACAGATAGCGGAGCAGTCGCAGTTCGGTTACGTCCAGATCATAGACCCGGCCGTTCCACCGCAGGAGCCTGTGAGTCCGAAGGTACCGTTGAACCTGACGCTCGGCGTTCTGCTCGGACTCGCACTCGGGATAGGGATGGTGTTCGTCGTCGATTATATGGACAGGTCGATCAAGTCGCCGGAGGACATGGAGAAGAAGGGATTGAATGTGCTGGCTTCGATTCCGCTGATCCCGGGGTCGGACCGGAACGGCGG
>JBJKPN010000211.1:0-10664 GCA_046706365.1 Candidatus Kryptoniota bacterium | reverse complement strand
AATCAGAGGTTGGAAGTCAGAGGCCAGTTAATAGAAAGTAGTACGAAGTAAGAAGTAAACAGATACAGGTTAACAGCGAAGCAAGGGAAGCAGACGGCTTGGAGAAGTCACAAAACCCCGAAGGGGTTTCGCGCTCGTTCCGAGGCGTCTGCTTTAGCAGATGCCGGGGGTAGAGGTTGAGGAGAAAAAGGGTTCGGGGTTCTGGGTTCGGAGTTCGGCGTAAAGTGGTGGAGGCGTGCCTGATTTTTGTGGTCCACGCCAATCGGAAGTTGGGAAGTTCGGAAGATGAGAAGATCGGACTGACCCGCGACTATGTGTGATTGTCCGATATTTTCATCCGTAAAACCCGTCCCATCCGCGATTGTCCGTGTTCCATTCGAAGCCTCCCGTCTCAGTTGTTAGAACTAAACCACGGGAGACACAAGAGGCACAGAGAAAAGATTGAATATTATTTGCTCTGTGCTCGTCTGTATCTCCGTGTCTCTGTGGTTAGAACTAAACCACAGGAGACACAAGAGGCACAGAGAAAAGATTGAATATTATTTGCTCTGTGCTCCTCCGTGTCTCCGTGCCTCTGTGGTTTGGTTGACCGGGGGTCGGAGGTCGGGAGAGCAGGTAAAGGTTAAGGTAAAGGGGGCCGGTCCAGTCTCGGGACCTCGGAGAGGCTTCCCTGTTTTCCCATGGTGCGCAAATCGAACCGTTTTGCCGTTATTATGCCCCCTGTTTTTTTCAGCAGCATATAACAGTTGCCATGAATTCAAAGAAAAGCTATTTTCTTTACGCATTCGGATGAGTCGAAGTGCTGAAAGGGTACATGGAACAAATCGGCGTTCCCTGTCCTTACTAATTAGTGTAGCGTATTCAAGGTATGACGGCTTTCTGCATGTTGAATAAATCGAGTGATTCAGACTCCTCACGAAAATCAGAGCGCCGAGGCAGACCACCCCATTGACGGATCATTGGCTGGAGAAAACTGAAGTATAATTCTTCCATCACTGGCTTGAGGGACGGATGAGTGTAAAAGTACTTATGTATCATCAGGTCGTATCCGATGAGACACAGGCCGAGAAATATCGCTGGACCACGACGATTTCTCAGCTGGAGGAACAACTGGGTCTCCTCAAGAAGTGGGGTTACAAGATTATGAGCCTGAGAGATTACAGTGAATCGTGCACTGCCCACCATGACGGCAAATTCGTCATCATGACTTTCGACGACGGGTATGAAGAGATGTTCGCCTGTGCACTCCCCGTACTGAAACAATTCGACGCGACGGCCACTTTTTTCATCGTCGGAGATCGTTCGATAAAAACTAACACGTGGGACGAACCCAAGGGGTTGGGGAACATGGGGCTGATGAGCGAGAAAAATATCCGGGAGATACATGCTAATGGCTTTGAGGTGGGGGCACATTCCATGACTCACATGGACCTCACCAGGATTCCGGGTGACGTCGCGGAAAAGGAGATACGGGAATCGAAGGCCTGCCTGGAAGAGCTTTTGCAGATGGAGGTCATGTCGTTTGCTTATCCGCTCGGCTCGACCAATCCTGTCCTGGAAAGGATCGTGAAAGAGTCTGGCTACAAGTACGGGTGCGGTGTATACTCAGGGCCTCCTAAATTCGGGATGGACAGGTTCAACATTCGCCGCATTCCTATCACCAGGGCTACTAATGGCCTCGAGTTTGCCATGAAGATACTGACCCCTTACGAGTACTATGCCTGGCTAAGGTGGCAAGCGAGCAGCAAAGTGCTCGGTCCGTTCCGGCATAAGTAACACACTCTTCGCCTTCCTTACAACACCGCATCATTCGGGACTCTCCCCCATGCTTTTCGAAATGTACCAGCCCGATCGGGAGCACCGGCCGGGTCATCGTTGGTATCGGTTGCCCGGAGTGTTTAAATTAGGTTTGATTTCGTAAATCAGAATCCCGAGGAGCAATTGGCAGCCAACAGAAAGTCGAATGTGCGGAAAACCAAAGGTGTGAAGAAAAGCGCCGCAAGAAGAAAGAAGACGGCCGGTAAAAAGGGGAGCAGCAGGAGCCGATCCACGTTCAGCTTCGAACGCGAATCACTTGAGGCTCTTCGTTCTGCACTCGATGAGATGGAAAAAGGATTTGCCGGTCTGCCGCCCGCAGGTGCGCGGCGCGGCAACAAGCAGGCATTCGGGAGCGTGATGCGCGAAGTCGCCGAACGAATGAAAGACAATTATCCCTACTTTCATCCTTTATATGCGGGGCAAATGCTCAAGCCGCCTCACCCAATCGCACGGGCGGCGTACATGCTTTCCATGTGGATAAATCCAAATAATCATGCTCTCGACGGCGGGCGCGCCAGCTCAAGAATGGAAAAGGAAGCCGTTTCGGAAATTGCCCGGATGTTCGGGTGGAAAACACATTTAGGTCATCTGACGGGCGGCGGAACAATGGCAAACCTCGAGGCATTGTGGGTGGCCGGACAACTTCGTCCCGGTAAAAAAGTCGTCGCTTCCGATCAGGCGCACTATACTCATTCGCGCATCAGCGCCGTGCTAGGTCTGGATTTCGAAGCGGTGCCGTGCGACAGTAGCGGACGGATGGACGTTGAGGCCCTGCGAAAGGTCCTCGATACGGGCGAAGTCGGGACTGTGGTCGCGACGATCGGAACCACTGCCGCGGGAACGATCGACCCGCTGCCCCGGATTCTCGAGCTTCGCGAGAGGTACGGTTTTCGGCTTCACGCCGATTCCGCGTACGGGGGTTACTTCACGCTTGCCGGAAACCTGAGCGGGGAAACCAGGGAGGTGTTCGACAGGCTGGGCGAGGCAGATTCGATAGTGGTCGATCCGCACAAGCACGGGCTGCAGCCGTATGCATGCGGATGTGTACTTCTCCGGAATCCGGCTGAAGCGAGATTTTACAAACACGATTCGCCTTACACTTACTTCACATCCGAGGAGCTTCATCTCGGGGAGATCAGTCTCGAATGCTCCAGGGCCGGAGCGTCGGCGGTCGGACTCTGGGCGACTCAAAAACTACTGCCGCCGGTGAAAGGCGGAGAGTTTGCCGCGTCGCTGGAAGACTGCCGCACCGCGGCCCTCGATATGTACGGCAGACTCGAGAGAGACAAACGATTCATCGTGCCCTTTGCACCCGAGCTGGACATCGTCGTCTGGGCTCCGGCCGCGACGAAGGTTACGGAAGCTTCCGCGCTTTCGAAGTCGATATTCGAGAGGGCCGCGGATCATGATCTTCATCTCGCGCTCGCCGATTTTCCCGTCAAGTTCTTCGACCTCGCGGCAGCGGGGATGGAGAGAGACGCGGAAAGGATAACCTGCCTCCGGTCGGTACTCATGAAGCCGGAGCACAAGCAATGGGTTGAAGAGATATGGAAGATCATTGATAATGTGTCCGACGAAGTGCTGGAGCGGGCAAACTGACGAGGAGTTACAGGAAGAGGAAAATAGATAATGAGAACATTGAAGACGCTTTTCGATAGAAACGCCATATGGGCTGCAATGATCAAGACACAAGACCCTGATTTTTTCCTCAGGCTGTCCCGGCAGCAGGCGCCGGAGTACTTGTGGATCGGCTGCTCGGACAGCCGCGTTCCCGCAACTCAAATAGTCGATCTCATGCCGGGTGAAATATTCGTGCATCGGAACATCGCCAACCTGGTCATCCACTCCGATCTCAACTGCCTTTCGGTCATCCAGTTCGCGGTCCAGGCACTTAAGGTGAAGCACATCATCGTATGCGGCCATTACGGGTGCGGCGGTGTAAGGGCGGCGATGGACAGGGAGAACCACGGGTTGATGGACAACTGGCTCCAGTACATAAGGGATACTTACAGGCATCATTCCGTCGTTCTGGATGCACAGCCGGATGAAGCTTCGAGGATGAAACTACTGTGCGAGTTGAATGTCATGGAGCAGGTATGGAACGTCTGCCAGACCACTTTCGTGCAGGAAGCGTGGGGCAGTAACTCGGAGCTGAACGTTCACGGGTGGATCTACGACATCGGGGACGGGATACTGAAGGATCTCGACGTCACCGTGACGAGCCACGCCGAATCGCTGGCCATCAGAAGAAAAGTGTAATACACTTCCCGTTTTCGTATCTTATTCTCGGTTTTTTCATTCATTGGAGATATGGAATGAGCAAGAAAGCTATCTCTATTCGAAGAAGGAAGGCCGCGCAGGAGGACGCTCCGGGCAAGTTCAAGCTGGGCCTTGTCCAGATGGCGATGACCGCGGACACGGACTCCAACCTTGAAAAGGCCTTGTCGATGGTGGAGAAAGCGGCAAAGCAGGGGGCCGAAGTCATTTGCCTTCCTGAAATGTTCCGATCAGTGTATTTCTGCCAGCTGGAGGACACAAAAAACTTCGACCTGGCCGAGACTATCCCGGGTCCGTCGACGATGGCGATGTCTAAGGCGGCGAGGAAGAACAAAGTCGTTATAATCGTTCCGATCTTCGAGAAGCGTGCGCCGGGAGTTTACCATAACTCGGCCGTCGTAATCGGACCGGGCGGAGAGATTGCAGGCATATACAGGAAGATGCACATTCCCGACGACCCCGGCTTCTACGAGAAGTTTTACTTCACTCCGGGTGATCTGGGGTTCAAATCGTTCAAGACACAATACGGGGATATCGGCACGCTGATTTGCTGGGACCAGTGGTATCCCGAGGCCGCGAGGCTCACCGCCCTGGCAGGTGCGAGCGTCATCTTTTTTCCGACGGCCATCGGGTGGCATCCACGTGAGAAGGAAGAGCATGGCAAGGCGCAGTTCGACTCGTGGCAAACTGTGCAGCGCGGTCATGCGATTGCCAACGGCGTCTACGTGGCTGCCGCCAACAGGGTCGGACTCGAGAAGGTAACTCCCGACAGCGCCGGCATAGAGTTCTGGGGACAGTCGTTCATCGCCGACCCGCAGGGAAAGATCATTGCCCAGGCTTCGGTTGGCAAGGAAGAGGTTCTGATTGCGGAAGTCGACCCCGGCAGGATCGAATATATCAGGCAGAACTGGCCGTTCCTCAGGGACAGGAGGATTGACGCGTACGATGGAATCAAGAGGAGATTTGGGGAATGAAAGGTCAAAAATAAAAAGTCAAAAGTCAAAAAAGGGGGAGAAGATGGAAAGAGAGATTAAGAAGAGGAGCTACTATTTTCCACTCGAAGTCGTAAGATTCGTCAATTCCCTGAATGGGAAGGGAATCAAGTTTTGTCTGAGCGACCAGCTTCTCAGGTCTGCGACTTCAGTCGGGGCAAATCTCGTCGAAGCAACCTCCGCCCATTCCAGGAAGGATTTCATAAAGTTCTATGAGATTGCATTGAAATCTGCAAACGAAAGCAAGTACTGGTTCTGCCTCTTCCGTGACGGACTCGATGTTGACAAGGAAAGGGTGAAGAAGCTGCTTCAAGAAGCCGTCGAAATCTCAAAAGTCGTGGCCTCGATAATTATCAAGCTCAAGAAAACAAAACAGCCCTTCCGTCAGGTAAAGGAACAATTGGAAGAGTATTTTCCTTTTTGACTTTTTAATTTTGAATTTTGACTTGTAATGACATGACGAAATCTATTTTAAACGTACCGCCCTTCCGGCCCGACTACCGCCTCCCTGCGGAGTGGGAAAAGCACGAGGCTACCTGGCTCGGATGGCCGCACAATAAGAGCGACTGGCCGGGAAAATTCACGCCGATACCGTGGGTCTATGCCGAAATCGTCAGGCGCATATCTGCCGGCGAGAAGGCGAGGATCGTTGTAGAGTCGAGGGAACACGAAAGGCAGGCGCGCGCTGTGCTGAAGGCCGCCATGGTCGATACGGCGAACGTCGAGTTCTATATAATGAAAACTGACAGAGGATGGACCCGCGACTCCGGGCCGCAGTTCGTAAAGAACGACCGCGGCGTCGCACAGGTCAATTTCAAATTCAACGGCTGGGCAAAATATCCGAACTACAGGAAAGACTGCAGGCTGCCGGGCTTTATATCGCGTAAGCTCGGACTTCCTTCATTCACCGCGGAACGCGAAGGGAGACAGGTTGTCCTGGAGGGAGGCTCGATAGACTACAACGGAAAGGGGACGCTCCTTACGACAGAAGAATGTTTGCTCGATGAGGCGACGCAAACGAGGAATCCGGGCTTCACGAAAGACGACTACTCAGGCGTGTTCCGGGATTATCTGGGCATTACGAATGTGCTCTGGCTCGGAAAGGGAATTGCCGGCGACGATACACACGGACATGTCGACGACCTTTGCAGGTTCGTGAATTCGAGGACACTTCTTCTGGTCCGCGAGGATGACGCGAGCGACGACAATTACATACCCCTTGCGGAAAACAGGGAACGCGCCGGGGATTTCAAATTGGAGGACGGATCGAAGCCGGAGGTCGCTTTTCTCCCGATGCCGCATCCGGTGATCTTCAAGAGGCAGAGGCTTCCCGCAAGTTACGCCAACTTCTACGTCTCTAACGCGGCGGTTCTGGTCCCGACGTTCGACGATCCGAACGACCGGATTGCACTCGGCATTATCGGCGAGCTCATCGCCGACCGGACGGTCATTGGCATACACGCGCTCGACCTCGTCTGGGGACTGGGGACGCTCCACTGCCTGACACACGAGCAGCCGATCTAGCCGGAACCGGCTGCCCGATCCTCCCTTCCGGCGATCGTTAATCCTTCAGCGGGTGAGCAATTTTCGCGCTGTATGTCTTGAAATCAAAGCCGTGATAAAACGGGCTTTCCTGGTTGTGACATTTCACGCAGACCTCTTCGGTGGGCAATACAAGCCCGACCGACGAGGCGGCAATGGTCTTGTTATGAATTCCCTTCATCGTCGACATCTTCCAGTAGTCCGCTCCCGCTCCATGGCACGACACGCATTGCACACCCTGGGTCGGATCGAAACTCGCTTCGAACAGGCTCGACGGTAGTCCGTACCCGGTCTCGTGGCATTTAAGGCAAGCCGGAGATTTCTGCGGATCGGAGATGCCCCTTGCTTTTGCGACTGCCTTCGCCGTGTCGGAAGCCAGATCGGCATAGGCATGAGCGTGCTTCGACTCTTCCCAGATCTTGTATTGTGCGCCGATCTTCTCGGCCGAGTGGCACATCTTGCATTTCGACGCGCCGACGTATTTGTGAAGACTGTCTGCGGGAGCTGCCGATTGTGCTGACGCAAGCGAGGTCCCGATCGTGAAAGAGAAAAGGAGAATTATTAGTCCTGCTGTTCTTCTCATTGTTTCTGCCTTCTTTCTATTTGTCTGATTTTCAGGAAGAGGAGGACGGCCAGCAAAGTGATAATCAGAGTTGCCACTCCCAGACCATGCCTTCTGAAATAATATTCACTCACCGCAGCAAGCGCGCTCTGCTGAGCGGCCGCGACAATCTTAAGTCCGGGGCCTGCCGCAGACTTTACATCCGGCGATGAGAGCGAGTGAACCTGAACCCTCGCTTCGACCAGCGACTGGTTTACATCTTTCAGCGAGTAGCTCGCATCGGAGACGTCCATCCCGAGCTGTTCGGCCTTTGCGAGGAGAGCCTCGGCGTCTTTTCGCCCGACCGTCAGGCTGTCGAGGGTTGTGCGAATTGCCAGAATTGTCGAATCCGCCGGGTCCGAAGGATTATCTTTGTGACATTTTCCGCAGACGGCATCCTTCCCGAAACCGATCATGGCGTCGGAGGGCGGAACGACGAGATGGTTGCTGTGGCATACCACGCAGCCGGGGAGTTTGCCTTTAGCAAACGCAGCCCTGTGAGGGCTCTTATCGAACATATCCGCATTGGCCTGGTGACAGTTGCCGCACACGGAAGCGACGGACGAGACGCCGGGAGGAACGGCTCCGTGATTTCCGTGGCACGAGTTACAGGCCGGGGCACTGAGCTCCGAGTTCTGCAGGAGTGCTATGCCGTGAACGCTACGCTTGTAGTTCTCGTACTGATCTGTCGGAATATGGTACTGGGCCATATAAGCCTTGTCGCTATGGCACCTGGAGCAAGTCTGGGGGATGTTCGTGGGATATACCGGCGAGCGTGGGTCCTTCACGGGCCTAATCAGGTGGTTCGAGTGGCAGCTGACGCAAGTCGCGGGTTTCGGGTCGCCTGCCTTATTGCGTTCTCCGTGAATGCTCGTCAGGTATTTCTCGTATTGGTCGACCGGGAGGCCCGGGTTGAACTTCTTCATGTAATCCGGGTTGCTGTGACATTTTGAACAGGTTTTCGGGACGTTGGTTGCGTAGACGGGCGACTTCTCGCTTCGAACGTCCACGATGTTGTGTATCCCGTGGCAGGAAATGCATGTGGGGCCGTCGCTGCTCTGGCTCAGCGCCCTTCCGTGAACGCTCGCGGCGAACTGGTCGAGGACGTCGTTGAGATGATACTCGGATTTGAAGGCGGAGCTGGAGGCGCCGTGGCATTTCCCGCAAATCCCCGGGATGGCTGACGCCTTTGGAACGCCTATATAGCCCTTCTTCGGGTTCATGGCCGCATCCTGGTCCTCGACAGTCGCGTCGCCGCCGTGACAATCCGCGCATGTGACTCCGGCTTTGAAGTGAACGTCGTTGACATACGCGGCCGCCTGTGCACCTCCGATATCGGTGTGGCAGCTGAAGCATTTGTCGACAGGCTTCTTCTGCGCCGGCTGTGCAACGGAGACATTCAAAAGTCCGAAAAGCAGAGGAGCAATTGTCAGCAGGATAGTCTTTTTCATCGTTATCTCGCTCCTATGACTGTCAGGACAATGATGTACAATACTACGCCGACGCCGATATAGTTGATTACCCGGTTCCTCGCGCCCTTCGGCGTCTTCGCGTCCCAGAACGGGACCAAAAACCAGAGAAGCCCCGCGAGTCCGAAAAGCGAAATGCCGAGCACTTCACCGTCGATGCTCAGGATCTTTGCCGGAAAGAACTTCAGCGACTGGAACATGAAGAGAAAATACCATTCGGGCCGGATTCCCATAGGAGCCGGGGCGAAGGGATTTGCCTTCTGGCCGAGCTCCCATGGGAAATAAACCGCGAGAATCGCCAGCACGTTGAGTACGATCAGCCAAAGAAGGACGTCTCGCAATACGAAATTCGGGAAGAACGGTATGTGGTGTTTCCTGGATTCAGGCAAGTCCTTCCAGGATTCCGGCTCGCTTATGCCCTGTACCTGAATGAAGATGAGATGAGCCCCGAGTACGAGTGTGAATAATGCAGGAAGGACGGCCACATGCAGTCCGTAAAATCGCGTCAAAGTCGCGGTCGTGACTTCGGATCCGTTTCGTAGGACCTCCATGATCGGTTTACCGATAAACGGAACCACTCCTACAATCTCCGTCCCGACCTTGGTTGCGAAATAAGAGAGCGTGTTCCACGGCAGCAGGTAGCCGCTGAATCCGAAGGTCAGACAAAGTGCGAGGAGGATGAACCCCGACACCCATGTGAGTTCCCGCGGCGCTCTGAATGCCTTAGTGAAATAAACCGAGAACATATGGATGATGACGGAGAGTATCATGAGATTTGCCGACCAGCTGTGTATGGACCTTATGAGCCAGCCGAACTGAACTTTGGTAACGATGAACCTGACGCTCTCATAGGCGGTCTGAGCTCCCGGTTGATAATACATGAGGAGTAAAATTCCCGTGATCACCTGTACGATAAACAGGAAGAGACTCACGCCGCCGAAGTAGTACCAGAATGAGCCTTTGAAGTGAGGGACCTTCTTTTCCCTGGCAAAATGTTCCAGGAGACTGAGGTCGTACCTTTTATTGAGCCATTGCATTGTCTTCGATTCGTTTTTCATATTCCTCCCCCTCAACTCTTCGATACGATTATGTCGTCGCCTTTGACGGCTACTTTGTATTCCGTAAGGGGTCTCGGAGGAGGTCCTGAAATGTTCCTTCCATTCAGATCGTAGACTCCGCCGTGGCATGCACACCAGATACGCTGCATATCGGAACGATACTGGACAGTGCACTGGAGGTGGGTGCAGACTGCACTGAACGCTTCGAGCTTGCCGTCGGGAGTATCGATGAGTATCGCCGGCTCGTTACCGAACCTGAAAACCTTTCCTGAATTCGGTTTGAATTCCTTGACGGTTCCTGCCACAACTGTGGAGGGGGCAGCTTCGGTCTGCTTCGGGACTCTTAAATAATCCAGTATCGGATAGAGAACAGCCGCGAGCCACGCGACGACGCCGATCCCCAGGAGATAATCCAGGAAAGTTCGGCGTGAGATTTTACCAGCTTCGGGGACATCCATGCTATGTGTCTCTCCTGTCTTCTTGTCGACCGGAACCGGCAGCGTATGCCCGTCTTGTGATGCCGCCAACTCTGATCAAAAGCCGATTTACTCTAAGACTTCTCTGTCAGGAATCCCGACAGACGTTGAATTTATCCGGAGGTTCGAGAGCGATAAGGAACCATACATATCGCCTCGTGGACACGCGGTCCGCACATTTGCCTGTCCGTCCGGTTTATCATCTCATTAAAAGAGTTGGATATAACGAGTTCTTAAGAGTATTGCCGAAGGCAGAAACGGGAGACATTAGCTGGATGGATTCTGCATTTGGAAGTGAGAGAATAGGCCTGAGGCCAAATTGGAAGTTGTTTCCTTTCCCTGAGTAAGGAATCTCTTCGGCTATATGTGCTTCGTGAAAACGCATACCTGTACGACTCGGTCTATCGGTGTCAACGGCTGTGCCGTTATGG
>JBJKPN010000210.1:0-13543 GCA_046706365.1 Candidatus Kryptoniota bacterium | reverse complement strand
ACGAGCATGTCGCTATATACAGCGTCTAAAAGTACTACGGTTTCTTAATCTAAATGTAAAAACGCGGCGGGTAGATCAATGTGTGGACCCGCGGCAACGCGCGGGACCACCACAAACTCTCTTAGAGCGGAGATGCACTATGCTGTTGATTGGACTCTTGCTCGCCTGCTTGATGCCGGCGGCCGTGCTTCCGAACAGCGTGTCAGGCAAAAGTAACGCCAGGGAGATAGCGAAGCTCGGAGCAATGGTGGGGAGGTGGAAAGCAACGACCAGCACGTTCCAGACGAAATTCAGCCATGCGGGGAGGTCGTCCGGTACGATTACGTGCAGGTGGTCGACAGACCGCAGGTTTGTAATAGCAGATCTGGTGGTTGGGACCGGGCAGGCGGATAACCATCAGCTGAAGGTTTACGGTTGGGATCCGCATCTCGAACAATTTTACTCCTATGCCTTCTTTGCCACCGGCGGGCCCCCTTTCGTTGGTCATCCGGATATCAGGGGGAACGTCTGGATTTCCAGGGGGGAGTTCAGGAATGGCGATTCAACCGTCCGGACCCGCACTACGTATACGTTCGTATCCAGAAATCTCGTCGTCATAGAGACTCAGTATTCCGAGGACGGTATTCACTGGATTACCATAATGAAGGGAAAGAACGTAAGGGTCCAATAGGCCCACACTTCTCACGTCCGATTTCGCCTTCGCAGGTTGAACTTCATCTCTCGCTGTAGTATCCTTCCATGGCAGTAAGTCAACTCAGCAGCGGGCAAATGGAGGCGGCTATGCATCGGGCAATCACAATCTTTACAATCATCGTTCTAACAATAACGGCATCCATGGCGCAAACTAAGAAGACGACAAAACTGAAGCGAGTCTATGAACTCGAGAGAATAAGGAATGCAAGAGCCGTCCAGCTCTACGCGGACGGATTCGAATCGCTAACGAAGCGTGAAAAGATTTTTGCCTACTACATGACGCAGGCTGCGATCGCCGGCCGGAACATCGCGATCGACCAGACAAACAAGCATGCGCTTGAGATCATGAAGCTGTGCCAGGACATTATTTCCCATCCGAAAGGCATTCCCGTAAAAACACTGAAGGCCGTTCGCGAATACACGAAGCTTTTCTGGATAAACAACGGCATGTACGATTATCCCACAGCCAGGAAATTCGTTCCTGCTTGCACGCCGGACGAATTCAGGAAGGCTTTGATGATCGCGGAGAAGAATCTCGAAAAGCCGTGTCCGGAACCGGGACATTGCCTGAAAACGTTCGGATCGGTTGAAAAGACCATGTTTGACCCCGATTTCATGGCTGTAGTTACGGATAAAACCCCGGGTCACGATTTCGTTGCGCAGAGTGCCAACAACAATTATGAAGGATTGACCACCGCCGAGGTTGATGCCTGGGCAAAAGCCGGCAACGAAAGGTACCCGCTCAACTCAAAGGCAATCAAGAGAGAGGGCGGCATCGAAGAAATCGTGTGGAGGTGCGGCGGAGATGGGATCGAGCCAGGGATGTATTCCGCCGAACTGGGCAGAGTTGTCGCAAACCTCGAGAAAGCGAAAGAATATGCTGCCGACGAACACCAGGCAGAAACCCTCGGGCTTCTCATAAGATATTTTCGAACCGGCGACCCCGCCGACTGGGAAAAATTCAATATCAGCTGGGTAAAAGACTCTCCGACGGTGGATTTTATACTCGGCTTTATCGAGGTCTACATGGATCCGCGAGGTCAGAAGGGGAAATACGAAGCAGTTGTTTACTTTACGGACAAGGAACAGACCGCTCTCATGCGCAAGCTGGCATCCAACGCCCAGTACTTCGAAGATCGTGCTCCATGGAAGGATGAATATAAAAAGAAGGGCATAAAGGCTCCGATTGCGAATGTGGTGAATGTGATCGTCGAAACGGGAGACGCTGGTCCTGTGAGCGCGATCGGGATCAACCTGCCGAACGAACAATACATCAGGCAGACCTACGGCTCCAAGAGCGTCCTGCTGCACAACGTCGTGGCCGCATACAATGCCTCCGAGCCGAAGGGCCTTCTCGAAGAGTTTTGCTTCAACTCGGCCGAGCTCAGGCGCGCAAAGAAGTACGGTCAGCTTTCAGACGATCTGCACACGGGCATGCACGAAGTGCTCGGCCACGCGTCCGGCAAGGTGAGCGACGGCCTCAAAGGCAATCCGGCTGATCACCTCCCGGGATATTATTCGACACTCGAAGAGGCGAGGGCGGACCTTGTCGCGCTGTGGAATGTCTTCGATCCTAAATTGAAAAAGATGAAAATGATCGGGACAGACGATATCGGCAAGGCGATGTATGACGGGTATGTGAGGAATGTATTCCTGCAGCTGCGCAGGATACCCGCGGGCGATCAGCTCGAAGAAGACCACATGAAGAACCGCCAGATGGTTGTCAATTATATCATGAAGACCTCCGAAGCCGTCGAGATCGTGAAACGGAGCGGGAAGACTTATTTCCACATCACCGATTACGAGAAAATGCACCAGGCTGTCGGGGAGCTTCTTGCGGAGGTAATGAGAATAAAGGCGGAAGGCGACCTTGCGGCGGGAAAGCGCCTCGTCGATACGTACGGACTTAAGATCAACACTGCCTGGAGGAACGAGGTCCTGAAGCGCGTGAAAAAACTGAATCTTTCGGCTTACACGGGTTTCGTCATGCCGGATCTCAGGCCGGTTCGTGACAGGAATGGAAAAATTGTCGACGTGAAGATCGAGTATCCTCTCAGCCTTACAAAGCAGATGATGGAATATTCGGAGCTCGGCAGTTGACCTTGATTCCAAGGCCGGTCCCCCTGCGTGAGTGTTGGGCGGGAAATTAGAAGTATAGGAGGTTGAGGTGGATTACAGCAGATTGTTTCTCTATGTGGATTCACGAAGGGAGAATTATCTTGACGAGCTCGGATCCATTCTGAAAATCGAAAGCATTTCGTCAGACCCGTCGAAAAAAAGTGAGATGAAACGTTGTTCTCATACCCTGTCGCAACTGATGAAGGCGGCCGGGATTGAACACGTGGAAATCTTCGAAACCGAAGGCAACCCGCTCGTTTACGGCGACTATCTTCATTCGCCGGGAATGCCGACGGTCCTCGTATACGGTCACTATGACGTTCAGCCTGTCGACCCGCTCGCCGAATGGGAAACTCCGCCGTTCGAAGCGAACGTTCGCGGCGACGACCTCTATGCCCGCGGTGCCTCCGATGACAAAGGACAGCTTTTTATTCACCTGAAGGCATTCGAAACTTACAAGACACTCTTCGGGAATCCGCCTCTCAACCTGAAATTCATATTTGAGGGAGAGGAGGAGATCGGAAGCATCCATCTCGACCCGTTTATTCGCTCACACCGGACGATGCTCAAGGCCGACACTGTTATCATCTCCGATACGGCGATGTACGGCAGGGACATGCCTTCGATATGCTATGGCTTGCGAGGGATGGCATATTTCGAACTGACAGTTGCGAACTCGTCGCTTGATCTGCATTCGGGTTCTTTCGGCGGAGCGGTGGAAAATCCGGTCCATGTTTTATGCGACATCATTGCCTCGCTCCATGACAAGTACGGCAGAGTCGCAATTCCGCATTTCTACGACGACGTCCTTGAAGTGAGCGGAAGGGAGAGAGAGGAAATAGGCCGCCTGCCTTACACCGATGAAGAATTCCTGAGGCAGTCGGGGGCCGTGGCTCCTTACGGAGAGTTTGGATATACGACCAACGAGAGGCTCTGGATACGTCCAACTCTCGATGTTAACGGTATTTACGGAGGGTTTACGGGCGAGGGCGCCAAAACGATAATCCCGGCCAGGGCGACGGCAAAGGTGAGTATGCGCCTCGTGCCGAATCAGCGTTCTGCTGATATTCTGGACTTACTCGAGTTGCATGCCAGGCAGATCGCTCCGCCGACCGTAAGGGTGTCGGTCAAAAAAATGCACAGCGGCGAACCGTCCTTGATTCCCATCGACCACCCTGCAATAAAGGCAGCCGCGGCTGCGTTGGAAGTCGTCTTCGGAAAGAAATCCTACTACATTCGCGAGGGAGGATCTATACCAGAGGTCCTGACATTTCAGGAAGCGCTTGAAGCGCCGGTGATTCTTCTCGGTTTCGGGCTGCCTGATGAAAACAGCCACGCCCCGAATGAGCATCTTTATCTGAAACATTTCTTCGACGGGATAAAAACCGTTGCAGTGCTCTATGAAAAACTCGCGGGCAAATAAAAAAAAGACCGCCAGCTTTTAGGTGACGGTCTCTTACTTTCTTACGCTACTTCGCGGCTAACGCTTGCTTGTCACTGTTCAATCTTTCCGGTCTGAATCTCATTCACAATCCTGTCCGCGTGGTAGATGTATTTCAGCGCTTCAGGTATAGCCATAGAGCTGACCGCGACCGAGCGGTTGACTGTCGGTACGTAGATGAAGTCGCCGGGCAGGCTCTCTATGTTGCCGTCGAAAATGAGTCCGACCAAGTGACGGTTTTCATTTATGACTGCACTTCCGGAATTTCCGCCGATTATATCATTCGTCGCGACAAAGTCGAGAGGGGTGCTGAGATTGAAATCGGCGGGAGGATTTTGCCATTCCGAAGGGAGGCTCCACGGATACTTCTTGCCGAAGCTGTAGTATCTGTTGTACATGCCGTAAAAAGTCGTATGGGGCGGCGCGATCGTGCCGTTGTAAGGATAGCCCTTCACGACGCCGTCGGCGATTCTAAGAGTGAATGTCGCATCTGGCGGAATCTCGGATCCGTAAACATCGTACAAGGCGCGGCCGAGCAAAATGTTGTCGGAGGTTTCTTCCGCCGAAAGCTTCCCGTAATCCTGCTCCATTTGCATCGCCTTCACCTGTGTGGCGCGGACGTACGCTATGAACGGGTCGGATGAATTCAGGATTGCATCAGGGGAGCCGTTCAGCATCGCGACGACTGCGGCACTGTCGCCAAGAGATGACTTGCCAGCCAGGTACCCGGCGGCGTTCTCGGGAGTCCTTCCTTCGATGAGTACGTTGAACGCTTCGTTGGTCGTACCGAAGGCCGACTGCATCATGCTCAGTTGAGAACCGAGAATTCCGGTTTCGAGATCCTTGTTGAAATCCTTCGGGAAGAATTTCACTTTAAATGAATCGAGTTGAGCTCCGCGCATGTTCGGAGGACGCTTGTCTTCGGGAAGTCTCATTTCCTCCGCATATCTGATGAGTTTTCCTGCCAGGCCGAAATAGCTCGAGCTCCCCCTTCCGAAAGCATCATATGCCATCATTTGAGAGAAGATGGCACCCTTCTCACTTTCTATCTTCGAAAGGTCCTTCCAAACCGAGCCGTACTTCTGCTCAAGGGTCGGGTTTGCCGCCACTTTCGCCATGAAGTCTTTCTCGAACGCGTTCTTTCTTGCCATCAGGTACGCGTCGCGAAGCCCGCCGAGGTATCCGGTGATCGCCTTTTGGGAATTTGAGATGCCGAACAGTCTCGTCTGGTACTCAAGTTTCTTATCCGGATGATCGGCTATGTACTTCGTGTAGACTCCGGCAAGGTTATCGAGATACTGCAAGTAGTAAGGGTACAGATAGTCGCGCATGAATTTGAGCTCGGCTACCGACAGAAGTCTGCTGGTCCTGCCGGGATTTCCGATTACGAATACCGGCTCGCCTTCGTGGGCGCCGTCCTTGCTCCACTTGAAGTAATCGGGCGAGTGAATCGGTTTGCCGTCGCTGCCGTAAATCCTGAACATTGCACAATCGAGATCATAACGCGGATACGTGAAGTTGTCATAGTCTCCACCGAAGTATGCAACAATCATTTGCGGCGCGAAAACCAGCCTGACATCGGTATACCTGTGGTAGCCGTAGAGGGAATACTTGGCCCCGTTGTAAAATCTCACTACCTGAAATATCATGGAATCCGCCGGAGTTTCCTGCTTGTACTTCTCCCAATATTCCTTTTGCATCCTCCTGATCTCGGCGTTTCCGTTTGCAACTCTCTCCTCAGCCGTCGCGCCCGTTTCGAAGGCTTTCTGCACCTCCGTCGTTACATCTTTGATCAGGACCAGCTGGTCGGCGTACATCCCCTCAACCTGTCTCTCATCCGCAAGAGTGGGGGCATAGAAGCCGCTGTCCGGCAGGTCCTCGCCCGGCTTGTTGACCTTGTCCAGAGCGTAGCGTGCGCAGTGATGGTTCGTTAGAACAAGTCCGTCCGAAGATATAAATGACGCTGTACATCCCGGCAGCCTCAAAGCCGAGAGTCTTGTCTTTGCAAACCAGGCCGAATCGGGGCTGAAGTCGTACGCAGTTTTGAAATACTCTGTCGGAGGATTATCAAATGTCCACATCTTGCCGTTGTCAAATCTGCCCGCTTTGACTGTATCCGGATTGAAGTAGGTGTGGAATGAGGATCTCGTTACTTGATAGCTTGAACAGCCTGCAAGCGTGAGAACCGCCGCGATCATCATCGCGGAGAACTTGTTAAAGTAGGAAAATCTCATGATTACCTCTTCGAAGTTTGTTAGACTGATAAATTTAAGCCAGTGCAGGCAAATTTGCACCCGCGGCATCGGCCTGCTCTCCAGGTCGGGGACTTGCCTTCTCTTCCATCATAGACGACCGATCACGGAAGAAGTCAACTTTGAATGTTGTTATTTCTCCGGAACCTTGATATATTTTCGCGTCCCTACAGGGTCAGGATTCCAGGGAATCCACGGACCTGCGGGATCAGAGTCAGGCAGACCAAATAGAGGAGCGCAAAATGTATTCAAGAACTGTTAAAGAGTTGTTAATTGTCACGTTCCTGGCAGTCACCTTTTCAGCGTGCCAGAAGAGCACACCAGTTGCGGTGCCGGCATTGCAGGAGTTCAGGGACAGCTCCAATCTTTTTACAATGAGTGTTCCGACCGGTTGGCCGGAGTCCCAACTACCCGGGAAATTGTGGCTCTACAACTCTAACGACGCTGCGAATAGGTTTTTCGACCCTACTTCGAGTTCCAAAGCCGGAGTGAAGATATTTGCCTTTGCAGACAGCGCGGGCGCCAAGACTCTTGACTATATCGTTCAGCAGTTTAAGGATTCCTTGCGTACGGAGCAGGCCCAGATCGATCCGGATGTTCAAACGACACTTGCGGGAAATCCCGCCGTCAAGGTTCCTTATGCCCTTAAGATCGACAGCAAGAACACGGTTTATTCCTACAGGATTCTGACGGTCGTCGACAGCATGGTCTACGGATTTGAAGCGGCAGGCTTCAACAACGAATTCAAGCGCTACTCCAACGTGTTCGACTCGGTTTCTGCGACATTCCGCATAATTCCGAAAGCCGTAGTGAAACAGCAGCTTCCCGACAACCTTATACCTTCCACGACCACTTCGACCTACTCGAACGAGTACTACTCGATCCAGTATCCGGATAATTTCAAGGCTACTCCGAGCGGAGCCGCAGGCGACATCAAGACTTCCGTGTCCATCAAAGGGTATTTCGAAGACTGCACTCTTCAGATCGATGTACTGGATGCAAAGAAGTTGACCGTCGAAAAGATATTCCAGCAAAATAAAGGGAATTACCCTCATTCGAGGAGCGAGAAGACAAAGCTCGACGGACTGGATGCATACAAGATTTCCTATTCCCCGGTGAGAGGAATTCAGAGGGAAGTGTACTTCGTCGTGAAGAATAACAACTGGATTAGGGTTATCCTGACCTGGAATGAGGCGAGCCAGAAGAAATACAACGCGAATTTCCAGCAGGCCTTTGAGAACGCTGTCGCAACTTTGAAGTTGAAGTAGTATTGGAATAGCAATCAGCCTTCAGCGGCCGGCTTCTCGCGGAAACGCAAAAGCTGCTGCTGAGGGCTGGCAGCTAATATGATTCGTACACTTTTCGGAGATGGGGTAAAGTTCTATAACGTTGCTCATCGCGGTTTCTCCGCGATAGCGCCTGAGAACACACTGGCCGCGTTCGAGAGGGCAATCGAGGCGGGGGCTAATATGCTCGAAATGGACGTTATGCTGACTGCGGACGGTCAGGTAGTTGTATTCCATGATTACCGTCTCGGGAGAACAACGGATGGAAGCGGCCTCATCGGCAAGACCGACCTGAACCGCATAAGGACACTCGATGCCGGTGTATGGTTCAGCCACAAATTCCGTTCGGAAAAGGTACCGCTTCTTGACGAAGTGCTTGAGTTCGCCAAAGGTAAGATCCGGTTGAACATCGAGATGAAACTCAGGAAACACAACGGCGTTTCGCAGCTGGTCGACCGGTGCGTCAAGATCGTTGAACGACACAGGATGAATGACGAGGTCGTCTTCTCCTCCTTCAACCTCGAAGCACTGCGCGTCTTGCATTATCGCTCGCCTCATCTTCGTTTTGCACCCCTTTACCGGCATAACCTGAATCCGACTCCGCGCTCCTTCCCCCTCCAGTATCATCCACAGGGTGTCGTGCTGAACCACCTTTTCCTCAATCAATCGACCGTGTTGGCATTCCACAATCTCGGGATGAAGGTATTTGTGTATACCGTCAACGGGGTCCGGCGGATTGAAAAGATGATAAAGATGGGGGTGGATGGCGTGATTTCGGACAACCCCGCCGCAGTCAATTCCCTCGCGAAGAGATTTCTGGGTTAGGCTCCGTCGTTGCCTGAGAAGTGCTGAAAGGAAGGGAAGTCCGAGAAGGTATCGGTCCTGCCGTCCTTTCGTTTAATCGATACTTCAGTGGGGCCGGATTTCACTCTTCCGACGGCTCTTATGTTCCCTTCAAGAGAATAAAGTTTCTGAAAATCCTCTTCGGCTATCGTGAAGGCAAGTTCATAGTCCTCGCCGCCGTAAAGGGCATAATCCAGCGGATCCTCTTTGAAGGAGTCGGCAATCCGTCTCGTGATGGGATCGATCGGGACCAATTCCTCTTCGAGCTCGAGAGAAACGCCGCCCGCCTTGCAGATATGTAGCAAATCGGAGACCAAGCCATCACTTATATCGATCATGGAGTGCACTTTGATTTTTTCAGTAATCCCCCGAGCAAGATCGATCTTTGACGCAGGGAGGAGGTGCTTCTGCAATGCCTCGTCACTTCCCTCGAAATCGGGCGCAAAATCAGCTGGTTGACCCGCTTCCAGGTACCGGCTTTTCTCTCTCTGGAGTATCCTCAATCCGGCGTGAGCGCGCCCGAGGTCGCCGGTAACGCAGACGATGTCGCCCGCGATGGCGCCGCTCCTGGTGGTCCGGCGGTCCGGCTCGACTTCGCCCATCAAAGTCAGGCTGACGACAAAGCCTATCGGAGATGCAGAAGTGTCGCCCCCGGCGATCACGCAATGGAACTTGCCGAGTTCGTCGGACAACGAGTCATAGAAGTCTTCCATCATTTCGATGCTGATATTGGAATGTATCCCGAGCGAGACCAGCGCAGCCGTTGGCAGGGCAGACATTGCTGCTATGTCGCTTAGGTTCGCGACAGCGGCCTTTCGCCCGAGATGGGTCATCGAAGTATATGACAGGTCGAAATGAATCCCCTGGATAAGTATATCGGTGGTTACCACGGTAAGCTTGTCTCGTGACGGCTTTACGGTAGCGGCGTCATCCCCGATACCCTGTACAATAACCGGGTTTGAAAACTTTGATGCCGCCGCGCTGAATTTGTCTATTAGCCCAAACTCTCCAACCGTCGATATCGGCGTGAATCTGATGTCCAATCCTTCTCCTGTGAGAAAATAGTGATCTTGGACCATAAATCAAATCGTTTCGAAAAGGAAGGGGACAGGAAGCGCGGCAATACATCCGAGTGACTGGGATTGCCCCGGCAGTTGTTACTTGCCGTAGCATGGGAAGTTACGGCGACGCCGGATGCCGCTGTCAAGCAAAGTGGGGCGGACATACGCGGCCTCTCTTTGAAGATTGGGCCCCCGGGGGTTATATTTATCAACCTGCGAGAGTGGCGGAATTTGGCAGACGCGCTAGACTTAGGATCTCGCTCCAACAAGGTCATCCTCGAAAATTGGCGCTTATTCGTGGATTTTGGCCGGGGTTTTTCGTAAAACACGGACACATTCGTCATAATTCTTGTCATAAATTTCCGTCATAAATTTGCGTCTGTGCATATTCATTGTCAGCTTGCCTTAGCGCCGGAGCATCAAGAGCGGATGATTCGTTAAAGGGATTACCGTCCGAGTTCCAGATCATGTCAGCTAACAAGTCAAGATGGTGCCTGATCACTTTCGTCGGGTACCCTGAATAGTGGAGGTCGTTGACGTCCATGGTTTTGTGGCCCAACAACTTCTTGCAAAAGTATGGTGATAATCCGGTGACCTGTAAGAGCGTATTCACAGTCTTGCGCAGGTCGTGGAACTTGCCCCTTATACCGGTGACGGCTCTTACGTTTGCCCAATATTCTTCAATTTCCTCCTTGCTGAGGAATACCGGCTTTTCATACCTTTTTGTCTGAAGGAGCATCAAAGCCTCCATGCTCTTCTTACCTAGAGGTACCTTTCTGTCCCGGTTCCCCTTGGTTACGGGCGGAAAGAATATGATCTGCTTATCGAAAGCGATCCATTCCCACTGGAGCTTTAGCCCATCGCTCAACCTCATTCCCGTCATAAGATATAGAATGTAGACGGCAGTGACCTCTTCTCCGTACAGCTTTGACATCGTGTCGAGAATCAATTTGATGTCTTCGGGTTCGAAAAAGTTTGCCTCCACTGTATTCTCCGGCGCCTTTTCAAACCCTTTGAAAGGATTTTCTTTAGGGGCATAACCTTGACCCGCTGCCCACGAAAATGCCGAGCGATAGATCCGTAAGTGTCCATTGATTGTCTGACCAGTGAGGGGCTTCTGTGTCCCGTCCTTCATGGTGCGTATCCGCAGCAGCAATGTATTCTGGAATTTCTCGATGTGCCTCTTGTGGATTTCGAACAGTCTAAGATCACCAAGGATTTCGATGAGTAAGTTGAAACTGTGAATTACATTGCTGCAGTACATAGAAGAACGTCTTCGTATCTTTAAATGATTGACGAATTCGTCTCTCAGATTCGACAGCCGCATTTTCATCTGTCCGGGTTTTTCAATTCGCTGGAAGATGTTGATAGCCCTGGATATTGCCACCATTCGGTCTGTCGTTTTCAAAGATCTGCGAAAACGTCCCTTCGGACCCCTGCCTACTTGTAGGTCAATCCAATATGTCTTTTTCTTACCGCATGTGCGCAGGCTTTCTTCGATTTGCCTAGTCGTAATACGCTCCAATAATTTCATAAGATCACCTGATTATAAACGAGTGTGGTTGTATTCTCGGCAGTGTCTGATAGGGATATTCAATCTGCATGGTTCACCAGATCCCGCAAGGCTTCCGAAAGAACAGTGGGGTCGAAGTCGTATTGGTATCGGCGCTCCTCTATCCACTTATCCACTTCTTCTTCATTAAACTTGTACAATTTCCCCCACCTGAAGCAGGGGAGACCCTGACTCTTCACCAAACTGCATACGTGCTGTCTCGAGCAGTTCATTTTTTTTGCGACGTCTTTCGTACTCAACAAATTCATAAAAGAATCTCCTTACCTGACTTAAAGGTTTCAGTTCACTTTTTCGCCAGGTTATTCCGGCGGGGATTTCTTTTAGTTTTGTTGGTTCGGGTCCGTTAGTTCGGACGGAGTAGCAGTGCTGCTTACCGCTCACTCTTTCTGAAGGGGAGTGTCAGAGGAAGGTCCGAAGCTGGAAGGAAATCCAACGATGTCTAATATCCGTGACGTATTTCACCCTTATTCGCCCTCTAATTCGACTTCTCTCATTGCCCGGTTCATGACTATCTCTGCTATCATCTTTTCCGCCGACTCGTAGACGGGATTCGACTTCTGGGGTACCTCGTTGGCTTCTGCGTATCGTCTGAATTCTGCAAAAAGCTCCCGGAATGTCTCTATAAGATCTTTGTAATTCAGTCCGCGATAGCGCGAAAACTCGGCGAACCGAATCAGTTGCTGGATTTCCGAACCCGTGAGGGACCGGTACATTTCATAGAGGTAGCTGAAGTTCTTATCACCTTGGACGAGTTCACCGAGCTTGATCTCTTGAGTCTTGCCCTCGAGGTAATCACTGGTCGTTCCCAGTGCAGAGGCCAGTCGCAACATGACGTCCGAATCGAGTTTTGGCAGAAGTCCGCTTTCCAATCTTGAAATTGTAGATTGCTTCACACCGCATTTCTCAGCTAATTCTGCCTGTGTCAGCTCCAACAGCTGTCTGCGTCCCTTGACGTATTCTCCAAGTTTTGAGTAGCTCTTCATTGCCAAATCCTTATTGTTTTGCCTGTTTGACTATGCATCAATATAGCATAAGCTATGCTAAAAGTCAAGTCACAGCAAAATAACTTATGTATGCTCGCATAATTAATTGGTGTGTATCTGGCATGTATTCCGGTGAGGTTGTGGGACCTTCGGTATTCCCCGATTAACATGGTCATTTGCGATCGAAATGGCTTGTGATTCATTTAGTCCGTATCAGGGCGCTTCACAAGCTCCACGGCCCTTTGAGCTGCTTTTTCCAAGTTCCAAGCGACCTTCGGATCCTCAATTGAGACGATGAGCCTATATTTATCCAATGGGTGAGACCGCGCGGCCGCGAATGTTTCCAAATTCCCTTCTCGAAAGAATGACTGGTTGTCTTCATGAAATCTCCTTTTGCTTAAGACCTATTCGCCCGGGATAGAGTATCGTTCAAGGAAAGCCTCAGTGGTCCCGCCTTCTTATGTTCTGAAGAATGTTGCCGATAATCGCAAAATCATAAGCTTCGCTAGACCGATGCTCTTCGATCGCTTGGTCAATCCTTTTTTATCGAATTTGAAAGCTTTGCACAATCGGAATGAGTGCAGGTCGTGACACCCCGCAAGCCTGATTACGTGTTGCCCTGAATACCCCAGCTTTTCTGCTACTGTCTTTGTGTCTAACAAAATCCTTTCAAGATCCTCTAACCAAGTTCAAGTTCAGTTAGATATTTCCCCTGGTTGTTCAGGAGGACTTTCGATTGATTTTGTTTTTCCCTTGCGCCCTCACTGGGCGCTGTGACAGCATACCCGCTATCTATCACACTTATAAGGTACAAACGATTTTTGACAAAACAATTCTGTATTGCCCAAGATCGTCCACCGCATTCAGGCTTCCGCTCGGTTGCGTTGGCGGGCCGAGGGCGTTTAGTGTTCCATGTTATGGCCAATGGACATCTGTGGTTTAATTGTGAATGGTGGGGCATTGAAAGAGAGAAAAGGTCGGGTTCACGCCGCCCGACCATGATTTCGTTCATTTCGTTGCCAGGAAATCCGCGAACTCTAGCAGTCGCCTCCGCTTTTCTGAATTCATCTCAGAGTAGGTGGATACCAATTCGCGAGCCTGAGGGTCCCGCGCGACTACGTCCTCTACTCGTTGAGATTCCTTCTCGCCGATCAGAAAGTCGGCGGTGACCTTGAGAGCTTCGCTTAAGGACTTTAACCTATCCGATTTAAGCTGTGACAGCTTGTTTGCTTCGAGCCTCGATATTGTTGCCTGGGTGATACGAGCCGCCTTTGACAGCTCGGCTTGTGTGAG
>JBJKPN010000209.1:0-26990 GCA_046706365.1 Candidatus Kryptoniota bacterium | reverse complement strand
CACAAATCGCGAAGCACGACTCGCATGCCCTAATGCAGCCTCCTAATTTAGCGGTCAAACCCCAAGTAAAGATTCTTCTTCCCGCTGCGGAAAACAGGCACTCCTGCCCGGGAGTGCCTCGTTTTTTTTACTCAGACCTGATAAATGCCGGCGGTTTATTCCTGTTTCAAATATATAAGTCATAACAAAATGGGCAAACGACAAGGATATCATTGGTAGTGTCGGCAATACAAAACACGAGAAAACCCCTTCTATCGAGGGAGCAACGTGATCTGCTTTTTGGAAGCCTTATCGGCGCGACTGTTGTGGCGATCATTGCTACGTCTGCCGCTCATTTTGTAAGGGACGAGCCGGTTGGATTCGCAAGGGTTCTGATTGGCGGGATTTCGGGGGGTGTTGGCGGATTGGTTGGGCTTTTCATTATCAGCGAAATGGTCGGTCGCAGGTGGTTTGCCGCGATTATGCTTTCACTGATGGTGGGGGTTTTGGATGGGCTACTCATTGGTGTTGCCGTCGCACTATTCCCGTCCATGTTCTGACAAAGCACATTTAGTGATGCCGACGCACCTTTTTTGATTTTTGTCCGGGTTTTATTTTTCTGCTTGACAAATACTCCAACCCTTTTTAACTTCCACAGGTCGAATTTCATTTACGCAAAAATGTTGAATTTCGGCTCATTGTGCTTTTTTGTGCTGTTCCCTAAAGAGCTGCTTTCCAAATCCGAAGAAGGAAGTATTGATGCGGAGCCTATACTATTACTCTAAGTCCGATCTGAGCTACAAGGCGATTGGGGGAGCCAGATTGTTCCTCATAGTGGTTGCTTTGATGTTTGCTTCATCCCTGATGACTATGTTGTCGGGTTATTTTGGCGTTGATTTGTTCGGACTGAAAAGCCTGCGTGCGGACAGCATGGCGAGAGAGAATGCGGTATTGAAGGCACAGCTGACTTCCCTCAATGATAAGCTGGACAATTTCAAATCTGTGATCGGAAAGCTGGGCAAGAGTGACGACCAACTCAGGACATCGGTCAATCTTCCGCTCATACCGGAGGATGTGAGGCAGGTAGCCGTCGGCGGTGTGGAAATCAATCGCGATTACGGGGTGCCTGCCGATGCCAACAAGTTGATTGCGCGCGCGTCAAACTCCCTCTACACTCTGGAGCGTGAGGCTAAGTTGCAGCAGCAAAGCTATGAACAAATCCTGACGAAGTACAAGAGCAATCAGGAGCTCTTCGCTCATATTCCGGCAATCGATCCTATACGTCATGGAACGATTACGGACGGTTTTGGAATGAGATTTCATCCCATACTGCATATGCTACTCATGCATGAGGGAATTGATATAGCTTGCCCTGCCGGCACTCATGTGCATGCATCAGGTGATGGGGTTGTAACGTATGTGGGACGCCGTGGTGGATACGGTAATGTAGTGGAGATTGACAACGGCTTTGGCTACTCGACACTATTTGCGCATCTGGAAAAACCTCTTGTCAGAGTCGGTCAGAAAGTCAAGCGCGGTCAGGTGATTGCCCTTAGCGGTGATACCGGTCTTTCCACCGGTCCTCACCTTCATTATGGGGTTATGAAAAACGGCGTCTTCGTCGATCCAAGCAACTATTTTTTCCAGGGACCCGAGTACGAGAACCGTGCGTTGTACGGGGGCGAACTAGCACAGAAGTGAATTTGTTTCAGAGTTGAAAGTATGTATGACGGTTAGCGCCGTGGAAAGAAAGGAGGTAATGGATATGATATGGACGCCGGAACTTGCGACTTACCTTGAAGATGCTCCTTGGCCTGCTACTAAAGATGAATTGATAGATTACGCTGTTAGAACCGGAGCACCAACTGAGGTTATAGAAAACCTTCGTGAGCTCGAGGATACCGATGAACCTTACGAGAGTATAGAAGAGATATGGCCGGACTACCCAAGCGATGACGACTTCTTTTACGAAGACGAAGGCGAGTATTAGGCATCTGATTTTTTCGATTGAGCCCAGCTGGATTCTCGAATTCAACTGGGCTTTTTTGTATCTTGAGTAACCCTAGATGAAGTTACTTGCTATATTTGCGGTGCTGCTCTCAACGGTTCCCCGGGTTTCTGCGCAGGAGAACTACCTGATCCGTTCCATCACAATCAGCGGCAACAAGTCCTTCACTGCCTCTGAACTCCGCCCGGTGATGCTGGAAAAGGAGTCCCCGGCTCCCTTCTTCAGGTTTACTTACGGACTTCTCCACGTGATCGGCGGCCCGCCGGTTTATTTCGATCCGTTCGTCCTGAGGGCCGATATGCTCCGGCTTAGAGAGTTCTACAAGAACAACGGATTCTTCTTCGCCCAAATCGACAGTTCAGTGGAATTCAATCAGAAAGACCACAGCGCCGATATCCACATCCTGATCGATGAAGGTCCGGCTTCTATCATCGACTCTATTGAGTACTATGGCATTTCAGATACGACACGGGAGTTTTTAACGCTTCTAAATCAGAACACTCTTTTGAAAAAAGGCGCCCGCTACTCCGCGCAGAGAGTAGAGCAGGAAGGAAGGCGGGTGGTCGGACTGCTTCAGGATGACGGCTACGCTTATGCAAGGAAGGACAGCTCGGTCGTTACCATCTCAAGCGACAGCTCCCAGGTTTACGTCGGAATGTACTTTTCCTCGGGGCGGAAATATTTATGGGGAAATCTCAGCGTCCTTTTCCCTGACAGCGGCGGCCCGTCGTTCACCAGGCACATCGTGCTCAGGGAGATGCTTTTCAGGCCCGGCGATGTGTATAGTTACGTGAAGAAGACTGAAAGTGAACAGCGGCTGTATGCACTCAACCTGTTCGAGATGGCGAAGATAATAATGCCCGATACTCCTCCCCGAACCGACTCACTTGACGGCCAGATCTCACTCAGGGCTCGCCCTACTCACGAAATAACCCCTGAACTGCTCGTGAACGACGAAAACAACGCATTCAACTTCGGCGGCGGGCTAGGATACCTGCATCGAGATTTTCTCGGAGACGCGCGCCTGCTGAGCGTCAACACGAGCCTTCTTCTCCAGTCTTTTCAGCTCGTGACATTCAATTCGAAGGTTCTGAACGACACGGCTTCCGTGGGGAGGATCGATGCAACAGCCCAGCTCACGCAGCCTTTCCTATGGTCCAATACCACCAGCCTTACCTGGGGCATCTCCTTTCTCGTCGACAAGCAGAAGCCGTACGTTCAACTTGTATTGAGGAACAGGGTCCGCATAAGTGACAGGCTGGCGAAATACACGACCGGCTTCCTGGATTGGGATATCGAGCGCGCAAAAGTGGATTCGCTGCAGGCAATTCCTCTTCCGCAGGGTCTCGAGACTCCCCAGTTCAACTCGATTTTTTCATTCACTATCCAGCGGGACAAGACAAACGATTTGTCTTCTCCGACGGCGGGGTTTTTCAATCTGATGACTCTGGAAGAGGGCGGAGTCATTCCGAGCCTGATACATTCGCTTTTCAAACATTCGGATTTTCCGTTTGCACGGTATTGGAAATTTACCCTTCTCGGGAAATGGTTCTTTGCCGTCAATCAGAGTGCGACTAATGTTTTTGCTATGAAGATCAAAGTGGGCTACGCCCAGGAGTACGGCACATATGCTCAGAACCTGGCAGGCCCGATCCCTTTGAACTACCTTTTCTTTGCCGGCGGATCGGGAAGTATTCGAGGCTGGAGAACACGGGAGCTCGGTCAGGTTACCGCTCCCGAATACGGCGGGACTACGCTATTGGAGAGCAACTTCGAAGACAGGTACCGACTGATCGGCGACTTTGGAGGAGTCGTATTCATCGATGCCGGAGATCTCTGGGATAGTTACAAACAGATAACGCTGAAGACTATCGCGGTGGCTACGGGCTTCGGGCTCAGGTACAACACGAACTTCGGTTTTCCGCTCAGGGTAGACTTCGGCTTCAGGTTCTACGATCCCAATGCGCCTGTAGGTCACCAATTCATGTTTCAGCAGACGGGTTCTACTATTCTCAGACAGCTAGTCGTTCATTTCGGAATCGGGCAGGCATTCTGATGAGCTGGGACAGAGTCATAGGACAGCAGAGGGTTAAGGGACTGCTCAAACAGATCCTCGCTGCCGGCAGGATACCAAACGCATTTCTCTTCGAAGGTCCGGATGGGGTCGGGAAGGATGCGATGGCATTGGAGCTGGCTAAAGTTCTGAACTGTGAGAAACGCGGACCGGAGGCGTGCGGAGAATGTCCGTCCTGCAAACAGGCCGATACACTCAGACACCCGAATATTCACCTTGTGTTTCCGCTCCCTCGCGGAGAAAACGAGACAAAGGACGATGGGCCGCTCGACAAGCTGGATGAGAAGACAATGAAGCGGGTCAGGGAAGAAATGTCCCTTAAGGCACAGGATCCCTATCACAGGATATCGCTACCCAAAGCCCAGGTCATCAAAATCAGCAGCATCCGCGAGGTGATACGCGAGGATTCTCTCTCGCTTTACCAACACGGCACCCGCGTAGTCATCGTCATGCAGGCAGAGGAGGTCGGCACCGAGTCGGCAAACGCCCTGCTTAAGGTACTCGAGGAACCGAGCAGGGGAAGCCTCTTCATTCTGACAACGAGCAAGCCGAGCGCTCTGCTTCCCACTATCGCTTCAAGATGTCAGGCCATGAGATTCGACCTTCTTTCCGAGGAAGAAGTTGCCGGCGAGCTGGTTGCGAAGCACGGCCTCGATAAACCGGACGCAAAACTGAAGGCCAGGATGGCCGCCGGATCGTTCAGTAAGGCGGTGGAGCTTCTGGATGCCGATACGCTTGAGCTTCGCGATGAAGCGCTGGACATTCTCCGCGACGTGGCAATAAGCAATTATTCGATGTTTGCTTCCCGCGCTGCCAGGGCTCTGGAAGCCAAGGACACCCTGAAGGTAGAGGCTCTATTCAAGATGATCCAGATATGGCTCCGCGATGTCGCAATCATGCATTTCGGATCGACAACGGAAGTTATCAATCAGGACAAAATCGATGTTCTCGGAAAGATGGTTGCAAGCTTTAATGCCGAACATCTGATCGAAGCTTCGAACGCCGTTGACAATGCAATTTCTCAGGTTTACGGCAATGTGAATTTAGGATTGCTTTTTGTAAATTTGTTATTGAACCTGAGCGGGTTGCTGAATAAGAAGAAAGAGGCTCGTCATGTCTAACGATCTGAGCGATTTTGAAGGCTTAGAAGGGCTTGAAGATAGAGATTTTGAGATTTCAGTTGAAGAGGTTGAAGGCGCGTCAATCTCCGGGTATCAGGGGCCGTGCGGAAGCTGCGTCGAATGTGCCACCGGCTCGATACCCGTGGGCGGCGACCTTGAGAACCCTGAGGTTGGGCTCGATGTCGCTGAGGTCCAGTTCAAATCAAACCGCACCGGGTTCTACATTAATGATACCAACGGATCCTTGCACGCGGGCTCACGCGTAATCCTCGAGGCCGACCGCGGAGTCGATCTCGGTACGGTCGTCTCGACCGGCGAGACTGTGCGGCGCAAAAGACGGTCCAGGGGCCTCGTCGGACAACCGATGAGGAAGATACTCAGGACGGCAAAAGAGACTGAGCTTGCACAACTCGAAGAGAACCGGCAGATAGAGGAAAAGGCAGTCTCAGTTTTCAAGGAAAAGTGCCAGAAACACAATCTGGTGATGAAGCTGGCGACCGTCGAGTACCAGTTCGACCGGTCCAGGATAACGTTCTACTTCACGGCCGACAGCCGGGTCGATTTCAGGGCGCTTGTCCGGGACCTCGCCGGAGTGTACAGGACTCGAATAGAGCTGAGACAAATCGGCGCCCGGGACGAAGCCAGGAAAGTAGGCGGCGTCGGGGTATGCGGCCGCGAAGTTTGTTGCTCAGTCTGGATGACCCAGATACGCCGGGTCACTCTCGATCATGCAAGGTTTCAAAACCTCTCGCTTAATCCATCGAGGCTGGCGGGGGCCTGCGGCAGGCTGAAGTGCTGCATACTCTTCGAACTCAGCAACTACCTCGAAGCACTGAAAGAATTTCCCCCGTTGAACTCCAAAGTAGTCACGGCCAAAGGCGAGGGTTACATTGAGAAAGTGGATGTTTTCAATTCACGCGTGTACGTCCGGCATCAGGGTACCGGAGTTGTCGAAGCGCTGAATCTCGACGAAATAAAATCTCATCAAGTACAAAACCACTGACGGTGAAATATTGCAATCGAAATTCTCCAGAACCCTCGTCACAGCAGCACTCCCGTATGCGAATGGTCCCATTCATCTCGGCCACCTGGCCGGTGCTTACCTCCCTGCCGACATCTATGTCCGTTACCTCCGCCTGAAAGGCGAGGACGTCGTTTTCATTTGCGGATCGGACGAGCACGGCGTTGCCGTTACTATCACCGCCGAGAAGGAGAAAAAAAGCCCGCAGGAAATCGTCGACCGTTATCACTCGATGAACAAGGAGAGTTTCAACAAGTTCGGCATGAGCTTCGACAACTATTCCCGCACAACTCTTCCGATTCATCATCAGACCGGACAGGAATTTTTTCTTGAACTATACCGTCAGAACATACTCATTGAAAAGGCGGAGAAGCAGCTCTACTGCGAAAACGACAGGATGTTCCTTGCCGATCGCTATGTTGAAGGGACATGTCCGGTATGCGGTAATACTGAAGCGCGCGGCGACCAGTGTGAGAAATGCGGAACTTGGCTGGAGCAGACACAGCTGATCGATCCCAAGTGTAAGATTTGCGGCGCCACGCCTGTCGTCCGCGAAACGAAGCACTGGTATTTCCCGTTGGGCCGGTTTCAGAAGCAACTCGAGGAATATGTCAATTCAAAGAAGTGGAAGGACAACGTTAGAAGTTACGTGGATAGCTGGCTGAAGGAGGGGCTGGAAGACCGCGCGATTACCCGCGACCTGCACTGGGGAATTCCGGTTCCACTTCAGGGCTATGAAAACAAGGCCATATACGTCTGGTTCGAGGCGGTGCTAGGGTATATTTCCTCTACCAAAGAGCTTTCGCAGAAAAAGGGAGACGCCGATCTCTGGAAAAAATACTGGCAGGATCAGGGTACGCGCTACGTTGCTTTCATCGGAAAAGACAATATCGTATTTCACACGCTGATTTTCCCCGCTATACTCATGGCCTGGAACATGGGCGGAAAGTCCAAATACATACTTCCGGATGCCGTCCCGGCGAACGAGTTTCTGAACTTTGAAGGAAAGAAATTTTCCAAGAGCAGAGGTTGGGGAATCGATCTCAAGGATTTCATTGAAGTTTTTCCGCCCGATACGCTGCGCTATTCTCTGGCGCTGAGCCTTCCGGAATCGAGGGACAGCGATTTCTACTGGAAGGACTTCCAGGCGCGAGTCAACAACGAGCTGGCCGACACACTCGGCAACTTCGTGAATCGCACACTGCAGTTCATACAGCGCTATTACGAAGGGAAGATACCCGAAGCCGGACAATTGGGAAAGCTGGACGAATGGGTTGCCGACCAGATGAAGAAGGCGCCGGGAGCTGTCGGAAACTTCTACGACGACTTCAGGTTCCGGGACGGAGTCGTAGAGGCCATGTCGCTTGCCCGCTCGGCAAACAAGTATTTCAACGATTCGGAGCCGTGGCGTACGAGGAAGGACAATCCCGGTCAGTGTGCCACCACAATCAACCTTTGCGCGCAGCTGACGAGGTCACTGGCAATTCTACTATCACCCGTCCTCCCATTTGCCGCTGAAGAGATCTGGAAGATGTTGAAGCTCGATGGGACTGCAGCGGCCGCTTCGTGGAACTCTGCCGCTGAGATGAAAGTCAGGGCAAAAAGCGAAATCGGCAACCTGAAGATCCTTTTTACGAAAATAGAAGACTCCACGATCGAGGAGCAAATCGGTAAAACCGCAAGCGCTAAACCTGTCGTCGAATCGGCCAAGGCGGCGGAGACGGCGCCGATCAAGCCGCAAATATCCGTCGACGACTTCAGAAAGGTGGATTTGCGCGTGGCAAGGGTACTGAGCTGTGAAAAAGTCCAGAAGTCTGAGAAGTTGTTGCGCCTCGAAGTTCAAATCGGTCCGGAGAAACGTCAGATCGTGGCCGGAATTTCGAAGCACTATAAACCGGAAGATCTCGTCGGCAAAAACATAATCGTCGTTGCCAACCTTGCTCCTGCCAAGCTTATGGGTCTGGAGTCGAACGGTATGCTCCTGGCAGCCTCGACCGAGGACGGCAAGCTGACTGTGCTTACTTCCGCGTCCGACATCGACAGCGGGAGCATAGTCAGGTGATTTCCCCGCGCAACCGGGTGTGACAGCCCGGAGCGGAGATAAGGCAACATGGACACGTTTTAACCCCACATCTCGACGCCGCTCACCCGGCGAGGCAAGAGTATACGCCGGTTATTTCTCACCCAAGCAGGAATTGATCAGATGACATCCGCTCGACATTATCCGAGTATCCTGGTAACCCGGAAGATTCCGGACACCGGACTGAAACTTCTTGAAAAACACTTCGACATCGATCTGAACGAGGAAGACAGGGATTTGTCGCAACGGGAACTGCTTCGCCGGCTCAATGGAAAGTTCGGCGTCGTTGCAATGCTCGGCAACAGGTTCGATGCCGATACAATCTCCCGTCTTGACGACCTCAAAGTCATTTCCAACTTTGCGGTCGGCTACAACAATGTCGACGTGAAGGCCGCAACCAGGAAAGGCATCGCCGTTACCAACACTCCGGGGGTGCTGACAGACGCAACCGCCGACCTGGCCTTCGGGCTGCTCCTCGCCACGGCCAGGAGAATCGCGGAGGGCGACAGGCTGGTCAGAGCAGGCAAGTTCAATGGATGGGAGCCCATGATGATGCTGGGACACGAAGTCTCTTCGAAAACTATCGGAATCGTCGGGGCAGGGAGAATCGGCACCGCAGTAGCGGCCCGGGCAGCGGGCTTCGGCATGAGAATAGTCTATTTTTCGCACAGACGGAGCAAATCAGTGGAGGATTTGGGTGGACGTGCTGTCAGTCTTGAGAAACTTCTGTCGGAATCCGATTTCGTGAGTCTGAACGTGCCGCTGAACAGCGAGACACGGGGTATGATAGGGAAGAGAGAAATCGGGATGATGAAGAATGAATGCATCCTGATCAACACAGCCCGCGGGGAAATCGTTGACGAGTCCGCACTTATCCTTGCCTTGAAGAAAGAACGAATTGGCGGCGCCGGTCTTGATGTCTATACGAACGAGCCGAAGGTAAGGAAGGAGTTTTTGAAGCTCGATAATGTGGTTCTCGCACCTCATCTGGGGAGTGCCACCATCGAGACGCGCTCGAAAATGTCGGAGCTTGCTGCGAGAAACGCGATAGCTATCCTGAAGGAAAAAAGACCGCCGGCTATAGTCAATCCTGAAGTGTTGTAAGACGGGACATCCGCCTTTATCCGGCTGGGGAAATAAACCTGGTGACTTTCACCAAAAGAGGTGAAGCGGAGTGGACGCTCGAAATTGTGCCGCCACTCCGGTGAGGTAAAACCCGCTCATTGCAGCAAATCGCGCTGCGTTTCTTTATCCATATAATATCCGCTGAAAGCTTCAAGAATCTTCCCTTTGCCTTCGCATGACTTCCTGAGAGTTGGCAAGACTGCCATCGCATTCTTGAAAGACTCAGTCACCAGGGAGCTCCTGTCGACGGAGAACCAGCATCGGGTGAATGTCTCATCGCCCGCTGCGTCGCCTGGGACCTGTATGCACCTGACATCGACCTTCTTTGCACCGGGCAAAGCGGCGAACACTTTCGGTGCAGAGTGAAGCACCGCGCCGAACAATTCCCGGGCCACCAGGCACCCGGAGGGAGAATAGACGTACATTGCATTCATTATTACCGAATAATAGCGAAGCGTAACATGCACGGTCGAATCAGGAGTGATATATGCGTCCTGCAGGGAGTTCTCCGGGAAGAATCCCTCGACCTGGCGTGACACGTCCCTCCCGGTTTGTTGAGCGAATAGCTGGGACATTCCCAGGAACATGGTGACAAGCGCAACTGACACAATACGGCGCATCTGAACCTCCTTTGATTTATGTGCTGAATTCTCTTTACCACTTTAGAGATAAGGCACGACGAATGAATCACGATTCTTAGAAATTTGATTTTGCCACGACGACATTCTTCTCGGTTAGAATGTAAACCTTGTCCCCCTTCATAGCCACATCGTTAAAGCGATCGATCTTCGCTCCGAGTATATCCTTGTTCGAGAACTTCCCGATGAGGCTTCCGTCAAGCTTGAAAAAATACAGCGTGTCTGAGTCGCAGACCCCGATTTTGTTATCGTCGATCCCGATCCCTGTCGGTTCGTGCAGAATCCCCACGCCGATCGATCTGAGGTAATTGCCGAAATTATCGTAAACGGCAATTCTGCCGTTGTCCGAGACATAAACCCCGTCGTGCGGGCCGATGGCCACCTGCCTTGGCATCGTGAGACTTCCGGCTCCATCGCCGTATCCGCCGAAGGTTCGCTCCACCGTCGAGAACGTGTTCACTTTCACGATACGCACGTCCTCATCGTCGCATATGAAAAGGTCTCCGAGCCTTGAGACGGCAACACCGGATGGATACCCGAATCGTTTGGAATCGTCGTTCGATTGGTCGGTCGATAAAGTGGCGACATTCGCGAGCGTGCGGTCGAACCGCTCGATTCGGTTGTTGTTGTAATCCGCCACATAGATTTCCACCCCGTTTGTCGCGCAGACATCGTACGGCATGTCGAACTGAAAATCGCTCCATCCGTAACCGCCTACCGCGCCGGTCGAGTCGCCTGAAGAGTTAAACCTCAGAACGAGGTCTGCCCCCGTATCGGCTACGTAGACGAAACCCATCGGGTCAATGCTGATCCCCTTGGGGTCTCGCAAATTTCCGAAACTGAATTCCGCGACCAGAGAGGGGAGAGGCTGGAAAGAAGTGAGCGCGAGTGCGAGAAGAGCGAGCGACGGAACGATTGCAAGGCGGAGCAAAAGTGAAGTTGAGTGTACTGTGATTCGCCTGCGGATCCTCTCTAAGGGGTTTGTGCTACACTCGGCCTGATTCGGTCTCATTTGCTTCAATATTTCCAATGCGGTTGAATCAATCAAGATTAAATTTGACCGAATCCCCGTCATCCGGCGAACAAGCGTAAGTACTTGCAGGCATTTGTGAATCACCGGTATTCTTCCATTCAGCCTGTCGGTAGCTATCCTGGTCCCGCTCGGCGTTGTAGTATTCTGAGATCCCGAAATAAACGGAATGATATCCGAATTTGCGGCGGATCCTGTCTATTCCCTCGAGCAGGCTCGAGCGCCGGGTCTTCGGCGATTCGAAAAGATCAAGCTGGTCGCATCGGGGGGTTATGTTGGTGACGCCCACGCCGACTAGACGCACAGGCACTCCGGGAAGCCAGAGATGTCTGAAGAGAGAGAATGCATTTGCGGCGATTTCAAAGTCCGAATCGGTGGGTCTTTCGAGCGTCGAATTCCTCTGGTAAGTGACAAACTTGCGGGGAGACCGGTCCGCGGACTTCCTGTACCCGTGGAGAGCCGCGCCGTCGGAGTAGCGCAATTTGAACACGATGGTCGAAGCTGCCGCACCCTCTTCCCGGAGCGAATGGGCAACTTTTTCCGTTAGGTAGAAAATCGCGGACCTGATGTAAATCTCATCGCTTGAGTCGCGGCCGAAAGTGGTGCTCCTGGAAATGGACCTGGGTTCATGCTCACCGGTCGACAGTTCGGATTTACCCAGTCCGTTTGCTGAATCGTGCAAGTACTCTCCTGTCACACCGAAGATCTTCTTGAGGGAAGCCGGGTCTGTCAAGGAAAGGTCGCGGACTGTGAGTATGCCCAACTCTTCTAGTGTCATCGCGGTTCTCTTCCCGATTCCGGGGAGGGCAGACGCAGGCAGGGGGGCAAGAAACTCCTTCTCTTTTCCCGCTTCGATCACGAGGAGGCCGTCCGGCGGAGACGCCTTTCCCTCCGATGTCCCTCTTGGAACCTTCTTCGAGTAATCGGATGCAACCTTCGCGCATAGTTTGTTCGATGCCACCCCTATGGAAACCGTAATCTTGAGCTCCTCGAAGATGGCCCGCTTGATGGCCCTGGCCATCTCGGCCGGGTCGTTGTTCCAGAAATGAAGGCATCCCTTCGCATCCAGAAAAGCCTCATCCAGGCTCGCTACCTGCACGACAGGGGAGAAATCATGAAGAATCTCGACAAACCTTTTCGAATACGTCGCGTAGCTCTCATAATCTCCTCTTACAAACGATGCGTTCGGGGCAAGCCGGTAGGCTCTGGAAATCGGCATCGCCGTTTTGACACCCAGCTTTCTCGCCTCATAGTTCGGGCACGATACGACACCACGACCGCCCGGTAGCCCTCCGACCACGACAGGTTTCCCTTTCAGCAATGGTGCCTTTGCCTCTTCGACCGAAGCGAAGAATGCATCGATATCTATATGAAATATTGTTGGGAGTGTCGGGCTTTCCATTTCAATTGAACTCCGGATCTGCTTCCCCACGATGACTCCGGCAATTCCCGGTTCGAAGCGACGATGGTGCGGCCTGCCGATTTTCGAAGGCACGGTTTTGCAGTTCAAGCCAGTGGAGGTTTGCGCTCGAGCTGTGGAAATTGTTGCCCGGGCCGGAGCGCTAGCGCAGCTTCTTCACCGTAAGCTGGTTGTCGAGGAGCCTCAGTACAGCCATTACTTTACCGATTATCTTGACCGAAGCCGTGTCCGAGTAGATGGGCTCGAAGTCCGGGTTCTCCGGTTCGAGGATGATCTGGTCTCCTTTGCGTTTGAACCGCTTCACCGTCGCCTCCTCGTCATTGATGAGGGCGGCCACGATGTCGCCCGTTTCGGCGGAAGCCTGCTGCCGTACCAACACAAGGTCCCCGTCAAGTATGCCCGCGTTCTTCATGCTGAAGCCTTCCACCATCAGAAGGAAGTTGCTTTCCCCTCTCACGAAAGCCGGATCCAATACGACCCGTTCTTCTATGTTTTCCACCGCGAGCACAGGTTTGCCGGCAGTGATTCTGCCAATGATGGGAACTTCTGTACCGGTTGAGCTGTAGGCGAGCTGGATACCGCGGCTCTTGTCGGGAGAGCGTTTCAGGTAACCCTTCCTTTCAAGAGCTTCCAGGTGGCGCTCGACACCGTGGTTCCACTTCGTGCCGATGTGTTCAGCTATTTCCCTTATGGTAGGAGGGTAGCCGGACCTTTTGTAATGATCCCGAATGAACTTTAGGACCTTTGCCTGTCTCTCTGTCAAGCTTTCCATCTTCTTTCCTTTCGGATGGTAGATGTATTTCTACTAAATATTGAAAATTGTGCTGAGATTGTCAAGTGTCATTCTGAACCATCGGGATGGGTGTCGACCGTGCAGATTCCTGCAAATCTTCTTGGAATTGAACGTTGTTATAGTTATCTAAGTTAATTAGATTCAAAATACACCATATAAGCGTATTCTAATGGAGAGCTTTTCTGAACATCTCAAGAGGCAGCGCGAGGAAAGGAAAATAAGGTTATCCGAGGTTGCGGTTCAGACCAGGATAAGCCTGAAGTTTCTTGAAGCGATTGAAGCGGGGAATTTCGACATTCTGCCCAAGACGTATATCAGGGCTTTCATAAGGGACTATGCGAGCGCCATCGGGCTCGATCCGGATGACACCATGAAGAGATTTGACCTCTATCTGGAGTCGCTGAGTCCGGAAACCGCGCAGGCCGAAGTTCCAGCTTCTTCCAGCGAACCGATGAAGTCATTGAACCTCACACGCACCCAAAAGATTGCAGCAGCGGCCGGGGGAGTGCTGATACTTGTCGTGCTATCCTACCTCGCCTTCTCACCGGCAAAGAAGGAGCCTCAAAGACTCAACTCATACGGGAGAATGGAGGAGATTAACCAGCGTCTGGACTCCTCTCGTAATCTCAGGACGACGGCGAAATCGGACAGCGCCAGGCTCGTTTTGAGCGCGAGTGACACCGTGTGGGTTAACCTGGTCATAGACGACGGTCGAACTTATGATTTGCTGATGAAGCCGGGAACACAAGTCGCGTTTTGGGGGAAAAGAAAGTTTACGATGACGATTGGGAATGCAGGTGGGCTGACAGTGGCTTTAAACGGGCGGGACTTTCCTCCGCTGGGCAAACCCGGCGTAGTGATCCGTAACCTGACGATTTACAAAGACGGCACACTCAAGAAGTGAGCAAGGCTTCCCCAACGGCTTCAAAGGATATCCGGTCGAAGGCCGAGAAGCTTCGGAGTGAAATCCGCGATCATGATTACCGTTACTACGTCCTCGCCGATCCATCCATAACAGATTACCGGTACGACAAACTGATGCAGGAATTGATCGAACTGGAATCGAAATATCCCGATCTTATAACACCCGATTCCCCGACGCAAAGGGTAGGTGGGCAGCCCACGAAAGAATTCCGGCAGGTTCGTCACCCTGTAGCAATGCTGAGTCTGTCTAATACTTACAGCGAAGATGAATTGCGCGATTTTGACAGACGTGTGAAAACTCTCATCGGCGGTGAAGCGTACGAATATGTTTCCGAGCTCAAATTCGACGGCGTAGCGCTAAGGCTTGTCTACGAGAACGGAATGCTTGCCCTCGCAGCGACTCGCGGCGATGGAGAAACGGGAGACGAAATAACGGCGAATGTGAAAACGATCCGAATGATACCGCTCCGTCTTTCGTTGGGCGGGGAAATGTCGAAGTTTTCGAACGTCGAAGTGCGGGGCGAGGTCTATATGAACCGGGATGGGTTCATGAGAATGAACCAGGAACGCGAGGAAGCGGGCGAGAAGACCTTTGCCAACGCCAGGAACGCGACCGCAGGAACTTTGAAGCTCCAGGATTCCAGGGAAGTAGCCGGAAGGCCGCTGAGGTTCATATCTTATTATCTCCTCTCGAACGGGGTCCCCTTGGATTCCCAATGGGACAATCTCAGGACGTTGAAGAAGCTCGGTCTGCCGGTCAGCGATGAGGCCCGACTCTGCAGGAACATCGATGAGGTCATCGAGTACACTCACAAATGGGAGGAGAAACGCGAGAGCCTGCCGTATGAAATCGACGGGAGCGTCGTAAAGATTAATTCGCTTCGTCAGCAGGACGCGCTCGGCACGGTTGCGAGGAGTCCCAGATGGGCAATTGCATACAAGTTTGCGGCGCGCCAGGCAAATACAGTTCTCAAAGGTATTACACTGCAGGTAGGACGAATAGGAACCGTAACTCCGGTGGCGGAACTCGAGCCGGTCCTCCTTGCGGGTTCCACAATCAGCCGCGCGACTCTTCACAACGAAGACTATATCCGCGACCGTGATATACGTGTCGGCGACACTGTTGTCATCGAAAAAAGCGGGGACGTCATTCCAGCAGTCGTTGAACCTGTGCCTGAAAAGAGGCCCGCGTCCGCGAAACCGTTCAAATTTCCACATAAATGTCCAGTGTGTGAGAGACCAATTTTCAGACTCGAGGGGGAGGCGGCTTACTTCTGTGAGAATTATGAATGCCCCGCGCAGGTCCGTGGCAGGATAGAACATTTTGCATCCAGGAGGGCGATGGATATCGAAGGCATGGGAGAATCCGTTGTCGACCAGCTAGTTACGATAGGTCTGTTGAAAAGCGTGGCAGATATTTACGAGCTGCATGACCATGCATCGCAGCTCGAAGAGCTCGATAGATGGGGAAAGAAGAGTGTAGGCAATCTCCTCAAGGCGATCGAGAAGAGCAAGTCCAGGCCGTTCAGCAAGCTGCTTTACGGTATCGGGATCCGACACGTTGGCGAGAGAACTGCCCAGCTCCTCGCGGAGCATTTCCGGTCGATGGACAACCTCATGAGAGCATCATCGGAAGAACTGCAGTTTGTTTCCGACATCGGGCCGACGATAGCAGAGAGCATCCATCGCTTCGTCAATGACAAGAAGAACCGAGAATTGATGGAGAGGTTCCGCTCCTCCGGGCTGCGTTTTGAGGATGAGGTGAAGAGGAAGGACGGAAAACTTTCGGGTCAGACTTTTGTATTGACCGGCTCATTGTCGAAGCTGACAAGGGATGAAGCGAAGGAGCTGGTCGTTTCCAGTGGAGGAAAAGTAACCGAGAGTGTCAGCAAGAATACGAGCTGCGTCGTGGTCGGGGGAAATCCGGGTTCGAAATTCGAGAGGGCGCAGGCTCTTAAGATCAAAACTATTGATGAAGACGAGTTCTTGAAACTTGTCGGAAGGAACAGATGAGAAGCATCAGAAGCGAACTGGCCCTGAAATACGCGGCAGGTCGTTCGAGGAGTCTCGGGAAATCGATTAACTTCAACGAGGCAATAAAGAAATCGGAGACCGTTCTTTTCCTCATGCCTAGGATGAGTATGGAGTTCTACCTCGCCCGCTCGGTAATTGAGACTTTGAGCCGGCACTTCAGACGGGTTGTGCTCGTGGTGGCCGACAACCTGCGTGAACTCGCCGCCCGGCAGTCCGAGGTAGTAGCCGTCTCGCAGGCAGACGAGAACTGGCTCAAGCTTCCTTCCCGGCAAATCATACACAGGCTGCGTCACGAGAAATTCGATATGGCAGTCGATCTGAGTTTTTCGGAGGATGTATTCATGGCTTACCTGTGCCGAAAGACCGAGGCAAAGGTATCAGCCGGATTCTCGAAGGCACACTGCGATCATTTCTACGATTTGCAGGTGAAGCTTCCCGAGAGCGGCGACATGAAGAAGGCCTACGAAAGCATCATTAACACAATTAAAATGTTCAAGGAAAAATGAAAAAGAAACCGTTCGAAGCCGAAAGCCATAAGGGGCATGCTGTGCTGCGGCTCAACGTCGAGCATCTCGATACCCAGACGTCGCCGCAGTTGAAAGCGGAATTTCTGGTTCTCTGCAGGCCGCCGTTGAAGAAACTCGTAGTCGACATGAGTCTGGTGAAGTCGTGCGATTCATCCGGCCTGAGTGCACTCCTCGTTGCAGAGAGGATGGTGCGTGAACTGAAAGGGGAGGTCCATTTGATCGTGCCTAACCAGGATGTTCGCAACCTTTTCAGGGTTACACAACTGGAGAAGGTGTTCACAATTCACGTTTCGCCGGAAACCGTTAAGTAATAATCCATAACTATTTTCTGGAGATCAAATGGGATTTACTGCTATCGATTACGTAATTGTATTGGTGTATCTGGTCGGAGTTGCCGTTTTCGGGGTGCTGTCCGGCGGCAAGCAGAAAACTACAAAAGACTATTTCGTCGGGGGGAGAAAGATACCGTGGCTCGTCGTCTCCTTCGCTGTCGTTGCGACCGAGACGAGCGCGATAACTTTCATATCTATTCCGGGCCTCGCTTATCTGACAAACCTGAATTTCCTGCAGATCGCTATCGGATACATTCTCGGCCGAATAACCATCGCGATCCTGTTTCTCCCTCCTTATTACCGGGGGGAACTGGTAACCGCCTATGAGCTTCTGAGGACCCGTTTCGGAGAGAAAACCCGGAATTATGCCTCGGTCGTTTTCCTTATCACACGAACTCTCGCAACGGGAGTCAGACTCTTTACGACTGCGATTCCTCTTGCGATCATCTTCCAGGGCTATAAGCTATTCAGCGGGTACCCCGTCGTCTACGTCTACGCTATAGCAATTATCGTCATCACCATTTTTACTTTCATCTATACATACATCGGTGGAATCAAAGCGGTCATCTGGACCGATGTCGTTCAGATGTTCATTTACATCGGCGGTGCGTCGATAGCGCTCTACATAATGCTGACACGAATTCCCGGCGGTTGGGACACGGTTATGACCATGGCCGTGGCCAAAGGCAAGTTTCAGTTTATACACTGGGGATTCACAGGCGGACTCGGTCATTTCTTTACGATCGATTATACATTCATTGCCAGCGTAATCGGCGGGGCATTTCTCTCCATGGCCTCGCACGGCACCGACCAGTTGATCGTCCAGCGGCTCCTGGCGACCGATTCGCTGAAGAGCAGCCAGAAGGCTGTGATTGCCAGCGGATTCTTCGTCGGCCTTCAGTTCCTGTTCTTCCTGGTTATCGGAGTCGTCCTTTATGCGTTCTATCACGCTTACCCGTTCAAGGACGGCGACCAGATATTCCCGAAATTTATAGTCGAGCAGCTGCCGACAGGCGTAAGCGGCATTATTGTCGCCGGACTCCTGGCGAGCGCGATGGGCTCACTGAGCGGTTCCATAAATTCGCTTGCATCCTCCACCCTGATCGACCTGTACAAGCCCTACTTCGGCAAACACTCGGACGATTCGAAAGACCTTAAACTGTCCAAGCGGTTCAGCATCATGTGGACGGTGATACTCGTAGGAACGGCATTCATATTCATACAATCGAACCAGGCTGTGATCGTCGTCGCACTTTCGATAGCCTCGGTTACTTACGGCGGCCTCCTGGGAACGTTCCTGCTCGGGGTCCTGTTTAAGAAACCACAGCAGAAGGACGCGATAATCGGATTTACAGCCGGCCTTCTGATCCTCGTGTATGTTTTCTTCTTTACTCCGATAGCATGGACCTGGTACACGATGATCGGTTCGCTCACGACGATTATCGTTGGACTGGTCTCGGCAAGGATTACTCAGCGTAATGGAGAGAGTGTCGTACAGCAATGAAGGCCCTTCTGGTTTCACTTAAATTGTTCCAGATAAGTCAAAGCACTTTGGGAGAAGTTCTGTCGTGAAAACCGCCCGCGTTTTTATATTGCTGCTTGGAATTGTTTTCACGTCGTGCGGGACGCTTCGGCTCACGAAGCCGCTTTCCGAATCGCACTCGGATTGGCCGATGTTTGGAATGAATTCGGCGCATTCGTCGAGGAGCGACTTCAGATCGACCGGGTTGGAGCGAATATGGGAACACAACGTGGGCGCGGGCTTCGGCAAGTTCTCGCCCGCGATTGCCGGCGGTGTCGTTTTTGTGGGTACGTTGAATGGATTTGTATATCTCCTGAACGTCGAAACGGGGGACGAGATTGCGTCGAAAAATTTCGGCGGTTCGATCTTTACGCCGCCGCTTGTCTCGGGGAATCTGATGATAGTCGCGTCCTCCCAGGCCAAGGAAAACCTTTTTGCTTACGATCTCCTGACGGCCAAGACAGTCTGGTCCGAACAAATCCCAGACGTTGAGGCCGCTCCTGTACTTCTCGATAGTGCTCTCTATGTGTCCACCGTAAACGGAGATCTCTATAAAATCGCTCTCGGAACCGGGAAGGAAATCTTTCATAAGCATTTTCCGGAACCTATAAGAGTCTCTCCGGCGGTCGACGACAGCCTCTGTGTCTTCGGCTCCGATGACGGATATGTCTACGCCATCAGCTCGGTCGATGGGAAGGAGATATGGAAATACAAAGCCGGTGCTATGGTGTGGTGTTCAGCTTCCATCGGCGACAGTCTGATCTTTGTCGGCGACAATGCCGGGCGATTCATGGCTCTCAGGTTTAACGGTAGTCTGGCTTACGATTTCAAGACCGGCGAGAAGATACTTTCAATGCCGATAAGCGACAGCAAGCGAGTATACTTCGGATGTAACGACGGTTATTTCTACGCGCTGGATAATTCAAACGGAACGCTTCTGTGGAAAATTCAGACAGGAGCTCCCATTATTACCCCGGCAGCGCAGACCGCGTCGCAGCTCATCTTCGGCAGTCTGGATGAGAAGCTTTATGTGGCCGACAAAGCCGACGGAAAAGTTGTCCAGACGGAGGAGCTCCGCGGGCGGGTCCGTACCGGACCTGCAATTTACGAACACTATCTGGCGGTGTGTACGGATAACCAGAACGTGTTCGGTTTCAGGATAAAATGACCCGTGATGAAAGCCGCTGATCGTCTGCAATCCGGTCTGTTGAGGCTGGCCGGCGTCTTCATCAGGTGCTTCTCCCTGCGTCGCGTACAAATGATGGCGGCGTCACTCGGGAGGTTTGCATACAAACACATCCCCGTCAGGCAGGACGTCGCCCGCGCCAACCTCCACTTGTGTTTCCCTGAGAAGAGCGAGCCCGAGATCGAGAAGATCCTTGAGGGATCCTATGTCAACATTGTCACCGTTTTGTTCGAGTTCCTTTACTTCCCGAAGCTCACCCGCGAGAATCTCAGGGACTTCGTCGATTTTTCGGATGAGATGTACCAATTGATTGAGTCGGATCTCGCGAAGGGAAAAGGTTTGATAATGATGAGCGGGCATTTTTCAAACTGGGAACTGATTGCGCTGACTGTGGGAGCGTTTTCGCCAAGGAAACTCCTCATCATAGTACACCCGTTCCACAACGAAGCCGTCGACAAAGTTGCAGAGAGATACAGGGCTCATCTCGGAAATATGACTGTACCCATGGGCAAATCCATACGCGCGGCAATCAGCACTCTTACGTCCAACGGCATACTTGCTCTGCTTGCGGACCAGAGCGCGGCGAAAGAGAGTCCTTCGGCAAAATTCTTCGGCATAGAAGTACCGACGTTCCAGGGTCCGGCCTCCTTCGCTCTACGCACCGGTGCCGCAGTCCAGGCCGGATTCATGATAAGAAACGACGACGGAACCTACAGGGTCGACCTCCAGGAAGTTGATTACAGCGACTTGTCGGGCGATTCCGATGAGAACATAAGGGAGCTGACGCAAAGGCACGTGAACATACTCGAAGACTACATCCGGAAGTACCCGGACAAATGGCTCTGGTTCCACAAAAGGTTCAAACATATCCCGGCGTTCCATGAGGAGCTTCGCAAGACAAAGTCGAAATGAAGCGCGTCCTGGTAATACAAACCGCCTTTCTTGGCGACGTTATACTAACGCTCCCGATGGTGCAGCTGCTGAAGAGAAACATCCCGGATGTCGTCATCGATTTCGTCGCGATACCTGAGACCTCAGACATTCTGAAGAACCACCCCGACATTTCTGAGATTTTAGTCTACGACAAACACGGCCGCCAAAGATCACCGTTTTCCATTCTGACCTTCGGAAGGAAGTTGCGTGATAGAAAGTACGATGTAGTTCTTTGTCCGCATCGGTCCTTGAGGAGCGCCCTGCTATCGACCGTCACCGGAGCTAAGACGCGGGTCGGATTTGACAATTCTGCATTGACACTTGGCTTAACGAGTGTGCTGCCGTGGAAGCTCGGGGTCCACGAAGTCGAGCGAAATCTGTCGCTGCTGACTCCGCTCGGAATAAAACCGGTGAGGGAAGCCCCGAAGCTTTATCCCGGAGAGGATGCCAGGAAGCGTGTCGACGAATTCCTCGAGAGAAACGGCGTGAAGAAACCGTATGCGGTTATTGCACCGGGAACCGTGTGGGAAACGAAACGGTACCCTGTCGAGAGAATGTCGGAGGTTGCAGATAGATTGCTCGAGAAGTTCGGCAGTGTTATACTCGTGGGCGGAGGGAAGGACACAGGATTGGTCGGACGTTTCGGCAGGATAGGCAGCGGAATCGTCTCTGCCGTAGGTGAATTTCCCGTGATGACGTCCGCCGAAATCATAAGACGTGCATCGGTGTTGATCGCGAACGATTCGGCGCCGGTACATATCGCATCAGCCTTCAATGTGCCGACGGTGGCAATCTTCGGGCCCACCGCAAGGGAGTTCGGATTCTTCCCGTATCACGAGAGGTCTGCCGTCGTCGAGATAAACGACATCGAGTGCCGTCCGTGCGCCATTCACGGCGGGCATCGTTGTCCGATAGGAACGTTCGAATGTATGTTGAGAATAATGCCGCGTGAAGTGGCGAGAAAGGCTCTCGATCTGTTGGTGAATGAAAATGAGTAAAGTTGTCGGCTCGGCTTTCGGACAGAGCGTGACAAGGGCGGCGCAGGTGATATTGAACGGCGGCGTGATAGTCTATCCGACGGAGACAATTTACGGCCTCGGTGCCAATGCGCTGGATATCGGCGCCGTCGAAAGGGTCTTCGAAATAAAGGCGAGACCGAAGTCGAACCCCATACTGATACTCATTCCGGGATTGAGTGCTCTTGACGAGCTTGTTACAGAAGTACCGGACACTGCAGCATCCCTCATGGAGAAATTCTGGCCCGGCCCGCTCACCATCGTGTTCAAGTCCTCCCCGATAGTTTCGACCATGCTCACAGCCGGCACGGGCAAGATCGGCATCCGCCTGTCGAGCGACGAGTTTTGCCGTCAGCTCCTTGAAATCTGCCAGATACCCATCACATCGACCAGCGCCAACTTATCCGGCGAGCCCAACCCGGACAAGGTAGGAATAATAAACAGGAAGGTTATTAATTCGGTCGACCTGGTAGTGGATGCAGGAGTACTGGCCTCTCAAACGCCGTCGACAGTGGTAGATGTCACCGGCGGGGAACTGAAGCTGCTGAGGGAAGGGGCAATTCCCTTCTTAAATATTGCCCTCGGAAAATGATCTGAGCGAGTAATGAATCACGGCGCTGGTGGAAGAAACGAGTCAGCTCGACTTCTGCTGTTCCTGCCCTTTTTCGAACGTAATGAGCTCGGTCATCTCGGAAACCAGCGGCTTCCTCTCGAAGTAGTTGAATCTCCGTGTCGACCGGCTGAGCAGATAAACCTTCCCGACGGTTTTGAAACCGGATTCGGCGAACATTCGCTCGACCTCGAAGGGATAGTCCGCAACGCCTCCTTCGCCCGTCTCCGCCGCGACCACGACCGAAACCCTGCCGCCTACTTTCAAGATCCTGTTGGCTTCCCTGTGCACGGTCTTGAACTTCACCCGGAAGTTCGAGAGTGCGACCGTCAGGTCCTCGATGCTTGAATAGAATTCTTCGGGGGGATCGATGAGGAGGTAGTCTGCCGAGTTGGACTCGACAGGTATGCCCGTAAGGAAAACGTTGTTCTGTTTTATCCTGTCGTCAGACGGGTCGTTGTCGAACATTTTGTATCGCCTGTCCCCGAAATACGAGATCTTGTCGATGACGTCTCCGAGCGTGCCGCTGCCGGCAAAGGGGTCGACAACAAGCGCACCATGATCCGTATAATGATAGACGGCGTTTGCAACGATTTGGCCGGCGATTCTCCCCTTGTAGCCCGACTTCCCGAAGCGCGGGTCAGGAGCATCGAAGTTCCAGACGTTCGAGTTTCTCAGATCGAATCCGAACTTCGTCCTTTCCGATTCTCTCTCGGTCAGCACGTCCTCGCGTATCTTTTTTCTCAACTCCGCGATGGTCCACTTGTTCTGGACCGACTGTCTCTCGTATTCTTTACGTTTCTCCTCGTCGCTGACCTTCGTCGCGAGTTCGAAATAAAAACTCTCCGGAAGCTTTCTCTTCTTCAGGTCGGGATAGTAGGTGAAGTACATCTGGCATTGCTTCAGAAGCACCGGCTGAAACTTGAAACCCGGATATGAAGTCAATACCCTGTACAGCTCCTCTTCCGAAAGCTTGTTCGACTTCGCATATGGGAGGACCCTTTCGACGATGAACTTGCCGACATCCCAGAAGCTGTCGACGGAGAGAGAGTTCAACCTCTCGGCTAATTTTTGCAGCGGATCGTTTTTCATTTTGACTCCGTGTTGATTCCTTTCTGTTCCTTTGCCCAATTTCGGACATAAGTCACTATGTCCGAAGTCAGCGTACCGGGAGTAAAAAGTTCGCCCACGCCGAGGTCTTTCAGCGCCTTGATATCCTTGTCGGGAATAATTCCTCCGCCGAAAAGGAGAACGCCTTCCAGCTCCTTCTCTTTCATGAGGCCGAGGATTTTCGGAAAGATTGTCATGTGCGCTCCGCTCAGGAGGCTGATCCCGATTACGTCCACGTCTTCCTGGATCGCCGCTTCCACGATCATTTCCGGGGTTTGACGAAGGCCCGTGTATATCACCTCCATGCCGGCATCTCTAAGAGCAGCCGCTACCACCTTGGCTCCCCTGTCGTGTCCGTCAAGTCCGGCCTTTGCGATCAAGACGCGAATTCTTCTTTCCATTACGACCCTTTCGATCTGTTGGATAGTGCTGCTCCTGCAGGCAATTCGTTTGCAGCTATTTCATGCGTCGTGCCCGCCCGGTGAACTGCCGCCCTGCCAAAGCAAAACTCAAAGAGCACAGTATCGAGGAGAACAAATCCCGGGAACCGAACCTTGCTCAAGGCCGTTGTCTGTCAACGGCTAGCGCATTCCTTCGGCAGCCGTTCGTGGTCCGCACTCGGGAGAGTCAATTGTTCTCGAATCTTTCGCTGAGAGTCACTGCATACCTTCTCTGCATGTAAGATAGCACTCCCGCACCAATTATGACAGCGAACCACAGCGTGCAGGCCCTTATGATGAAAGTCGCGGCCACGGATGCCCCTTTCGGTATCTTGGCCAGTATCAGCAATCCCGCCAGCGAAGTTTCCGTTGCACCCAGCCCTCCCGGGAGAAACGATACCGCGCCGACCACGGTCGAAAACGCGTATATGAATGCTGCCGACAAAAGCTTGAGATGGACGCCCAACCCGTCGAGCACGAAGAAGAATCCTACACATTCCGAGAACCATGCGAAGAGTCCCAGCAAGGTCGAAACAGACAAGACCTGTCCCCTCAGCAGGGTATGAGAACTCTCGTAAGCTATTTCAATCGGCTTGATCCACTTTGCAACGAAGGGGATTCTTTCGGTGGTCCGGATGATCTTCATGGACAGTCTGCGGTTGGCCACAATTGCGATTCCGGCCATCAGGAGCAGCCCGAAGATGATCATCATCTTTTTCTCGTATCCTATGGAGTAAGCGCCTACCATCGATATGATAAGGAGCGAGAGCACATCGGTTATCCTTTCAGCAAGGATAATCGGAGCCGACTTGCTTATCGGAACGGCGTGCATTGATTTGAGAAAATAAGACTTTACCAGCTCGCCCATCTTTCCGGGGGTAACTGCCATTGAGAGGGAGGACATGAAGACTCCGAAGCTCTCGTTGCGTGGAACGTCGATGCGAAGCGCGCGCAGGTAGAATTGCCACCTGGCAAACCGTATCATGTAGTTGATCAGAGACAAGGCGAGCACTACGGGAAGAAGCTCGTAGGCGAAGGTGGCAAATGCATCCTTGAGCTGTTCCGTGTTTGCGTAAAGAGAGAACGCGACACCGACAAGTGCCGCTATTGCCAGCGAGATGAAAAGCTTGCCGCGCAGCCTTCTAAGCATCCTCGAAATTCCTCAGAGCAAGATAAAACCTGGGAAGCGGTAGTCCAACCACGTTGTAGAAATCGCCGTTAATTCGCTCTACAAACAGTGCACTCAGGTCATCCTGGATGCCGTACGCCCCGGCTTTGTCCATCGGGGCGCCGGAACGTACGTATTCGTCTATTTCTTCCGGCGTCAGCTCCCTGAATGTCACATCGGTTACGCCGCAGTCCTGGACCTTCTTTCCGTCTGGGACGCTGAGAAGAGTGAAGCCGGTATAAACCTGGTGGGTTTTCCCGCTGAGAAGCCGCAACATCCGCCTGGCGTCTTCTTCGTCAACCGGCTTGTTCAGAATCTTGCCGTCAAGATAAACTATTGTGTCGGCGGTCGCGACGATGCCCCTTCCGATTTTCTTCGAGGCTTCTTCGGCCTTCTTTTCGGAAAGCGATATGACGTACTCGCGTGGATTCTCAGCAAAATGGTTGTCCTCATCGACCTCCATGTCCAGCAGCGTGAATTCTATTCCGACCATTTCCAGCATCTGCCGTCTTCTGGGCGATCTCGAGGCGAGGTAAATATGTGGAAGTTTCATCAATAGACTTTCTTTACAACTGTTCCCGGATAGTAGTGCGAGAGGATCTGGAGGTAGCTATAACCCAGCTTCGACATCCCAAGCGCTCCCCACTGACACATACCCACTCCATGGCCGTTTCCCCTTCCGTTAATCGTGACCTCTCTGATACCGCCCGCGAAATTCCTCCTTGTCTTCAGGGTGAACATACTGCTACGCAGGATCATACCGGTTTTGTCCCTGAACAGGTATCGCGTGCGATCGCCCCTGACATAGTAAACGTCTCCGTTGTCCATTTTTATTTCCAGAGTGTCCACACGCGAGGATTCAAACCGATCGAGGACTTTCAACTCAGCGACTTCACCTGTTATAGTCCGGCCAGTATATGTCGGATTCGCGAATGAGAGGTTTTCCCTGACAAGCTTATCGAGTTCGTGTCCGGTGAACGTTGTCGTCCAGAAGAACTGCGGAGAGTCGATGCAGAACGGTTTGCCGGTTACCGCGTCCGTGTCCGATACTCCTCTGAGGTATGGAAGGGGAGGTTGTCCCTGCCAGACGTTCTGAACGTTCTCGGTGTGTCCTCCGCATGTCGAATGAAAAAAACACCTTGCCGGTTGTCCGTCGTATTCCACGATCATTCCGTATGTCATCGCGACCGCGCTGTCCGAAAGGGACTGGTATCTTTGTTCCCCTGAATAAACCTGGTCCCGTGTGTCGGAGTAGACGTCGAACTGTGTCGAATCCCTCGTCGTCAGACGGTAGAATGCGAAATTCCTTGCCGCGATCGCCTGCGCCATGCAGGCTTGAAGGTCGCTCGGCGTCATATTGTTCACCAGTTCATTCGGCACCACTCCGCGAAGATATTTCTCGAGCGGCACTACGTTCAAGAGTCTGAAAGTCCCGTCACTCTCGGGGATTATTTCCATCGAACCGGGGTATTTCTGAAAGGAGAAGCTTATGCCGCCCGAGGCCGATGCGGTACTGACGTCGGAAGAAAGGCTTTCGGCCGGCACGATTGTGATGGGAGAGAAGAACCTGAGCTCCTGGTTTGGAAGATGTGCTTCGGGCGTACCGTCGCTGGAGAAGCCGAAGGTGAGGATTTCATTCTCGACGCGATTGATCGGAATATCCTGATACTTGAGAATGAAGTGGCCGTCGACTTTCAGTGAGATCTCCCTGAGATTTCCCGCCAGGCTGACCCTGATATTCGGCTCGCTGGTATAGATGAGGATGGGATTTGCGAATGAGTCATGACAAAAGAAAATCGAGAGGAATAAGGCGACGATGAGATGGAGGCTTCCCTTTCGGGAAATCATCTAAACATTGCTTTGATGCTGCCCCAGGTCCGCCTTGCAACGCCGGAGAGG
>JBJKPN010000208.1:0-46986 GCA_046706365.1 Candidatus Kryptoniota bacterium | reverse complement strand
GGCGGAGAGCAGAACCAAAACACGGAGACACGCGAGGCACGGAGAAACACGGGAGAAATATTATTTTCCACTCCGTGTCTCTGTGCCTCCCGTGGTTTAGTTGACTAAGGCACAGACCCCTTTCGGGTTGGGCGAATCGGAGAAAGGATGAGCGGGGGCTATGTGGAGATCTTGAAAAGCAAGAGATCGGAGATCGGAAGGTCGGGAGGAGCCCGGAGGGATTTTGACAACGGGGTCTCCACTTTCCCATCTAGTTCAATATAATTTTCCTGTCAGGTATGTCAATCGTTATCCGCTTCCCGAGCCAGTTGATCCCGGTTATGCCGTCGTAAATCAGGCTGCTCAAAAATGAAGCCTTCACCTTCCCGGTGTGTATTGACGGCACCGAGTACAGCGCTATACTTTTCAGATCATCAACGTAAAACGTGTTCTTCGTTCCGGTATTCATACTGCTCTTCTTGATATACTTCCCGGCGGTGGCGGTGTCCAGTCCGAGATCCGTCATGAATCCCGAATTGAACCTGTACACGTTGAACCCCGCACCGCTGTCCAGCGATACCAGCAGCGTAAGGCGGTCGTTCACCCTCACGTCGGTGAACATGTCGAGCGAAATTCCCCTGTCGTCGTCGAGCCGGATGGGAACTGCCTTCCCGGCTTTCTCTCGCTCTTCAAGACTGCTCCCGGTTTCCAGCAGAAGTTTCTTATCCGCAAAGTCGATGGTGAACGGCCGGGTCCGGAAGGAGGTCACAGATATGAGCCCGTCGAAATCTCCCAGGTCCGCGTTCAGGACGGTTACGGTGGGGCCGCGCACGATGAGATTGCCGATCTTGATGTCGTCCACCTTGTACAGATTCAAACGCATTGCCTCCCCCGTCGCCCGGAAGCCGGTGAAGTATCCATCTTCCTCTTTCAGCCCGTGGATCTTCGACGCGAATTTCGAAGATATCACATTTATCCCCGCCCCCGTATCGAGTATGAATCGTCCCTCCACGTTGTCGACCTTTACTTCGATATAGATGTGCCCGTGCCGGCCCACTTCGATCGGAACTGAATAAGGCCGGGCGACATCTGCCAGTTTCACAGCGCCGACTCCCCTTCCTCCAACCGACCCGGACGCCCGCGGGCCCGGCATACAAATCACGGCAGCGAGTAGTGCTACGGATGGTAAATACAGATTTTTCATGCTTCCCTTTTCCTTCCAATATCATTCAGACCATTCAATCAAGGCCGGGCGGAGCTTTCCAAGGCGAAGTTCATATCCGGTAATCGTGAATTGTAACGAGTGCGCCCGTTGTTCCTCCGTGAGCCGGGCACCTCCCTGCGAGAAAGTAACCCTTTTGTGAGCCACAGAATTCCGCGATATTCACCCGATTGATCCGGGAAAACGTCCATCAGGAAACCTATTCCACACGGTGAGATTCAGCCTTTGCTGCGCAAAAAGATGAAATGAGCGGGTACGACCGGTAATGCAGTGTCCCCTAATTTTCTTATCTTTTATAAATGATTGGATTGGTAACCTGTTTCACTCTGAGAGAAACAATGTTGACCGGGTCATTCGGCAAGCAGCGGCCCGGCATGTATAAACACACACGAGAAAGAATGCCGACTCAGCCGCTCCTCACGCGCGACGCCGGCTTTTGTATTCCCGACTCTTAAGCATACCCACAGGAACAGCCAACGCCTTCAGCTCACCGCCCTGCGGCACGCCAGGGGAGCGATGGGTGCATAATCGAAAGAACCGTCGGAGATAGTACATCGAAATGAGTTTCAGCAGCACAAGATCGAACGGCAGCGCATTCGGAAACCCCGGCCACTCGGCTTATAAATGGTGGGTCCTCGCAAATATAATGATAGGGACTTCGATGGTCGTTCTGGATGCGAGCATCGTCAACGTGGCCCTTCCGAAAATCATGGCGGCATTCGGGATAACGATCGACACTGCCGAATGGGTCCTCAACGGCTATCTCATAGCTTTCTCCGTCATGCTTCCCGCGTCGGCATGGTTCGCGGACCACTTCGGATACAAGAACATTTACATACTGGCCGTGGCCATCTTCACGCTCGGATCGTTTCTCTGCGCAATAGCATGGAACGAGAACATGCTGATTTTTTTCCGTGTAATACAGGGACTCGGCGGGGGCTTTCTCATGCCGGTCGGGATGGCGATAGTCCTTCGTGAATTCCCCGTCGAACAGCGCGGCACGGCGATAGGATTCTGGTCCGTTGCCGCCGCGGGCTCTGTATCACTCGGCCCGCTGATAGGAGGATACCTCGTCGACAGGTTCAACTGGAGTTCGATCTTCTTCGTGAACGTTCCGGTCGGGATAGCGGGAATAGTCGCAACCGTTGTGATTCTTAGAAACTACAAGGTGGAGAAATCGCGCGCATTCGATTTCATCGGTTTCGTATCCATGACCGCATTCATGGTATGTCTTCTTCTCGCCCTTGCCGACGGGAATGCGGACTGGAACACCGGCGGCTGGACCTCGTCGTTCATACTTACCAACTTCGCGATTTCGTTCGTGGGGCTCGTCATCTTCCTGATAAGGGAATTCACCGCGAAGCATCCGCTTATAGAGATAAGGCTCTTCAAGAGCTTCAATTATTCGATGTCGAACCTAGTCAGGTTCATCTTCGGCCTGTCCGTCTTCGGAAGCATCTTTCTCCTCCCGCTCTATCTTCAAACGTCTCTCGGCTACACACCGTACCAGGCTGGTGCAGTCTACCTTCCGATGGGAATAATCCAGGGAGTGGCGGGACCTGTGTCGGGCATACTCACCGACAGGATCAATCCGAAGCTGATCGCTTTGACGGGGATAATCCTCCTCGGCTGGAGCTGGTACCTCAACAGCTCCCTGTCTCTCTTCTCGATGCATTCGGAAGTCATGTTTCCGATTTACCTGCGCGGAGTCGGGATGGGCTTCATGTTCACGCCGCTCACGGCACTCGGGCTCAAGGACATCAAGGCTAAGGACATGGGACAGGCGTCCGGGCTGTTCAACGTCATCAGGCAGGTCGGCGGGAGCTTCGGAGTGGCGCTCATCGGCACGATACTGACCGAACGCACTCTCTTCCACACGGCCATCGACGGACAGGTGGTTTCGAAGTACTCACCCGTTTACAAGAACATCATCGACGGCATCAGGAATTTCGCTACTTACAGACTCGCCGACCCCATATCGGTGGAGGCCATGAGAGCCAAAGCGTTGATCATCACGGATATCACCAAACAAGCGGTGGTTCAGGCGACGGACGATACCTTCCTTTTTGCTTTTGTCATAATGATGTTGTGCGTAATCCCCATTTTGTTCCTGAGAACCCAGAAAAAGACGCGAATTAGCGGGAAATCGGCCCGCTGACCCACGGGGCACGACCCGGGGCGTAACGCACACGATTCTCAATTGCTGGTCAACGTCCGGCACCGGCGCTTGTCCCGTGAACGGTTCTCTGCGTAGAGAGATTCAACAACCGGTCTTTGTTCTTCCGCTTTCAGATGGTGTTCCGATGTCTCACACGCACGACGTCTTCAGTACGCAGGCCGCGACGGCCGTCCCCTGATCGCCCACGTTCATGAGGTGCTTCATTTTGAATCCAACGAGAAGACTGCAGGGCGTAAGCCAATCTTCCTTCGGGACCTCTGCACTATCACGGCGTTCTCTTCACAGGGGGACTGCTTAAAGTCGGCTAAATAGAATCGGGCAATCGCCTGAGGGCGGAAAGTGAGCCCCCCCCGGTTCTCTTAGCCGGTGACTTTGCTGCCATCCCGCATATTCCGGGATCAGGAATCAGCCGGAATCGGCCCAGCCGCCCACGACGACGGGGACAAACCGGGGCCACTAAAGGTCCCCCCGACACTTGACAGAAAGATTCAAATGTAGTAACCTATCAAAGATAACACGGCGTTTTACTAGTAAAACGAAACTTCAAAAGGGAGCGGAAGTGCGTTTTGCAGAGTTAGCGCCGACAGTCGTGTGTGAATAAAAAGGTGCATTAGGGTTGAGCAGTGGCTATCCCAAAAACAGTTGGTGCTGTCCAATCGTACGACAATTTTCCATCACGTTTGAATCGTGTCCGTGGGAATGGCGTACCAGGATATGCGGCGGAATCGACAGTGATTCCCGCATTTGCGTCCCGGTTTGCAGCTTCACGGATCTGAACTGATTTAATATTTACTGAAAAGAGATGTGTGCGTGCGAGTCGCGACATCGATGCGATGGCGAAGCTGTACCGGTGAAAGGATGACAGGATTCGATCCTGCCTCCTTCGCCGGCGTGGCTACGCGCCGGATCGGCCTCAATTCTCAGGGGACTGTTCCTGCGGCTCCGCGTGGGTCATTCATGAGAGAAAAAGGAGGTGATTTCTCTACAAGCATTCCGCAAACCGACTTGCTTCGTCCCTCGAAGCAGGCCTATGAGTATCACGATGTTCAAGTGAACAATAAGATTATCAAATAAGGAGGACCCTTATGAGACGGTTTTATACGGCTCTGTATGCATTTGCAGCGCTAGCCATGTTGTCGGCCGCCCCAGTGTTCGCAAGCGGTGGCAAGCTTACCGGCAAGGTGGTCGATGCAAAGACCGGGGAGCCAATCTCGGGAGCAAGCGTAAGGATCGATGGCACCCAGATGGGTGCTGCCGCTGATCTGGACGGTACGTATGTAATCCTCAATATTCCGCCGAATACATACGACGTGACGGTCACGAGTGTCGGCTACACGAAGACAACTGTGAAAGGGGTAGTGATCAATTCCGACCTCACCACCTTCCAGAACTTCAAGGTAGAACCGGCTTCCGTGGGCTTGCCCGAAGTCGTCGTTGAGGCACAGAAAAAACTGATTGACATCACACAGACCAGTGGCCGTTCCATCATGACCTCGACTCAAATAACCGCTCTTCCCGCGGCAAATCTCCAGGCCATACTTGCCACTTCCCCCAGCACTTTCAACGGGTATATTCGCGGCGGCAAGAGATTTGAGACTTCCTACATTGTGGACGGAATCGACCTTTCGGACAAGACATTCGAGTCCGCCAACAACGCCAACAGCTTGTTCACCACTTATCTTGCAGTAAACCAGACCTTCAGGGACAACAACAGCCTGGTGGATCTGGGCTCCGACGCCCTGCAGGAAGTCACGGTGAACACCAGCTCGAACCTCAGGTATTCCCCGACTACCGCCGGTGTCGTAGACATGACCCTGCGGCAGGGATCCGGGAAAATCACCGGCGCGGCGACGATCAAGTATGCTTCAAGCCTCGAAGCTGCCGGGTTGAATGTCTATACCGGATTACTGCCCGATGGGACAACGGCCCAGTCGAAGTATCTGGACGAAAAGGCAAACCTGGCGGCTGCCGGAAACACGGCAAAGGCAGACAGGTACACCTGGACTCCGGGCGAATACTGGTACGGGAACAAACCTACCACGAACGCACAGTTCAACCTGGCCGGCGGGCTGTTGAACAATCTCGGGTTCATGGTGGACGCGAAGTATATCAACACATACGGGATGTATCCCAACGACTTCCACCGCAGCCTGAACGCAACTGCGACTGTCGATTGGGCAATTCAGCCGACGTTGAAGCTGACGGCCATCGGCATACTTGCCGACCAGGGCTATTTCCTCGGCTGGAGGAACAGCATGTACAACGAAGATTTCAAGTTCTTCCTGCAGGGCGTTCCCCGCTATTCTATGGGAACGGCGGCCGGGAGCTTGAAACTCGTGAACACACTCTCCGATAAGACATATTATGAAGTCCAGGCGACCTACACAGACAGCCCGGACGAAGTCGGCTTCATATCGAGCGGCGGACAGATAAACCCTCTCGGAGTCACGACCGGCGATTTCCTCACCTTCGCCGACCCGGCTCAGATAAAACAGTACGTGAGCAACATAGACCTTACGAAGTTTTTCTCGGTGGCCCCGCAGAACGAGACCCCGACGGAAGCTTCGTTCCCGTCGTCCTCTCCTTACAAGCTGATGAGGCCGGGCGTCTATTACGAGAACCAGGACGTTCAACAATACAACGTCAGGGCTGACATCAACAGCCAGGTCACCCCGCATCACCTTCTGACAGCGGGTGTGAATCTCCAGATGTACAACTATCACAACCTCAGAAGATTCTCTCCGAGCGGCTACCTCGACAGCGAGGACTACACTGTGCATCCGAAACAGTATGGAGCATATGTGCAGGACAGAATCGATTATTCCGGTGTGATCGTCAACGCCGGGCTGAGGGTCGACGGATGGGATGCAGGAGCGAAGGAAATAGGCAACTTCTTCGCGCCGTACACCCTGGTCCCCGACAGTGAAGTCCTCGGAGGCGTGAACCCGAACGGAACCCCGGAAGTCATAAAGTTCAGCAATATGGTAGTCAACAGGACCAAGACTGTCCCGGTGAAGTGGCTGTTCGAGCCGATGATAGGTATTTCGCACCCGATATCGGAAGATGCCTCGATGTACTACTCGTTCTCGAGGTCGATGCAGCCTCTGCCGTTTTCCGCGCTTTACGGAATTTCCTATCAGAAATTCCACACCTCTTTGCCGAACGTTACACTGGTGAGCCAGGACCCGATGCAATCCACGAACTATGAAATGGGCCTGCAATACCTGGTTTCCACCTACCTCGGAATCAACGTGAGCGCATACTACAGGACGATAAAGAACTACAATCCTATGTCGTTCCAGGTGGTACCGAGAGCCGGAGTAGGCTCCACCTACTACGTGCTCTTCTACGGCGGTAATGCGGATGCACGCGGCGTTGAGCTGACGCTGAGAAGCACTTCGCTTCCTGTCGGCAATTTCCTGAAACTCACCAGCATTCTGACATACACTTACAGCTACGTCAGGGCGCTGACGGGCGGCACGGCGCTGCGAGGTCAGAACAACACGACGTTCTACACAACGACCGGCGACAGCGCAAAATACGACGGTAGTCTCCCGTTCGGAAATGCGAACTACTATGCCGGGTACGAGCAGCCGATTCTCGGTTCGAATACTTCGGCCTTCTCGGGATATGACAGGCCCAACAGGGTGACGTTCATACTAAACTTCGATATCCCGAGACCGTTTAGCTCAGTCCCGGTGGATTTTCACCTGAACACATTCACGACATACGAAAGCGGGTTCCTCTATAGGCTCCTCGCCGCAGATCCTCGTTCGAGAGAGATCGGCACTGCTCCGTACAACATGAGGACAGATCTGAGATTCGAAGCCGATTTCACGGCTGCCGGACTCAGGTTCACCCCGTTCGTCGAAGTCCTGAACGCCTTTAACAGAGTGAACATCATAGCTTACGACAACAGCACAGCCGGCCAGATACTCTGGGAGCAGAAAGGTATCCCGACAGGTCCTTATGGATGGGCAGTGCTGCCGGACGGATCGAGTGTCTATGACATCGGCCGCCAGGTTTATTTCGGAATATCGGTCAACTTCTGATGTCTCATTCTGCAACGAAAATATACAGGAGATAAGAATATGCGAAAGCTTTTATTAGTAGGTTTGTGTATAAGCTTCGTAGCATCTCTCTCTGTCGGACAAGTGAGGATTCGGGACAGGGCGCTCGCAATGAGGACGCCCCCTATCAGTTCGCCGAACAACATTTTCCCGAACACAGCAGAGATGATAGCAGGTAACCTCTGGGACTCGTTCATGCCGATTTCTACCGGTGTGTACTACAGCGAGACCCCCAACAATCCCGCCAGACTCTGGGACCTGGTCAGAATGGGTAACTTCGACAGGCAATGGAGTGCTCCGACGGCAATGTGGCCGGGAGGCTTCCCGTTCAGTTACTACTGGAATCAGGACATGCAGGCAGTGGTATACGAACCTGGCATCAATCCTACGAAGCAGACCAGCTCCAGCACAGATTACGCCACGATGATATGGACATCCACAATAGATTCGTTGTGGCAAGCCACACTTGGGATGAAATCCTATGTGATCGGTCCAATTTGGGTCAATCCCGACGGTAGTCCGGACGTAAACGGCACGAACCGATACGAGCTGTACTACGAGGCAGGGTTTCCGACAAACGTCGGTGTTTGGGTAACGTTCCGTGCTATCCAATATACCCAGCCCTGGGCCAACATGAATGATTTTATCCTTCTGGGTGTGACATTCAAGAACTACGGCCTGCTGAATGTGACCTGCGACGGTCATCCGACATCCACAACAAACAAGATCCCTGCGCTTGCGCTTGCCTGGCATTCGGGAGACATCGGCGGGCTCAATGTCAGCACCAGCGGGGCCAGAGGAGGAACTGCCTGGGCTTATGCAAGAATGTCGGGATACATTGCCGACAACGATCCTAACGGAAGCCCGTGGAATACTCAGGTTACTTATGCCGGTGTTAATACCGCCAATTATCCCAGTTACCCCGGACCGAACTCCAGCGTTCCTGCAGGGAAACGGGACATGGGGATCAACTGCGCGTACTCCTACAGTTATTACACGGATGTATGGACCGGAAAGGCCTGGCTCGGTGTCAGGCAGGACACGCTCGGGTTATTTAGCGCTCCAAATGCGAGCACCATTTTTGGAAGCGACCCGATCGGTCAGGGCGGGGAACGCGGATGGTACACATCGTCAGAAACAGGTGCGGGCGGCTTGGAGAACGAGCTCGATGCGGCATCGATATTCACCATTGCTACCGGTGAATGGTACGTCGATGGCGGAAAAAGCATGGACGCGAGCAAACTCAATCTCTCCCCCAATCCCAATTACTTCCAATCCGGAACCGCCGGGGATGTCCTGTCTTTCGTGCCCAAATCGAGTACCGGGAAGCCGGACGGCGATCTCAAGAGCCAGACGGCTGCGCTGGCAAATGTCTGGGAGAGCGGCTGGACAAAAGGATATACATCTGCCACCAACTTTGATGGCGATTCGTTCATAGGCACCGGTCCTTATTCGCTGGATGTCGGCCAGGCAGTTACGGTGGTCGGCGCGGAATATTCCGGATATAGAATGAACGGACTTCTTACGTCCCTCGAATCGGCACGTTATGCGTGGCAGAACGCCGGAGTGCCGGTCGGACCGTCGGCTCCCGATATGAAGACCGTCATTACGGTACCCGACAACAAAATCATGGTGTCATGGTCAAAGTCCGCATCTGAGACCTCCGACCCGAATTTCGGAGGATACAAGATCTACCGGGCGAGTGCATTTCCGCAGTTCAGATCCGTGGATATCGGCTTCCGGTCGATGCAGCATTACATGGACCAGATGACTGCAGGCCCGATCGACTCGACCAAGTACTTCGACCCGGTGAACCCTCAGTTCGACGCATTCAGTGAACTGAACAGTATGCAGGCTGGGTACTGGGGACCGTGGCAGATACAGGCGGTTATCCCGAAGGCATCACTTGGAAGCTACGCCAAAGCTGACGGAAATTTCAGCTATGCGTTCAAAGACAGCTCGCTTGATGTGCTCCTGGGCTTTTCATACTGGTACTATGTGGCCGCTTATGACACTAAGCCTATGACGCTGACAATGGCAACCGGGACTATGACGACGGACCATCTCGAGTCGGGCAGAATCAATGAGAACGGCGCTACCGGAACATGGCAGGGAACGTTCCCCTGGGCGACACAGAGCAGCTTCTACCCGAAGACCGACGCAGGTCTGAAGGATATCGGCGCAACCATCGTGGTACAATCTCCGCCGATAAGCACTGCATCGCTAGCAAACGGGAGCGCACACGTGGGCGTGAAGCCGAACCCGTACAAGAAGGAAGCCTTCTTCGACGTGGGACTGGAACACAAGATCATGTTCTACAATCTGCCGCTGACATGCACCATCACGATACTCGATGTCGCGGGACAGGTTATCGACCAGATCCAATACACTGCGCCGACCGCGACCAACGGCACGTTCTTCTGGGATATGTTCTCCAAGGACGGTCAGGAGGTGGCCAACGGCCTTTATATCTATGTGGTGCAGTATAACGGCGGGCAGCAGTCCGGTTATTTTGCGATCCTAAGGTAACCTCAAACACAGGAGTCTAGACCATGAAAAAAATAGTATTAGTAACTCTTATGGCAATGCTTTCTGCCGTGACAGGTTACGGTCAGGTCGCGAAGTCCGGCATGAATGCGTTGGCATTTTTGAAGATAGGGGTCGGCGCGAAGCAGGCCTCTCTCGGGTCTGCGGTGACGACCCTGACGGGAGATGCGAACCAGATCTTCTGGAATCCCGCCGGCATCGTCGACGAGCCCACGACTTTCGCGGCCAGCGTATCATACAACCGGTGGCTGCTCGGGCTCAAGGAAGAGGCGGCCGCAGTCACCTACAACTACGGTGAAGTCGGAACGTTCGGTATCGGGTTCATAACATTCGGCGTGAACAACATTCCCGCCGACAGGGACCTTTTGCCGGCGAACCTCGCCTCACTGCAGATCGATCAACAGACGTCTTCCACGTTCAACTACAACGACATGGCGATCGTCGTTTCGTATGCCAGACACGTCACCGACATGCTGTCGCTGGGTTTGAACGTCAAGTACCTCAACGAGACGATCGACAACATGTCGGCCGGGGCATTCGCCATCGACCTCGGCTCGAACTACCGGATCACTTCGTTCTGGGATATCGGCGCGAGCATGACTAACCTCGGCTCGGATATCAAATACTACGATATCGCCTCGCCGATTCCGTTGACGTTTTCGGTCGGGACATCGTTCCATCACAATTTCTCGGACGACCTGGCCGGCGCGCTCTATGTCGACGTGGTTCAGCCGCAGGATTTGTCGCAGCTGTTCTACACCGGTGTCGACGTGAATGTGATGAAGATGTTCGATGTACGGGCAGGCTACAAGTTCAATTATTCGAACACCAAGGATGCGGGGAATTCGCTCCGCGGTCCGATCCAGACCAGCATCGAGGGTCTGTCGGCCGGCGTCGGCGCGAACATTGTCCTCGCAGACTACAAGCTCCGGTTCGACTACTCATTTACACAGATGAGCATATTGAACGATGTGCACAGGTTCACTCTAAGCTTCAATTGGGGTAAGTAAGCAACCAGCGTAAGTGCCCTGTCCATCCCAGGCAGGGCACTTACTTCCTTCCGGGAACATTTCAGACACATAGACACAGGGGCCCGCAACTCATAGGCTGACCCGAGACTCACCGATCTCTGACCTCTGTTTCCCTCTCAACCTTGGCCTCGACCTGTACCATAATGTCACCCCGCCGGGGTTCAAATGCGGCTGCCTGCATCTTCTTCCCCGGCTCCCATCACAATCCGATCGAACTGCGGTTACGCGGGAACCGTGTACGCCCATAGCCTGTTTTTCTTTTGAGAGGCATTAGGGAGGACGGAATTCAGACACTGCTGAATCCGGCACGGACTCTTCGTAAATAGCGATGCTCCCATTCTTACGAGACAACTGTAGCAACATTCGAAGCGAAATTATTGAATTCCCTGCCCCCTGAGGCAGTCGCCCCGCATTTCATCGGAGTACTTATCGGGATCAACTTCGCGAACGGCGGAGCCACGCAACGTTTGTTTAACCTGAAAAGAGTAGGAGCATCGCACCATGACAGGACCCCTTACCACCTGCAACCGCCTTTTCTTCGCGGCATTGCTGTTCTCCATTGTCTTACCTGCAAACGCCCCCGCGCAGCAAAGATATAAAGACCTGCCGGCTTCGCAGATGCCGGGCTACGGCTTGAACAAAATATTCTCCGCCGGCGGTTCGCTCGGTCCCCTGGCACAGGACCGCACGATTGCCGCGGCGTATCAGCCGGTAATCTTCTGGAGCGAACCGGCACCGAGGTCGAGCAGCGGGGCGTACGACGCATACCACTTCCGGATCCTCAGCTACCTGCAGGGCAACGGGAACGTGCCGCCCAATCAGCGCCTGCTCGAGGACGGCTTGCTGACGGGAGACACGGTGATCGACGCCTCGAGCGCAGCAGAGCATCCGGCGATAGCGGGCAACAAACGCTCCGTAATACTTGCGGGCGACATGAACGGCGACGGGTATGACGAGCTCGCGGCAGTCTGGGAGACTTACGATACTTCGGACGGCGGATCGTTCGCGAGGGTCTTTGCAGCCGTCGTTCCCGTCAACAGTTCCAACCTGTCTTTCCAGGGAGGAGCCATCACCGGAGAGCCGATTGGGTTCGTCACACCCACAGCGTCGGTTTATGACGGCGAGATTAAGGCGCGATTCGCCGACCTGACCGGCAACGGGCACGAGGACCTGGTTGTCGCATGGCACGATCCGACCGACAACATGATCCATATTTCGGCTTTCGGTTACAGTTCTGCCGCGCCTTCACACCTCGTGCTGATCGACTCTCTGTCCGACATGGAAGTCCCTCCGGGCGGCTCTATTTACAGCATGTTCGCTCTTGCCACGGGTGATTTCAAGCACGACAGCACAGACCAGATAGCCCTGGCCGGATTCAGCGGCAGTGATTCGGTGTACATCAGGCTTTACGAAATGAATTCCGCCGATAAGCTGGCTCCCGAAGGGATGACCGACTTTGCCCCCATAACGTCCGGGGACATCACTGAGCTCGCGATGGCGACCGGAGACCTTACCGGCGACAACTACAAAGACGATATTGCGCTGGCCGTAACATGTTCCAATGTCAGCTTTCTCTTCGCCACGGGTTCGATACTCTACGTAGCCCAGCCGTCCGCCGATCTCCAAAGCTTTAAGCTTTCGACCGACTCCAGCGCTGCCTATTACGGGTTGAGCGAGATCCTGTTCGTAAATCAGCCGGGAACCGACATTGCGTGCGGAGACCTGAACGGCGATGGAACCGACGAGATAGTCTTCGGGACATACGGCGGCGGATTCGGCGGTGATGAAGTATCGGTCTTCGAAGCGAAGCAAAACGGCAGCTACCTTCAGCCCGTCTTCAAGAGTTACACTTATGTCCGGGGCACGACTCAGGGGCCGAAGCTATCAGACGGCTTCTTGAAAGTCGGGGCAGTAGACCAGAGTGCGGATGCTGACATAACCGTCCTGCACACCGATTACTACGTCAGCGGCGACTCTGCCTACCAGGCTCTGGAACTCGAGGTCCTGGGAGTCACCGACACTGCCTTCACGCTCGGGATAATGGCTGAGGATACCAGTTACATGCCGGAGTACACGAGCGCCGCCGCGGGTTTCCAGCGTCACTTCGCCCTGACCCTGGGCGATTTCAACCAGAGCAGCCTCATCCTGGGTGAACCGTCTCATTTTTACGAGACCGACATAGAGCAGCCTCTGGTGATCCTGAACGCCCCGCCGGTCCACTTCGACGTCTTCGACGGCAAGTCGTACGACATATGCAACGTGTTCAACGGCGGTGGCAATTACGGGGACTTCGTGACGACTTACGACCATTCGGTCACAAACACCGACATGATGGAGACGGAAGTCAATACATCCTACGGAATCGGCGCCTCGCTCTCGGGCAAAGCGAGCTACGCAGCGGTTAAAGTCAGTGCGAGCCTGAAAACTCACTACGGCATAAATTTCGACAAGGTTCAGAATTCGTCGTACACGAACACGGTCAGCGTCGACGTCGGCGCGCAGCAGGAGGACGAGATATACGCAATCGTCGACAATTACGACCTGTGGGAATATCCCGTCATGGACAGCAGCCAGGTAAAAGGTCACATCCTCGTGACCGTGCCGAGCCAGCCGACTGGTGAATGGTTCGACACGGAAAGCTGGTCCGCATATTCATTCGTGCCCGATCATGTCGTCGGTAATGTGCTCTCGTACCTGACCTACGACTCACTGCAGAACAATCCGTATCTCGACCAGTTGATCGAGGGATCGATCTCAGACGGCTACGAGCTGGGCACGAATACATTCAAATGGTCGTTGAATACGAGCAACTTCTCGCAAAGCAGTGCGGACACGACACAGACATTCAAGCTGAACGTCGCGGCCAACGTCGAAGTTGGAAAGCACTTCGGCGGTTTCGGGGCTTCCGTAAAAGCAGGCGTAAGCGGCGATTACGCGAATTCGGACCTGATCTCGCATACATCCTCCGTAACGGACAACCTCGCCCTCAGCGTCCAGCTCGGTACGATCGACCAGACAATCGGGGAGGACCAGTATTTCGTCGCCCCCTATGCCTACTGGAGCGACGACGGTGCGCTCGTGGTGGACTATGCCGTGAAACCGGACGAATCGCAGCCGGGCGGGACGGAAACTTGGTGGCAGAAGATGTACGGGCACGAGCCGGATCCGGCGATGGCTCTTCCCTATCTTTACTGGCCGGAAGAAGGATTTACGGTCGAAGACCCGACCAAGATTTACCAGACCAAGGAAATCTTCTCCGATCCGGATAATCCGGCTCCGGGCGATACGGTCACGACCACGATTCGCATTCACAACTACAGCCTGATCCCGACCGACTCGTCCGTCGAGGTTAGCCTTTACATTGGAGACCCGGATTCCGGCGGCACCATCATTCGCGACATAAACGGAGACCCCGTGTTCTCCACTCCCGGAACGATCGACGCACGCGGCTCACAGATACTGACGGTGAAGTGGCTCGCTCCTTCGGCGGTGAAGACGAAGTTCATCCATTCGGGGGATTTCGTCCACTTGTGGGATCTTATCGACCCGCAGAACAGGATTGCGGAAATCCACAGGAACAACGACATGGGATGGAGCATACTTGAAGTGCCCGGCGTATTGACTTCAGCAACGGGCCGGGAGAATTTGCCGTTGTCATTCAAACTCATGCAGAATTATCCGAATCCGTTTAACCCGACTACAATGATCAGTTATCAATTGCCTAAGATCAGCAGGGTAACATTGAGAATTTACGATGTCCTTGGGAGAGAAGTCGCGACACTGGTGGACGGGATGGAACAGGTCGGGACACACAATGTACGGTTCGATGGGAGCAGGCTCTCGAGCGGCGTTTACTTTTACAGGTTAATCGCAAAAGGCAATAATGGACAGACCTTCCGGTCGACCAAAAAGCTCCTGCTGTTGAAGTAGAAGACTTTCGGAGGGTGAAACCCGGAATTTACGAATGCAAACGGATTCACGGTCCCAGTTGCGCATTCGGGAGTAACTCCGACAGGTCCGCCTTTTCCGACATAAACAGGAGCTGAAACACAACCGGAAAACCGGCAGCCGAAAATGGATAAAAAATCACTCGTAATTCTCGGAAGCGGCTTCGCAGCACTCAGCCTGGTTAAGAAAATCGACCTTGCGCGCTACTATGTTTCGATCGTCAGCCCGCGTAATCACTTTCTCTTCACCCCGCTCCTTCCGAGCACAACCGTGGGGACAATCGAGTTCCGAAGCATAATCGAGCCAATCAGGACGGCGCGAAGCGACATCCGATATTACCAGGCCACTGCCAATTCCATCGAGGAAGAAAATGGCGTCGTTCGATGCAGGACCGTCCAGGACGGGGAAGTGTTCGACCTGCATTACGATTTCCTGGTGATAGCCGTCGGCGCTATGAACAACACGTTCGGGATTCACGGCGTCACGGAGAACACGCTGTTCCTCAAGGAGCTGCGTGACGCGCGCGCAATCAGGACAAGGATCATCGACAACTTCGAGCGTGCGAGCGGACCGAACCTCGACCCTGCAGATCGGAAGAGACTGCTCCATTTCGTCGTGGTCGGGGGCGGGCCGACAGGCGTCGAATTCGCCGCCGAGCTGAACGATCTCATCCGGGAGGATCTTGTCAAATGGTACCCGACGCTTATCCCCGACGTCAGGATAACCCTGCTCGAAGCGAAGAAACAGATTTTGAATACCTTTGACTCACGTCTCTCAGCCTACACGATGCGCCTTTTCCAGAGGCACAGCATAGATGTCAGGACAGGCTCGTCCGTTCAGGAAGTAAAACCTGAAGAAATGATTCTGAACGACGGCAGCACTTTAGCCTACGGGCTCGCGGTGTGGTCAACAGGTATCGGAGCGACGGAATTTGTCCGCTCCCTAAGCTGTGAGAAGGACCGGGCATCCCGGATTCTCACTGATGACTTCCTGCGAGTCAAGGGAAAGACGAACATTTTCGCCGCCGGCGATTGCGCGACGCCTTTCGACGTCACTTATCCCGCCACGGCCCAGGTCGCACAGCAGGAGGGTAAGTATCTGGCCCGGCATTTCAACATGCTTGCGCGAGGAAGGAATCCTCTGCCGTTCAGGTATCACGATCTCGGCATGCTGGCGTATGTCGGAGGCAACCGTGCCCTGGCGGACCTGCCGAATGTGAAAGGGCGCGGCTTCATGACATTTCTCTTCTGGAGATCCGCTTACCTCACGAGGCTCGTCAGCTTGAAGAACAAGATACTCGTCCTCTTCGACTGGATAAAATCATCGGTTTTCGGGAGAGACATAAGCAATTTCTGACAGGCAGACATAGCCGGCGCCGCTCCTTACCTCTTCAGAGATTCCCGCTTCAACCTCAACCTCTTTACCTTTACCTTCTTTCTATTTACATTTCCTACAGCATTAGGGCTGATATTTCTATCCGAACAGGCAATTACAAAAGGGTACTGCAATGAAATCTATCCTGTCGTGCATCCTGGTGTCGGCGGCGCTTTTTTCCGGCTGCTCCCCGACGAGCTCCGACATCTCAGGCCAGCCGACTCCTAACAATCAGATTTACATCGAGGGGGGCGCTTATCTCAACTCACCTTCTGCAACGGGGAAGGCCCCGTATACGGTTTACTGCACTCTGCAGTACACGGACACCAGCAAGAGCAACAGCGATTTCAATACCGCTGAAATTACGGTTAACGGGGTATCACTGGTCCGGATATACAACGACGGGTATTTCCAGAACACCAGGGCGGCAATGTCATTTTCAGAGGGAGATTCTCTGTCATTCGTAATCAAGCATCCCAGGGTCGGCACGGTGAAGGGAGTGGTGTACGTACCGCCGTCGGTCACAGATGTGTCGGTCTCGCCCGGACTTTCCCAGGCAAACCTTCCCAACAGTGAGACGACATTCAACCTGAGCTGGGCGCCGGCGACGGTGAGCTACTATTACGTCCAGGCGGCAGGCTACAACTACTGGCAAACTATTATGGTCGCGGACACCGCATTTGCGACTCTGTCGAACAATGCCACGATAATGCTGATGGACAACACCGGAAGTCCCTGCCCGTACGTTTACTTCAGGGTAATAAGTTACGGCTCCGTATCGTTGGACGGTTTTGCGGCCGGCTCGGGACTCGGTGTCACCGGCGCTTACTTCGTTGCAAACTCGAACATGCCGAACGTAAGCTCAAACATGCGTGTGACTCCCTCCAGGGGGAAGTGATCCCAGCTGCTGCGGCAGATGGGAATTAAGCAATACATAATCGGAAGAATGGCCGGTTCCCCAGTCTTCCGATTTGCCGGCCCCACGAACCTGAACTTCGACTTCCGACCGCTCACTTCCGGCTTCCGTTCTGTCCACCATTCGCACCAGGCCGGACGGTCACACTCTCCTACCGATTCGATTCGGACTTCTCCGAACTTTGTTTTCTGCGATACTCGGCAAGCCACCTTTCCCCTGCCTCACTCCGCCTCCACGCGGCGTTGGCGTAAAGAGTTCTTTTCTTGAATTCGGGATCGGTTTTGTACCGATGTCGCAGATAACTGGAGACCTGCTCCTTCTTGCGCTCGGCCGCACAATCCCGGCAGTAAAAGAATCCGTTTCCATTCCGCAATCTCTCGAACTCCCTCCCGCAAACGCGGCACCGGTATTTCCGCTTGAACCCGCCATCCCGCACTATCCGCTCGGCTCTCGCCGCGCCGATGTGGAACTTCTCTCCGATAGCCTTCATGCTCTCTCCGCTCTCGTAGGATCTCTTTATCCCATTGAGCTCGGAACGGGTAAGATTCCGGTGCATCTCGGTAATGGCAATCTTCTTCGGCGAGCCAATTCCCATTTCCGCAGCCAGCTGGCGTACTCTTTCCCTGCTGCAGCCGAGCTTGGCGCCGATTTGCTGGAAGGACTTTCCCGATTTTGCGAGAGTCGCTATCCTCAGGTTTCTTTTCGCCCAACCGGAAGGATCCGACTTCCTGTTGAGCTGCTTTGATTCAGATCTTCTCCGCATCTTCTATTTCTCCGTGTTAAATCAGCCCTCTAGAACGAACAACCCTTCTCCACCGCGAGAGACATCACTTACCCTGTATAACCATCGCAATCCTTTGCCCTTCCACAACGGTGTCCTTCCGAGATATCATGTACCGGCCGGATGCCCTGCGAGTCGCCTGCCGCAAGGGGCTCCTTCTCAAAACGGGCTCATGGTGCTGGCCAGGAATCCTGAGACCCGTCTCAGGGACGGCTTCGGAATATTTGATACTCACGGGGCTGCCCCGACAGCCTTAAGCACCGCATGAGTTCCGCCGTAATGTCAATCGACTGTGCCACGTTTCGCGTCCCGCACTTAGTTCAGACTGAACACCATGCACGATGTTCAGGTCTATTTGTTTATCTTGCCGTTACTCCCCGGTAACACTCGAATCGTTATCGGGTTAGTGCACGGCCATGCATCATCTCAACTGAAGAGCGGCATCACAAAGCATCCCTGGAAAACGCTTCACACTATCACGCCTAAAGAGGTCTCTCCCGCAACGCGGGAAAGGGTCCTTTTCTGGATCTTCTAAATTATTTCAACATCTGAAGTCCGGCCCCATCAACATGCGTTTCCATACCCTTCAGCCCTGTCTTACTTCAATTCATGACCTAATATATAAGTGAAATACCGGATTTGTCAACTGGAAATTTTCCTTGTCCATTGGCAGATCCTTACCTTCCGGTTGCCGCAAAACGTCTTCCTAACGCGTTTTTCCTGACCCTCTGGCCTCTACTTGCCTCACCCTGGCAGTCTATTCGTCGGTATTCCCGGCTTTGATTTTCTGCTGTCAGGTCTTAGCTTCGATTATAAAGGGTTATCATTCGCGATTCAGTTTTGAAGGGAACGAGTCAGATGAGCACCAAATACTCAGCCTATCTTGCCATTGTTGTCGCCCTCCTGTCGGAGCCTGTCCTGGCACAGTCGGGGGCCGAACTCAGCTTTCACTATTCGATGACGAACGGTCTCTCGATTTCAATTCAGCACTCGACGCACGAAGCGTACGGGTTCGCATACCCGGAGACATACAAGCTGAGCTTGCCTGCCGGATCGAGCGGCTTGAACGTTTACGAACGCCACTCGACAGACGACGCCTGGTCGGCTCTGCCGGTAAAAAGTGATACGGATTCATTCAACGGGATCGAGGCGGTCAGGTTCGATTATGCGAACAGTGTCGCCTATGTCTCGGCAGCATTTTCCGCGGGCAGCGACAGCATATACATCAGGCTTACCGACAAATCAGGCAGTGCCGTCGCGCCCCGCTTCCTGGGAATCTGCAAATACTACGACAACCGCCAGGCAGCCGTCACGGTGTCTGCCGACGACTGGTCGGACTGGGTTGTCCAGCCCGGTTGGTTCCCGGTTCTCCTTCACCTCTTCCGGGCACGCGGCCTGTACGTTACCGTAGGCGTGATAACGAAGGACTGTTCCGGCTCGACATGGCGCACCCTTCAGGAGGAAGCCGACTCCGGCTATATCGAAGTAGCAAGTCACAGCCAAACCCACCCGCAGACGCCTTATGACCACCCGGACAATGAGATTGGCGGCTCCGTGAGCGACATCTTGAATTCGATCACACTTCCTCCCCCCTTCAACGTGGGCGGCAGGGAATACGTATACACCTGGATCGCGCCGTACGGCGACTATGATACGACGGTCGACTCTCTCCTCGGCACATACGGTTATCTCGACGCCAGGTTGTACGCCAATCTCAGCACTGCCGCTCCAAGGGAGTACGTTTACGGAGATTCGGCGCTGCACGGCTGGGACGCTGCGCGCGACCATTTCAAGCCGTTCTTCCCCACCGTCGAGCTCGGCGCCCCGTCGTGGGGAGGAGGAGACACAAGCCTGACTTCTCTCGACAGCGTCTTCGACTCAATTGTAGCCCAAGGCGGTGTGTACCATGTCATGTGGCACCCGCAGGTAATAATCTACGATACCGGAAAAGCATACCTCGCCTCTCATCTCGACTACATAAGCGGCCGCCGGAATATCTGGTATGCAAACCTGGGCATTCTTTATCTTTACCATTTCCTGCAGGAGGCAAACTCTTCACCGGTCGACGCAATCGCTGAAAATGCGGGCCCGCCTTCTGCATTCAGGCTGATGCAGAACTATCCCAATCCGTTTAACCCGACCACGATGATCGGTTATCAATTACCAATGGTCAGTGTCGTGACTCTGAAGGTTTACGATGTGCTCGGCAGAGAGGTCGCGATGGTGGTGAACGGCATGGAGCAGGCCGGGACACATAGTGTGCGGTTCGACGGCAGCAGGCTATCAAGCGGAGTTTACTTCTACACGCTCCTCGCCAGAGGTGCAGACGGATCGGTATTCCGATCGACAAAGAAGCTGGTGTTCTTGAAATAAGCAGCGGCCCGCGGGCCCGTGTCCTGAGTTTTCCTGCCGAGGCGAACCGGCAAGGCCTGTGTCTCCCGTGCAAGATTGCGCTGCGGAGCAGAGGCAGATCGCTCATTAAATCCTCCGGTCTTGCGAACTCCCGACTTTCCGTACATCATCTTCCTGACCGCTTAATGCAGGACCCATATCTTTCAACTTCTGAGGTCTGCCTTCCGACTTCTGTATCCCCCCGTTACCGCGCCGGATTTCATGTAGTCATATATAGAGGAGCCAGGCTCCGAAGAAAGTCAAACAACTCGAAAGGATCGTAAAATGGGAGAACTCATCGGATGGACGGCAGTCATCCTGATTTTCGGCGGCATTCCCGGGTTGCTGGTGGTCGCCTACTATCACGCAAGAATGGCAAAACATAAGGAGAGATTGGCCTTGATAGAAAAAGGAATGGACCCCGGCATCAACATGAAGGAAGAGCCTCCGTACTACAATGCCCTCATGTGGGGTATGCTTGTTGTCGGAATTGGACTCGGAGCTTTAGTCGGCTATATTTTCTCCGTGTACACACCGATGGACCGCGCAATCATGATGCCGACACTGGCAGCCATTTTCGGCGGACTCGGGCTCATCGGATTCTTTATTTACAGGAAGAAAACCGGGACAGCAGCAACGGCCTGATGGATGACCTTTACATGCGCCTCGTCCTCGAGGGAGACGCATCGAAGTTTTCATGGTTCGTCGATAGCTACAAAGGCATGGCGTTCTCGATTGCTTACCGCATCGTAAACAGCCGGGAAGATGCGGAAGAGATCGTGCAGGATGCCTTCCTCAAGGCGTACAGGTCGCTCGGCAAATTCAAGAGAGGATCGAAGTTCTCGACCTGGTTCTATAGGATCGTGGTCAATACAGCGCTCACAAAAACCAGAACCAAGCCGCCTCCCACAGGAAGCTTCGACGAGGATGAGGATGTCCCTGCAAATGATGTCGATTCGGCTTACCGCAGCCTGGACCTCGCCGAACGGAAGACGTTAATAAACGAGGCGATGGACAAGCTTGACATCGAGGACAGGCTCCTGCTGACGCTGTATTACCTGAACGAGAATTCTCTCGAAGAGATTACCGAAATTACGGGCATCCACCGGGAAAACGTCAAGATGAAGCTGCACAGGGCGAGGAACCGGATGTACAGGATATTGAATGTTAAACTTAAATCAGAAATCAGTTCGGTGCTGAAATGAAAGATTTGAAAGACGACGCGGCCGCGAAGGAGTTAATCAGGGACAGTTACGTCGAACTGACAAACCCGGATTTCAAATCCGATACGATGAACAGGATTTACCGTCATGCCCGAAGGCGGCGAATACTGGAGAATGTTGTCGTGAACGTGCTGGCGTTCGTCGCAATCGACGCGCTTATCTGGCTCGGACTGAAGCTGACGGGGGTGACGGTTTCCGGTCTCGCGAAAAACTCGGCGGCACTGCTCGGACAATACTTCCTTCAGTCAGTACCGCCCGGTCATGCCATGACCGGTGGCGCCGCTGTCCCTTACTTTTTCATTGTTCTGTTCGTACTAGCAGCATTTGTTGCGCTGCTCGAGATTGTGGGGAGGATAAAAGAAGCGGGGAGTAAGCAGTAAAAAGACAATGCATTCTCCCGGACGCTTTTCGTGTGCGGCCCTGAGAATCGCACTCGCCCGGAATACACTTTCAAAATCGAAACCACACTTACCGTTCCCGTGATTCGCAACTCACCGAACGTAGAGCCGGCAACGGCGCTCACCACGTTCTGAAGATTTCGCGGCTCCCTGAGATGTACATTTCCTGATACCCTTCCATCTTCTTCATCATTTCCTGCATCTCTTTTGTGGGGTTCTTCATCGCTTCCCACGTGGCTTCATAGGCCGCGAGGCTTTCATACTGTGAAACGATGACCACCCGGTTGAACTGACCGGTGTAGTCGGTCATGATATGCACGACATTCGGATCGTTAGCCATCGACTCTTTGAAGATTTTCGCCAATTTAGAAGCGTTGCCCGGTTTGCAGACAAAAGTATCCTGTACAATGACCATTATTTTCAACCTCCTTCAGTTGTTTCGGCAATCGACCTTATTAATCAAGAACCCGTTCCGACGGTTCTAAGTTCAATCCGGTTGACGGTCCGCAGTTACGAATTTGTCCGACTGCTGGTGCGGTGCATTTGGTAGACCCCGCGACACCTGTTAATTTTCATTGCGCCGGCGAAAGCGGTGCTGAAAGTTGTCGCATGCGATTCTCGGTATCGGCAAATAAAACCCGGAGGTATCGGAAATGAAACAGTTGTTCCTTGTCATTGCATTCCTTTTTTCCGTCTCGACAGTTTGCAGCGCCGCGAGCCCCGGTGGCGATCCTCACGGAATCCCCGATCCATCTCAGTATGTTCTGCTCAACCTGATGTACCGCGACAGCACAGTCCAGGATTTCCGGCAAATCGACTCGGTATTCGGAAGGTCCGCCCATCGCAAAATCGGTATCGGAGCGTCATATGTAATATCGTACCTTCAGTATTCTCCCGCCCATTGCGACAGCGCTCTCAGGAAAGTGCTTTCTCTTTCGCGGCAGTACGACATCCCCGTATTTATCCGCTGGGACGGCGAGAGCTACTGGGGTGCCAGGCCCGATCTCTGGAACTGGTGGGACCCGAAAAAGCCCGGCTATAATCCCGAGAACAGGTACGACGTCGAGTGGGACTGGTGGTCGCCTGATTCCGCCGTGAAGATAGGCTGGAGAAACTGGGGAATTCAGTCGCGCGTGCTCCCGATGCCAAACCTCATGGCGCCGCGTTACAAGCAGGCCTGCGACTCGGCGATGGAAAGACTAGTTCCTATCGTGGTCGACTGGTGGCATGCACTTCCCGATTCGTTGAAGTACCTGTTCGTGGGAATGAGCGTCGGCTGGGAGAGCGCCATCGGCGTGAACAACTGGTATTATAACGACGGGAACGCGCTTCTTAACAAGCCGGAGTCCGACGACCCGACTTACGGATTGAATGTGCACAAGCTTCCGTCGCGCGGGGTCCAGACAATCGGTTACGCAGCCGTCAGCACGCTTGGGCTTGCGCATTCGGGGCAGCTTACCGAGAATATGATCGCGGAGGTGGTTCGAGTGCATCTCGAGGAACTGGCGAAAATCTGTTACGACCTCGGCGTCCCGCGGGACCATATATTCACACACTGCGGCGGATGGGGAAATGGCGACCCGACAAACTACGCCGCCGTGAACAAATACTCCTGCCCGGGCTGGAGCTTTTATCCCCCCTATGCGTATGACCCGGCGACGAAATGCGATCCGATGAACGCGCTAAAGAAAAACACCGCCCGGTACTGGGCCGCGGCTGAATGGCTTTACGACTGGGGCCACAGCACCAGCGAGATTAACTGGCTGCTTGCCATCGAGAACACACTATCCATTCCCAGGATCAGGTACCTGAGCATATACAACTGGGAGCCGGTGAGGTTCAACCAGGCCGCCGTCCAGGCGATCCGGGTCGCGACAAAGTTCAGGTAAGGCCGGCAACCGTCCCAAATCACCTTGCGAAGGTCTCAGAGTCAGATCTGTGTTACCTTCGCAAGGCCCACTGAAGCCTCTGCCTTTTGTGCCATGACCGGCCGCTACAGCGAATCCGCAGGGCCGTACCACACACCGTACTTCAGCACTCCGTTGTCACCCCTGCCCGTCCTGTCAAGAGCCAGCCGGGCAGGCGTATTTTGCTGGTTGAAATCCCAGTATCCCAGCAAACCGCTTTCCTTGCCTGTCAGCTCTTCATTCATCGTCGAACGAATCTCACTCTGAGTGAGTGCGCGGTTCCAGATACTCAAACCGCCGATCGCCCCGTGAAAGAAAAACGGAAGGCCGGAATAATAGGTGTTCAACGCTTCCCCAATCGTGAATCCGTGACCTCCGTAGTAGATTGGCGTCGTGTAGGGCCTTTCTGTGAGAAGCTGGCCGTCGGCATAGAGCGCCATGTCGTTACCATCATATGTGCAGGCAATGTTTACCCATTGCCCGACCGGGAGAGTGAACGCCGTGTCCAAAGAAACCCCCATATTGGACTGCGACGCGAGAGAGAATTCGAGTTTCCCCTTGACGTATGTTACTGCGTAACCGTCGGCAGCCGTATACAGATCGATGTATGCCGGCGTAAGGAGAGGTACGAAGGCCTGCCCCCCGGAATCGAACCAGAGCTTCAGCTCGATCGTTACAGCCTGCGTTTCAAGTACCGTCGACTGCGGGTAGTCTACCAGTCCCGATTCGCCGTCGAATTCCAGCACCATCTTGTCTGAGTTCGCGGCCGGAGTCAGCGTATTCCCTTTGTTGCACGACATCAAAGCCGTCGCAGAAACGAACATGAAAAGCATCGGCGCGTATTTCATCGAATCACTCTCCATCCGGTGTGATTATGGAAAATGTCTCGTGGGCTGCAGGCATCGATCGTCAAAAGGAGATTCCCCTCCTTTCCCGGTGCAGAACCAACCACGGAAAGTCAGAGGCGCATAGAAATGATGCGCTCAACTCAATCCTTCAACGGATTTCCAATCGAGCCGCTTGATTCGTGTTCCGTTCTTCGCGCTCTTATTTAGTCAGTCTGCTCTCCGTCCTGGAACTCATGAAAAAACGCTACTTCGGACATCGTAGTTCCAGGCCGTTTCAATCGTCGTTGGGGAGTCATGACACTTGTCAATCACTCAGGGAGAATCAATGACCCCTGCGCTATGACCGACTGTCTCCCGACCTCTGACCCCATCGTTTCCACCCGGTTACCGTCGAGCGGTTTTTCGCGTCACGCTTTCTTCCTATATTAGCGAGTCAGGTTCGGGTGCACAGTAATCTCTGTTGTTAAAGGAATGAATCTCCCGTTAATAGTCTCGATACTGCTCTTCGTCGGTGCTGCACAGGGATTTCTCCTCGCTGCCGCGCTGATTTCGCTGCGCCGCGGAAACGTAACGGCAAACAGGATTCTCGCCGGGCTTCTCCTTGCTTTTTCGCTCACAATATTCTTCCATACGCTCGGACAGTTCCAGCTTCAATCAGAAGTGAGGGCTCAAAATGCCTGGGTCGGCCACGCCGTGTTTCTACTCTTCGGTCCCCTTATGTACCTCTATGCCAAAGCGCTGACGGCCAGGAGTTTCACGATGAGCCGGGAGAGCGCCCTTCATTTCATGCCGTTCGTCACATTTGTCGTTCTGTACCTGCTGCTCAGGGGGCTCGCCCTGCCCCCGATCTACTCCGTCGTGCTCGGAAATCTGTTATTTGTTTTCATGGTAGTGCAGATGCTTTGGTACCTTTTCGCCGTTCTGAAGATATTGAAGGAGCACGGATCCCGGATAAGAGAGAGCTTCTCTTCGCTCGAAAGGGTGAATCTGCACTGGCTCAGGTTCCTCACGATCGGACAAATTGTAATCTGGTCGGTCGCGTTTGTCGTCGAGGTGATGAAGAGAGACCCGAGAGAGATAAATGTCGTCTGGCTGCTCGTCTCGGCATTCATGTATATGGTCGGCTACTTCGGGATCAGCCAGCCGGAGATCTTTACAGTCCGCGTGGAAGAAGGGGAATCGACTGCCGAAGCCGGGAGAAAATACGGCAAGTCGGCCCTGTCGGCGGAACAATCACAGCAAATCCTGAAGCGCCTCGAATCGCTGATGATGACCGGGAAGCCGCATCTCAATTCCGGTCTTACGCTCCCCTTGCTGTCGAAGCAGCTGTCGGTTCCGACCTATCACCTGTCGCAGGTTATAAACCAGCAGCTCGGAAAGAACTTCTTCGAATATATCAACCAATATCGTGTCGAGGAGGCAAAGCGACTCCTCGTCGATCCGAAGATGCAGAATCTGACGCTTGCCTCAATCGGATTCGAATCGGGATTCAACTCCGTCTCCTCGTTCAACTCCATCTTCAAGAAGATGACCTCCATGACCCCGTCCAGCTACCGCGCGTCGACGGAAGCAGGCAATCCGCAGCCCGCGAAATAGAGGATCCTATTCACCTGACGTCTCCCCTCGACTAATCATCCCAAACTTATAAGTCTGGCTTCCAGCCCTATCGGCGCGTGAGAATGCGGGAGTGCGAAGCCGTTACTTGTATTGCGATTCGGCGGCAGGACCTCGGAAAGGGTGCGGGTTCCTTGTCCCGAAGATACGGGCAAATAAATCGCAATACAAAGTTGAAAGGAACGCAAAAATGTCACAGGCACATGAGTCAATCCCGGCGGCCCGAAAGACATTCTGGGCTGCTGCGGCATTTTATCTTCTCATCGGTCTCGAATTCTGCTACATGGCAACCCCATTTGCCATTTATTTCTACTCCATCTACCGGCCGGCGCTCGACCTGGTCGGCAGCAGCCCCACGCTCGCCTGGCTGTCCGGATTCTTCCTGCCGCACTTCGTCATCGACACGACATCCGACCTCTTGAACGCACGGAACGAAATAGGGATCGTCTTTGCCGGACTGGGTCTGCTGCTGTTCTTTGTCGGCGTGGCACAGGTTTATTACAACAAGCTGACCCGCAGAGGCGCCGCGACCGGCGGGCTTTACAACACCGTCCGTCATCCGCAGTACGCGTCGCTCATGCTGAGCAGCTTCGGTCTGCTGATTCTCTGGCCGAGATATCTCGTCCTCCTCTCTTTTGTCGCAATGATGTTCGTCTACTATTTCCTCGCGAGACTGGAAGAGAAGGAATGCGAGCGGAAGTTCGGGGGCTCATACGTCGATTACAAGCGCAGGACGGGGATGTTCATTCCGCTCCCCTTCCCGGAATTCGCGAAGCTGCGAATTATTCCCCGTGAAGGCGTGAAGAAGATCGCAGTAATTGCCGGGCTATACATTGTGGTCTCGGCAGCGGCAATCGGGGCGGCGTACTTCTTGAAGGGATGGTCGATCGACAGGATATATGCCCTTTACAATGAGAACGCGGCTTTCGTGTCCATAACCAGGGTCTCGGGCGATTCGCTCGACAATATCGTCTCGAGCGTCCTGGAAAACGGACAGGTTAGGGAAATTCTACGCACTCGATCAGGCGGTGCTTCGGCAAAGTATGTCGGGTACGTCCTTCCGCCAGGCTACTTTGCGATGGAGATCCCGATGGTTCGTGAAGACAGCGTGGAGCGATTCCACTTCATCAGAACGGGTTACGACCGCACCACCTGCAGGGTCATTCTCACCGAGGCCGCCGACGCGCTGCCCGACGCTCGCGGGAAGGAGATACTCCTGAAAGGTGTGCGGAGAGTTCCCATCCTCGAGGCCTGGGTGGCCCTGAACAATCTGCAGGTCATGCGAGTCGAGTCTCTTGCCGGTCAGGCAGGCATCGTCAGGATGCCGGGGCCGATGTTCTGACAGGATAAACCAAATAACAATCAAGGAGAATGAAAGGCGGTATTGAAAAATGAAAAGGCAAAACGTCAGACGGCTGATATTGTTGGTTTCCATGCTGATATTCCCCGTGACCATGTACTTTTTCTCTCCAATGAATGCGGTCGAGGGAGCGGCAAAGGGGATAATTGCTGGGAGTCTCCTGGTTTTCCTCGCAATGTTCGTATCGTCGCTGGTGCTCGGGCGGCTCTGGTGCGGCTGGATTTGTCCTGGCGGGGGACTTCAGGAAATGTGCGCCGGTATAAACAACAAAAGAGTCAATTGGAAAAAGAGCGACACAGTCAAGTTTATCCTGTGGACTCCTTGGATTGCCGCTGTAATCATCGCCGGAATAAATGCAGGGAGGCCTAAAAAGATCGAAATGCTTCACGGGGTCGCCGGCTTGTTCACACTCGAAGGGAAAACATTCGTCATGTATTACGTTCTGATGGCGCTGATCGCCGGACTTGCAATTGCGGCAGGTCGGCGCGCATTCTGTCATTACGTTTGCTGGATGTCACCCTTCATGATAATCGGCTCACGAATCAGGGAGTTCTTCGGCTGGCGCGCGGTCAGACTGCGGGCCAACCCGACACTCTGCAACGGCTGCGGCGTGTGCAACAAGTACTGCCCCATGGGGCTCGACGTCCGGAAGTTGGCTGCCTCTGAGTCAATGTATAACGATGAGTGCATCCTGTGCGGCGAGTGTGTCGACCGGTGCGCGAAAAAGGCGATAAAGTTCTCCTTCGAACCCGGGCCGAAAGAGTTGACCGTCAAGATTGAGGAGAAAGAGCAGGCGACGGGAATGCCGGAAGTGCAGCCTGACTAGGCGTTGTCTGTTCACCTTGCGGAGGTTTCAGGGAATCGCCTCTGTTTCCTTCGCAAGGCCCGATTTGAATGGGTTACCCCCGACTTCTCTCCCCTGCCTTCTTTCGTTTGACTTCTGACCTCTGCCTTCCGGTCTCCCACCATTCACACTTTCTCGGCAAAGACCATTCGCTCGACGGGTGTGGAGCCGAGTTTACGTCGGAACGGTTTCAGATATTCATCCGCCAGCTCGTCGTATCCCCTGTCCTCGATTAACTTCCACCCGTATCCCGAGAGGAACTCCGGCACTGTTTCCGGGTCCAGCCCATAGTGCCAGATTTTTCCCTGAACGAACCGTTTGTACCCGTTTTCCCAACCGTACAGCGCTTTACCTTCCATGAAATCCCTGCGAACGTATGTAAAGACAAGCCGGCTCCCGGGCGTGGCCGAGGAAAGGAAACGGAATACTTCCGAAATGCCTTCCGCCGTCAGGTACTGCGTCACCGCTTCCATTATGAAAAATGTGCGCGAATGATTTGAGTAACCTCGTGAATAGAGTTTCACCGCAAGATTCTCCCGATCAAAATCGATCTGGATAAGTCTTACATTCGCGGGAATCCTCCCCAACACTCTCCGCAGACGTGCTTCCTTTGCCGCGATATTTTCGGGCTGATCGATCTCCCATATCGGTGTATGGGAAAGGGACGGGAGTCTAAAGCATCTGGTGTCGAATCCGGTGCCGAGGTTCACGACCGCTTCCGTCATGTCGGCGGAGGCCGCAAGCTTGTCGTCAATGTACTTCTTCCTGCATAGGAGTCCGCCCCATATGCCGGGCTGGCTTCTCTCGCTCAGGCTGATGATCCAGTCTCTCATCCATCGGGGTTTCATCAGGCGTACGAAGATCCTGGAGCTCAAGGGAAGCATCCCGTAAGCTATGTTGTCAGCGATCACCCGCTCCCCTGCGGGGAAATACTGCTCGACTGCCACAAGTGCCGTCGGGCCGATACCGGTTTTTGCCGCCGCCTTCGACATGAATTGAATTTATGAATGCGGGCGGAATAGTCCGAGCACTGCATTAACCGCGACAAGGGCTACCGCGATCGACCTTGATCTCCTTGAAATTCGTCGGTCAATTTGCTAAATATTACCATACTTGGGGTAAGAATCGAACAAGCCTCGATCCGGGGCCGATTCCAAATAGGATCAAATAGCGCCCTTCGTCTTCGCGCTCGTGAAGCGAAGCAGGAGATGCAAACCAAACGAACCATAAACAACGGAGAGCTTCATGAAAACACTTTCTCTTGTCCTGGTACTTTCTCTCCTATCCATCTGCGGAACCGCATATCCGCAAGTACCTAAACGCGACTCGGCATTATTCGTCAAACCATCGAACGAATTTTACGATTCGATCACGACCTCTCTTCACAACTTCTACCAGCGGGAGAAGAGGCCCAACGAGTTCAACAAGGTGCTCAGCGTCGACTTCAGCCAGTATGACGCACCGAAGTCAATGAGCGACTTCAAACAAATCTGGCACAACCCGACGATTTCGCAGGGAAACACCGGCACTTGCTGGGATTTCTCCACGACATCGTTTCTCGAATCCGAGGTGTACCGCCTGACGGGAAAGAAGATGAAATTCTCGGAAATGTACACTGATTATTGGGAATACGTGAGGAAGGCCATGGGTTTCGTCCACACGAGAGGAAAATCGAAGTTCGGCCCGGGCTCCGAGGCGAACGCGGTTCTCGTCGACTGGGAACAGCACGGCATCGTTCCGGAAAAGGATTACACCGGACTGCTCAACGGCCAGCCGTTCTACGATGAAACGAAACTCTACGATGAGATGTATTCCTACCTGCAATCGGTGAAGGCCGCCAACGCCTGGAACCCCAAGGTCGTAAAGAGCACGATCGAGTCCATTCTCGATCACTACATGGGCACGCCGCCGACCGAGATAAAGGTCGACGGAAAAGAAATGACCCCGATGGAATACCTGAAGAACGTTGTGAAGATCGATCTCAACGACTACGTCTCCCTCGTATCGTTCTCAGACCGCCCTTACTACGAGTGGACCGAATACAACGTCTCGGACAACTGGTGGCACAGCAAGGCTTATTTCAACGTCCCGCTGAACGTGTACATGGATGCGATCGACCATGCCGTACGTTCCGGATACACTGAAGCGCTCTGGGGAGACGTCAGCGAACCCGGGATTTACGGACACGCCGGCATAGCCGTTATACCGAGCTGGGATATTCCGTCGAAGTACATCGACGCCAACGCGAGAATCTTCAGGTTCTACAATCACACCACGACCGACGACCATGGGATCCAGATTGTAGGATATACCGTGAAAAACGGGAAGACATGGTACTTGATTAAGGATTCCGACTCGGAGTCGAGGAACAACGATCATCCCGGATACGACTTCTTCAGCAGCGATTACGTGAAGCTGAAGATGCTCGGCGTAATGGTCCCCAAGAGCGCCATTCCCGAGATCGTGAAGAAAATGAAGTAATCCAAGTTTCATTACAGGGGAGCCTCGGCTCCCCTTTTTTTGTTACCCGCCGGTCCTCGTTCATTTCTGCTGTCCTATGACCCGATCCCACTCCCCTTCGTCGACTCCCCGGCTTGCATCTGGAGGTTTTCCCTGCGTAAATTCGGGAGTCAGGTGACTCACAAACCGCAAAAAAGGGAGCAGGATTATGCAAGGGAACAAAAAAATCATCGAGATCCTCAACCTCCGTCTTGCGGAGGAACTCACGGCAATCAACCAGTACATCGTTCATGGGGAGATGTGCGGGAACTGGGGGTATGCGAAACTCCACGAAGCGATCGAGAAGAGAGCCGTGCACGAGATGAAACACGCGGAGAAGATTATCGAACGCATCCTTTACCTGGAAGGAAGGCCGAACGTCAGTACCCTGAATCCGATTAGTATCGGAAAAGATGTGGAAGCGCAGTTGCAGTCGGACTACGAGTCTGAGAAGATTGCGGTGAAGGGATACAACGACAGCATCAAGGCCTGCATCGAAGCGGGAGACAACGGCACCCGGGAGCTTTTCAAATCGAACCTCCTCGACGAAGAGGGCGACATCGATTGGCTCGAAGCTCAGATGGACCAGATAAAGCAGATGGGTATTCAGACCTATCTGTCACGGCAGGTCTGAAGACAGAACGACCGCCGCGTTTACTGAAAAGCCGTTACACGGGGAGTCTGTCTCTTCCGATCAGGTGGCCCTTCAGTCCGTAGAAGCCGACGTACGAATATGCAACGAGTGGAACGAGATATGAAATCTGAAGTCCGCCCAGGTCGGCGATATGCCCCTGAAGAGGCGGGAGAATTGCTGCGCCCAGTACGGCCGCAATTAATACCGACGAAACCTGGCTCTTGTAGATCCCGGTTCCCTCGAGCGCAAGGGAAAACGTATTGGACCAGCCGATCGAGGTAAACAGTCCCACTCCGACGACACACCACATCGCGACCCTGCCCCCCACGATAATCGTAATGGAGAGGAGTACCACGATTGCGGCCATGAATATCGTCAGCGTTCGCCCGGCATGCGCCTTTCCGAACTGGAAAAGGAGCCAGCAGCCTGCGAGGAGCGGGAAGTAGTGAAGGACGATATTCCAGCCGCTGACGAGCCCGAGGACTATGAAGGCGGCGATCGGTATCCCGGCGAGTATCAGCCGTTTGTTCGACCGTTTCATTTCACTCAGCTCCACCCCTCCCATGAATCGGCCGACCAGCATGCCTCCCCAGAAGAGGGAAACGTACCTGCTCGCCTCGATCGGGCTCAGCCCTGCAATGCTCCGCTGGCCGAGGAAGTTGATGATGGAGCTCCCGACGGAGACCTCACCGCCGACGTACATGAATATCGCCACTATTCCGAGCACGACATGAGGAAATCTCAGTGCGCCCAGACCCTTCTCTATCTTTCCCTCGCCGACCCGCGGAAGATGGATGAAGAAGAACACTGTGGCGAGAATCACGAACACGATCGAGAGGGCGAGGTAAGGTATCCTCACCGACATCACGCCGCTCTCTCCGGCCCTGTTGAAGTACTCGAAGATAAGGTAGCCGCCGACCAGCGGGCCGATCGTGGTCCCGATCGAATTGAAGCCCTGAGCGAGGTTGAGCCGGCTCGAGGCCGTGCGCTCCGGGCCGAGTATCGTTACGTACGGGTTTGCCGCGATTTGAAGGAGTGAAAACCCCAGCCCGACTATGAATAGCGCCACCAGAAACAGCGGGTAGGAAACCGCGGCGGCCGCAGGGAGAAACAGCGCACTTCCGAGGGCGGCAATGAGCAGACTTACAACGATACTGTTCTTGTAGCCGAGCTTCGCGATGGGATCGCCGGCCGTGGACGAGATGAGGTAGTAAAGCAGAGCGCCGATCGTGTATCCTCCGGCAAACGCGAACTGAACGAGCATCGCCTCGAAGTAGTTGAGTGTAAAGGCTTCCTTGAACCTAGGGATGAGAATATCGTTCCACACGGTCATGAAGCCCCACATGAAGAAGAGGCTTGTCATGATGAAGAACGGTCCCCGGTATGTCTGGGTCTTCCCCGTCAAGTCCGACGACGGCATAGTTTCAGCGGCCGTGCTCGTATTAATCATGTCAGAAAGTCCAATCGGTTTAGTCTGTGAAGGAATTGAAATCCAGGCATCGACTTCAGAAGCACGGAAGGGTCTCCGGTCCCCGGGGCGCGGCTGCACCCGGCCTGGGAATATTTGGGTCCAAAGGGGCGTGTTCCATGTTGCACTCGAAAGCTAAGATAGTCATACAAGGAAGGATTGGCAAGCAAATGGAAGGAATTAATAGAGGGAGCGGGTTAACGGAAGAGCCTTTCCGATGAAAGGATGCCGACAAATTCAGCCTGGAAGGTTCCGGAAAGCACACAGGTGGGGACGGTCAAGATAATAGAGCCGATCCCGATTGCCGGAGTCGGCTCTATTTGTCCTCTCTATGTCTGCTCAGGGATTAGTCGAATTGTAAGTATACTTCACTTCTTTCAGCTTGAAGCCCGCCTCCTCCACGGCCTTCTTCAGCTCAAGCTTCGTAACCTTTGAAGTTGCAGGAACGTCGAGCGATGCCATCCCGGTCTTGTAGTTCGCCTTCACATGTTCCGCGCCTTTGAACTTGCAGAGACTGCTCTCAAGACTCTTCGAGCAGTTAGTGCAGAACATGCCCGACACCTTCAGGTTTACGTGCTCGTACTTCACCTTCGGTTTGGTTTTTGCGACGGCACTTGACTGGAACGAACCCGCCGCAAGGAACGCCGCGACGACAAGCATCCCTGTTATCGCCTTTATAGCCTTCATATTCTCACCTCCTATATGATTTGTTCTTGAGCGTATATGAGAGTAACCGGCGCCAGTGAATTGGAGTTCCCGCGAGAAAAGGATGAGGCTGAGGCGAAGGTTGAGGAAAGAGTAGTTCCCGGCAATGCAGCATCGCTTTCGGAGGAGGCTCGGGTGGCCAATGGGGGAGCATCGGTAGCCGGCAGGTACGGGAGGCAGCCTGGCGAAGCGCGCTGATGGCTCATAGCTGACATCAAAGAAAATGATATGCGAATGAAAAAAGTATTATCTTTGTGTCAGGCGGGCCGCAGCCCGGGGAGCCCTTTGCCCCGGGTGAAGACCGGAGTGGAAATCCGACCCGAAGGTTCGGCAGAGGTCGGTCCGCATTCTTTGAAACGACGCAGGACTTGTCATTTCAGATAAATGAGGCAGGAGCACAATGGATCCCGACAATTACTCTGTCAGGCCGATCAACATCGGTGATGCCCTCAACTACTTCCTGCTGGTGAGCAAAAACACCGGCAGACTCGTAAGATTCTTCCCCAACACGCCTGTCATCAACAAAGACGTCCAGTCCACCACATACTTCATCGAAAACACCATCAAGAGGTGGGGAAACAAAGAATTCAACTGCTTCGTGATATGCGGGAAATCTTCGCAGAGCATAGTCGGAGCAATTTTCCTGAAAAACTTCGACTGGAACTCAAGGAAATGCGAACTAAGCTATTTCATCGACGGCGAGTATGAAGGCCAGGGAATAATGACCAAGGCGGTCACCATAGTCTCAAGGCACTGCTTCGTCGACCTGAACCTGAACAAGGTCTTCATGAGAATCGCCGACGGCAACATCGCCAGCAAGCGGATAGCAGAGAAGAACGGCTTTGAATTGGAAGGCGTGCTTCGTAAAGACTATCGAACGCCGGACGGGGATTGGGTAGACCTCGCATACTACGGGCTGCTGAACGATATGCCCGTCAACGGCTGACTCAATTCCTGCAGGCATAGGCGAAAGCGGCAAAGAAGAAACACGTCGGGAGGTCAAGGCTGGACCGGGCATATGACGCACGGGCGGTCAGACCGGGTTTCAAATATATTTTTCCCTCATGATATTCAAATGGTGCAGTTCGTGTCCGGCGATATGATAGGCGAGCGCCCGCGGGGTGAACCTGTTCCCGTTGGCTGTTCCTTCCCTGATGAGCGCATCTTCCGGAAGTCCGTTAAAGAGAGCGATCGTGGAATTCCGGACTGCCTCGTACTCCTCTAAAATGTTTGCTATGTACCTGTCGTTGGCTCCCGAGCTGCTTACGTAATCGTCCTGCTCGAAGCCCGGAAGCGGAGTTTTCTCGTTCCTGGCAATACAGAGCGCGCGGTATGCATAAATCCGCTCATCGTCGACTATATGCACGAGTATTTGCTTAATCGTCCACTTCCCGGGTGCGTAACTGAAAAGAAGCCTCTCGGCCGGCAATGCGAGAACGAACCTCTTTATTTCCTCGAAGCTGTCGCGCAGATGTTCAAGCAGTTTACCGTCGTTGGGAATAGGATCTATATACATGCTGTCGTAAGGCGGGTATTCCTGCAGACCCGGTTTCTCAATTTGTCTCATCTTCGCTTTCCTCCTCTGTCCGGTAATCTACTCAATGCGGGATTCGAATGTAATAAGCGGTCATGGTTACGGGAACAGCGGCAACCGGATAACTGTTACCGATTTAAGGATCGCGATTCGACAAGAATCGACATGACCCACTCCGGCCTGGTACCGGGCATGGAGTGCTATGAAGTTTGCGAGAGTGGCTGGAACCAACACGTGGGCGAGAGCCTTCGGAGTCTCATCGCCAACGGTAATGGCATCCTCTTCGAGGGATCGAGGCGCTGACCCACCGGTTCTGAATTTAACCGTCAATTATGGTTCGGAAATTTGAAAGGAAAATCATGGGCGGCGTATCTCTGGGTGAAAACTCGAAGTTAAGCGCGTCACTCAAAAACCGTGAGCGGATCAGGCAATTCTACGGCAACATTCTCGGATGCGAAATGATCCTGAAGGATGGAGTCGATCTCGTCAGGCTCGGTGACAATTTCCACATCGGAATCAGGTATGAAGAGTCTTTTCCTACAGAGGAAGAAATGCTCAAGGCAATATGGCTGGAACTTAGGGTAGACGATCCTGAAGGATTGAAGGCGAAGATTCTTGCATTCGGGATCAAGCAGATCGACTTCCGGGATAAGGCTCATTTCTACTTTCAGGCGCCGGGAGGGCAGGTGTTCCGCCTGGTTGGGAAGGATGAAGACATGTCGAGCTCGAAGAGTTGACAAGTCAGCCCTATTAAAAGAGAATCGCACCCCCACATGTTTGCGTTTGAGGGAACGCTAGCGTGAGGGCGCGACTCTCGGTTAGGGAGCAACCTTTTCAGTAAGAGCCCAGTTGTGTCGTGGCTCCGTTGCCATAAGCCTGGAGTTGACCGGAGTAGACATCGTTGTCCTGCCCGACCATTTCAAATTTCACGACTCCGCCCGGGACGCTTTTGGCCCTGAACATTCTCAACGTCGTCCCCGGCGCCACACCGAACTCAAGCTGGTCGCAGGTGAAGGTCCCCGCAGGAACAGTGACCTCCACGCTCTTCTTCACCACTGAACCTTCTATCGACTCCGGGGTCAGCTGCATGGGAGTGGTATACCAGCCCTCCGTAACAGGCACTTCCTTCGGCGGCTCGTTTGTGAATTTCTGTCTCATCCTCCTAATCGACTCATGCTTGTCGCTGAAAAGGACCTCGAGCATGATCGAGTCCTTGTCCGGTGAGACGAAGCTGACCTGCCACCACTCTTCTCCGTTGGCGAGCCTGGTCAGAAATGCCTTCCTGGTCGAGTACGAGCTTCCGCTCTGAGTAGTGATCTGCCATTCGGTATACTGGCCCGGTGTATACGGTGCGAGGTCCATGCTGTAGCCGTAGGCATTGAAGACATATTGGAAAAGCATCGGATACAGCCGCGCGCCCATCATCGCAAAGGCGCCGCTTCCTCCACCCATCGCGGTGCCTCCGCCGGACGCGGCCGCGCCGGGAACGTAGTTGGCGGTCATCGTCTTTCCGCCGTCCGAGGGCATAGAAACGTTATAGGAAGCAATGATATTGCCCTGGTATGTGACGGTTATATAGTATGGCCCCATGTCAGAGAAACTAAGTTTCGCGATCCCGGTGGAATCGACCGTTACCGTCTCGCCGCTGCTGCAGCTGACGACAGCGCCGACCAGGGGACCCTTATCGGGACCGCGAACTTCGATATTCATCGAAAACAGGTGTAGTCCGAGCGTGTCCACGCCGAAGCAACCGCCGCAGCCCGATGTCGTGACCGCGAGTGTTGCAATCATCATGATCGCTCTGAAATACCTCAAACGCACCATCTGGTTATCCTCCTATCGTTTTTATTCCGCCAGCAGCGGCTTACCATCATTACGGCAGTCCTTATGTCAGAAGCTATAATTGACTCCCACGTTGAGTATGCTGATGCCGAAACCGACCCGGGCCTGCGCAGACCAGTTGTTGTTGAAGAAGTATCTTATCCCGGCGCTCCCGCCGAACACCATACCGCCGGCGGTCGGAGAAACGAAGTCGTAACCACCGTAGCCTGAATTCCACGACCATGATACGATCTCGTAACCCAACACAAGTCCGACAAACGGATCCCATTTCCTGTCGTTGAGGACGAAGTGGTACATACCTGTGACGCCCAAATCGATGTACGTCCACTTCCCATAGAGCCCGGCATCGCCAAAAGAGAAGTAATCGAATACGCCCCCGATTCCTATCATGCCGGGGCCTACCTGTCCTACCGGGGTGACGCCGTGTTCGTAGTCCAGCCCGAAGGATATCGCACTGCCGACACCACTCAGTCCGATGTGAGGACCGAAATAGTTGCCGCCGTTCGCGAACTGCGCGTGCGCTTTGGGAGCCGCGAAAACCAACACCGCCGAGCTCAAAGCGACCATGAGAAGTTTACGGTTCATGTCTTCCTCCTATTTGTTTTGCGTGAATGTGTTTGCTCCAGCAACTCTTACTCTCATTGGACCCAATTCATTTGATGGTCGGACTTCACTTGAGAAGGACCAGCTTCTTCATCGCGGTGCTTGTGCCGGCGACGAGACGGTAGAAGTAGACTCCGCTCGGCAGGCCGCTTCCGTCGAAATTGACCGTGTAGGACCCGGGATTCTGACGGGCGCTTACCAACGATGCCACCTCCCTGCCGAGAATGTCGTATACCTTCAAAGTCACGTTGCTGACAGATGACAGCTCGTAACTGATCGCTGTCGTGGGATTGAAGGGATTGGGGTAGTTCTGATCCAGCCGGAATTCGTAAGGGATACCGGCTTCGTTGACGGCAGTTGTCGGGGAAAAAGAAATATCGTCGATGTAGAATGTCGTTCCTGCATGAACGCTCTGCGGACCGGTTGTCTCGAATCCGATATCGCAGGTGTCGGGCGTTCCGGAAAAGGAGGGGTCCCAGAATATGGAGAGACTGAACTGCGTGTATGAAGATGCGACGGGAAGCGTCGTCGTGTATCCGCCCACCCCGCCCCCATCCTTCTCGAACGCCACGGCTACGGTGAACGAATCTCCGCCGACCGAAGTGAACTTATAGTAGCCCGTGAAAGTCGCAGGGCGCTGAGTGAACGGGAAGCTGATTATCGCTGCCGGCGGAATGGCCTGGCCGTACAAACTCAGGGTACTTCCTTCAAGTGCGTACGAGCCGCTGTGGGCCGAGGTGCTTTGTACAATCGGCGCAAAGCCCGGGCTGTTGTCGACTACCCACCCCCCGGCCGGGATGCCGTTGGTCCAGTTTTCGAATCCACTGTTCGGAATTTGAGCCGAAGCATTTTCAGGCAAGCCGGCCGCCAGCGCGACCACGACCGCAGTTAAAAAGACGCGTAAAAAGTGTCTCATTGCATTCTCCTCCAATTCGTTTCAATCACAACCTGTTAATTCTCCACCACCACTTAATGGCTCACAATCATTTTGTGGAATCAGAATTCGCCGCGAAGAGGTTTCACAACCTTCATGCAGTATCGTTCCCGATTTCAGGCAATTGAAGCCGGTCTCTGCCGTCCGCACCCCGATCATACAAGGCTTCTCCCGGCCCGCCGGCTCGGAGCAAAAACGTCGCTGCCGCCCGTAACGAGGACCGAAAAGGAGGTACCCCTGAAAAACAGATCCGTTACGTGGACGGCAGCGGCTCCCATTGGGAGCAAGCCGTCGGATGCAACCTTTTGTCCGAAGGTCTGCTGGCGATCGTCGGCCTGGGACAAGCTCGCACCTCCGGCTCCGTCGTAGGTCAACGAAGCACTGGTTTCGCTGCCGGATTTACGGAAGTGACCGCATGCTCTTTTCTTTTGGCCGGTCTCAACGTTCACACTCTTCAAGGATTCGACCGTTCGCCGGATGCCTGCTCCCCGCCGAAGTAAGCCCGCAACCGGGGTGGTAATCCGCAACTTTCGTTCTATCTCTGACATGCTCCTCCTCGATCTGGCTGGACTGCTGCACAAGTCGCTGGGGGCATCGGGCGGTTTTCCGGAAAGCATCCTGCCCGACCGCCTCCATTCACATTCACTCTCTGTGCTATACAGGAGAAGTTAGGAGCATAATGAGACAGGGCAACTGAACAGATGTACGGTTTGAGAATCGAGGGATACAGCCTGAAAGGAAGTGATTCAGAGCGGTCTGTTCTTCACAGCCTTCGCGACGAGCTCAGCCCGGGAACGGACGTGAAGCTTTTCGTAAATGTTGTGAAGGTGAAACCTTACGGTATGTGTACTGATGAACAATTTGTCCGCGATCGATTTGTATGAATGCCCGTCGATGAGGCATTGGAGCACCTCGATCTCTCTTTCCGAAAGTGATGCGGTGAGATCGCCGTCGGCGCTTCCGCGGAAATATCTTATCACTTTTCTGGCAATTTCAGGGGACATTGGGGCCCCGCCCCTGTAAGCCTCCCTGATGGCGTCAAGAAGTTTGTCGGAAGACGTATTCTTCAGTATATACCCGACGGCCCCGTTTCTTATCGATTGGAAGACCTTTTCATCGTCGCTATAAACGGTAACCATGAGGATTTCGACGCGGGGATAGTATTCCTTGATTGTCCTGACACACTCTATGCCCGATTTGCCCGGGAGACCGATGTCCATTAACACGACGTCAGGTGTGTTGTCTTCGATTCCCTTCATGACATCCGCACAGTTCCTGCAGGTGCCCATGCAAATGAACCCCTCGGAGTGGTTCAGAAGCCAGCAGAGCCCGCTCCTGATTTCGTCGTCATCCTCCACGATCGTGACGCGGATTATGTTTTCTTCCCGTGCCGGTTCTTTCATTTCAGGAACTCTTCCAGATCTCCACTTGGTTCAAGTCGAATCGTATATCACATTGGTGAAAGGAGCAACTGAACAAATGTACGGTCAGGCGTTTGCAGGAATGGAAGCTTCGATCGAGGTACCTTCGCCCGGTTGCGATCTCACTTTGAATTCCCCTCCAATTTTCGTCGCGCGCTGGCGCATGCTCTCCAGGCCGTGCCCGCCACGCGTTGTCTTCCCGGAAATTCCGGATCCATCGTCCGATACGCCGAGTATGATGCGCTTAGGTGCTCTCTTCATTGTAATCCTGACTCTACGGCAGTTGGAATGTCTTACGGAATTATTGACCGCTTCTTTTATGATCAGAAGCATCGTTCGTATAACCCCCGGATTTGGATGAAGGGCCCCGATTTCCGCCTCGATGTCGAACTCCAGCGCAATCCCTTTAGCCTCACACATTTCATACGCGAACGATCTGATCCGCATTATCAGGTCTCCGACCGCTGCATTCTTGGGATCGATGGACCACACTACGTCGCTCATGGAGTCCACAAGTTCACGCGCGTTTGTCCCGATTCTCTTCATCAGATTTCGCGTGGAGAAATCTTCTTCCGGGTCCTGCGTATGGCCGGGAACACCTGTCCCGCGTGGGTCAACGCTCTGCCGCATGGCGACGTCGGCCAGAATAGCTATCCGCGTGAGTCCCGACCCGATGTCGTCGTGGAGATCCGTGGCTATCCTGGAGCGGACCCTTTCGATCTCAATAACCCGCTGAAAGCTGGTCTTGATTGCCCAGTACGCCAGAAGAACTGTCATCAGACCCACCGAGAGTGCGAACCACCACCTGCGCCAGTAAGGGGGGACAATTTCGAATGCAAGCTCCGCAGGTTCCCGGCTCCGGATTCCCATCGAGTTCACGGCCTGAACTTCGAATTTGTATTTCCCCGGCTTGAGAGTAGCATAAGTCACCGGCAATCTCTGTGATAGCTCGTGCCAGTTCGCATCGGCGCCTCTAAGGATGTAATTGTATCTGAGCCGGTTTTCATCCCTCAGGCTTATGCCTGTGAATTCGAAAGTGATTGTGTTCCTCGAGTGGTCCAGCTCGAGTCTGTGTCCGGACTTTCCGTGCCCCGATCCGACTCGGGTGTCACGGCCGTTTACGAGCAGGCCGGTGATATAAACCGGCGGACAGGTCCGGACTTGAGTTTCGGCATCCAGGTCCACGACCAGGATCCCCGTTTCATCGCAGGCCCACAGAAAGCTGCGGCCTGACGCCGATCTGATTACGCCACAAGCATAATAGGGACGAATCTCGCCGTACCTCATCCATCTTCGTGGGCCGGCTGCTCCGCGGGCGAGGCATTGCATACCGAGCTGGGTGGCGAAGAAAATCCCGTATTCCGAATCGCTGCTCATCGCCCATACACAATTGCTCACCAGACCTTCTTTCACGGAGAATCCCGAGAATCCGTGTTCCGTCCTGATGGCCGCTCCGCCGTATCGCGTGCCGACCCACAACCGCCCTTCGTCGTCCTGAACTATCGATCTTACCGAATTTTCAGGCAATCCGTCTGCCGCTGTGAACCGGGTCATGGTGTTCGAGTGGGAGCCTGCCTTCAGCTCCGACAAACCGCCGATATAGCCTCCGAACCACATGTTGCCGCGGTCATCTTCGTAAATGGCGCGGACCGAGTTGTCCGGCAGACCGTCATCTTCAGTATAAACTCTGCAGCTGCTCAACCCGATTCCAGTGTCGAATTCCAGAACCCCGGCCATGTTGCGGCTGTACCATGCCCGGCTTTCCCGGTCGATGTAGAGACAAAGCACATCCTTCCCGGGAAGGAGTTGACCAGGCGAGTACGACCTTATCAACCGCAGGGCTTCCGATCTTCTTCCCTTATTCGCTATCGAGAACGAAAAGACTCTTCCGCCTTTCGACGCCAGCCACAATCTGCCTTCAGCATCCACCTGGGAAGTCGTGCAAGTAGATTTGATACCCAATGATGAATACAGATGCTTTCTCTTGTGCAGAAGTCCGGACCCTCCGAACCAGACTTCCTCAATGCCATCCTCGGCAACGACCCAAATGTGACCGTGGCGGTCCGATGATGCCTGGGAATTGTTGATTGAAATTTCTGAAGCATTGACCGGTATACGGACTGAATTCCTGTCCGGCAGCTTGGCAAGACCTCTCGCCGCCATTCCAACCCACAATTCGTCTTCCTTGTCGATTACGCCACAAGTGAGATCGTTCTGCCCGAGGCCATTTGCGGCAGTTATGCGAACAGGTTTGGAGACGTTCCCGGCTGACGACCTCAACAGGTACAACCCGTCCGAGGTGACGACCCAGAAATCGCCGGCGCTGTCCCAAAGCATGGTTCTTGGAACAGCCCTGATAGCATGGGGGAATCTAAGGCCTGTTGACAGATTAGTAACATCTCCGTTGTATGAAACCGACCAGAGATCGCCCCCCGGGTCGAAACCGACCATGTTGACCATCTCGGCTTCAACGGCGCTTCCGCCTGTATCCCTGCCGGTCAGACTGTACCTGAACATGTTCCCGTTCGCAGCAACGATAATCAAATTGTTCCGACTGCAGGCGACTTGTTCATATCCGCCGTGAGCGAACTGTGCCGACAGGGGACGGGTCGTGTCGTCCTGGATTTCATAGACTCCGTCATCCGTCGCAAGATATACGGTGCCGTTCCTGTCCTGCGCGATGGAATTGATTCTATTCGACCACTCCGAACGCCCCATCCTGAAAGTCTTGAACTTCCCTACCCTGAACAGGCTTGCACCCCCGCCGTTGGTACCTATCCACATGACCCCTTTCCGGTTGACATCTTCGGTGATGCAGTTTACCAAACTCGATGCAAGTCCGTCGAGAATAGAATACTTTTTGAATGTCTCCCCATCGTAGACGCTGATCCCGTCACCGGAACCGACCCACAGGTATCCGTACGAATCCTGGCAGAGCGCAGTCACATCGTCGGAAAGAAGTCCCTCGCGCACGGTGTACGTCTTGAAGTCGTAAATCTGCGCCTGCGAATCTCCGGGCGGAAGAAAATACAGGACGGCTGCTGCAACCATAAGGAAGCCGGCGCGCTTCAGACATGAGACCGTCAAAAAGTGTACTCCTGCAGCCATATCGGTGCTACTTCGACTCCTCCTATAGATGAAGATAGCGAAACGTCAAAGGAAGAACAAAATCACGAATGCGGGGAGAGTTCAGGGTCTCAGGCTTCACGAGCCTGGGTGTGCGGGAAAATTCCGCCTACGCTTGAAAATGACTCGGCGGGATATTAAAATCCTCGTGAGATAGCGTTTCGGGCACTGCGGGCCACAAAACAACACAAATGCACCACAGAACTCCGGGGGAGCAGACCGGACAAAACAATCTGTGGCAAGCGACTCCTCTTACATCCCGGCGAACCAGATCGGCGGTCTGCCACTCTAACGAAGGTACCACCGGAAGTCTGATTCCAGCACATTCGAATAAGGCTTTCAAAAAGACAGGAGGCGCTATGGAAGAGAATTTTCAGGTTGAAGGTCAGAACGCATCCGCACTTTTCACATTGAAGCTTCACCGAGGGGACGGTATGGCTCTACTGGCAATGAACTGGAAGGATGGGACGCCGCCCGATAATTTTGTCGGCTTCGCGATCGAATACAAGGAGCCCGGCGGAAGCGTATTCTACACACTCAAGAACCGGCTTTGTTTTCCCGGAAAGCATTTCAAAGAGGATTCAAACCGTTACTCCACATTGCGGGCTCCCATCCAGAAATTCCGTTGGGTCCATTTCCCGAGAAACGCGAACCTTGCGGGTCTGTTCACTTACCGCGTAACGCCGGTGTTCATGAACGAGCTTGACGAACTAAGCTATGGCGACGCACAAACGATCGGCATAGAGCTTCGCCGGGAGACTTATCCCGGCCAGCTCAACGTCGCTTTCACCAGAGGGTTCGTCTCGTCCCAGGCATTCGTCGACAGATTCCACTCAGTGTCGAAGCTTCTGCCTGCGAGGGGAAGCGAAGGGTTGAATTTCACTCCGACACATCCGAAGACCAGGGAAGCGCTTTCCTGGATGGGTTTCGAAGCAAGGGAAGTAATTCTCGACATCCTGGATAGAGCCGTGGTTGACCGCACTGCGCAGGTTAGAGTGATCGCGTATGACCTTAACGAGCCGGACGTCATCACTCGGTTGGAGATGCTCGGTCAGCGGCTGAAAGTGATCATCGACGACTCGGGTGATCACGGCAAACGCGGCTCCGCCGAAAACCAGGCGGCCAAGATGCTGTCGAAATCGGCAGGGGCCGGAAACGTCAAGCGCCAGCATATGGGCCAGCTCCAGCACAACAAGACAATCGCCGTCACCGGTCAGAAGGTCAAGAGCGCGGTCTGCGGTTCGACGAACTTCTCCTGGCGCGGCTTCTTCGTGCAAAACAACAATGCGCTCGTCGTTGAAGGCGAGAAAGCAGTCGCCCCTTTCCTGAAGGCCTTCGAAAATTACTGGAATGCAAACGACGCGGATTCCTTCCGTCAGACGGACTCGCCGGGATGGACCGGCCTCGGCCTGACCGGAATAGATGCCATGGCTTCGTATTCACCGCACGGCCAGTCAAATTCAATTCTCAAATCCGTCGCCGATGATATTGCCGAAAGGACTACTTCGAGCCTCTTTTACTCACTGGCGTTTCTCTACGAGAGCCGGGGTCCGATAAAAGATGCCATTCTCAAAATAACGAAGAACAAGAACCGGTTCGTATACGGCATATCGGACAGGAAGGTCGGCGGCCTGACCCTTCAGAAGGCGAACGGCAACCTCGCACCCGTATATCCCAAGGCACTTTCCAGGAGCGTACCCGAACCCTTCAAGAGGGAGCCGACCGGCGGCGCAGGAGTGCGGATGCACCACAAATTCGTCGTGATTGATTTCGATAAACCGACTGCAAGGGTTTACCTGGGCTCCCACAATTTTTCCGGCACGGCCGACATGAAGAACGGCGAGAACCTTCTCCTGATTCGCGACAGAAGAATCGCGGTTTCCTACATGATCGAGGCACTTTGTATGATCGACCATTATCATTTCCGTGTTTGCCAGGAGGAAGGTAAAAGAAGCAAGAAACGCCTCGCACTCAAGAAGCCTCCCCGAAAGAGGAACGAGAAGGCCTGGTGGGAAGCGGATTACACTGATCCGGTTAAGATCCGGGATAGGGAGATGTTTTCGTGAGACGGGTTCCACCCATGGAAAACTCGACAACAGAGACCAGACTTCGGGGCGGCTCATGAAAGACCGGTTCGGGTTCAGAGAATACCATACAGATTTCAAAACAGAGGTCATCGCCGGATCAACCAGCTTTCTGGCCGCGATGTACATAATTGTCGTGAACCCGGCAATCCTCTCTTCGGCAGGAATGCCTTTCGCCGGAGTACTGACCGCAACCGTGCTCGTTTGCACATTCAGTTCAATCGCGATGGGCTTGTACGCGCGAACCCCGGTTGTGGTGGCACCCGGTATGGGAATAAACGCATTCTTCACGTATACGATCGTAGTCGGAATGGGCGTCAGATGGGAGACTGCGCTCGGCACTGTGTTCTGGTCCGGCGTCGTTTTCATGATCCTGACCGTACTCAACATACGCAACGAGATCGTGAAGTCGATACCGAGACAGCTGCGTTATGCCGTCTCATCTGGAATCGGACTGTTCATTACCTTCATCGGCCTCACAGATGCGACGTTCATAGTCGGAAGGCCCGCAACCCTGGTCGGCTTCAACACTCTCAATCCGATAACGGTCACCTTCATCGTGGGTCTCATTATTACGTCCGTTCTGATTGCCAGGAGAATCAAAGGAGCCATGATACTCGGCATTGCCGCCACGACTCTCCTCGCGATACCCATAGGCAGGTTGTACGGAGACGCATCGTCCATCACCTCAGGAATCCCTACGCTGGTGACATGGAAGGGTTTCTGGTCCCTCCCCGACTTCAGCGTTGTTCTCAGGCTCGACCTGATCGGGTCGCTCCACCATGCAATGTTCCCCGTGATCTTTGTCTTCCTTTTCACGGGGCTTTTCGATTCGCTTTCGACATTCATCGGCGTCGCCGCGGCGAGCGGCCTGGTCGATGAAAACGGTGAGCCCCGGAACCTCAAGAGGGCATTGATCGCCGACGCATTCTCCACGGTCATTTCCGGTGTTTTCGGCACGAGCTCGGGTACGGCATACATCGAATCCGCAACCGGAATTGCAGAGGGTGGAAGGACGGGGTTCACCGCAATCACGGCCGGTCTGCTGTTCCTTCCTTTTATGTTCCTGTCGCCGCTGTTGTCCATGGTCCCGCGAATCGCCACGGCGCCTGCCCTGGTTCTTGTGGGTGCGTTCATGATGAAGCCGGTGTTGAAGATAAACTGGGAGAGGCTCGACGACTCCTTCCCTGCATTCCTTGCAATGATCCTGATTCCGCTTACATACTCGATAACGCAGGGAATAATCTGGGGATTTATTTCGTGGACTCTGATCAAGTTGGCCCTCGGCAAGCGGAATGAAGTAAGTCGGATGCTGATTGTAATCGACATCTTCGCGGTCGCCGCCGTCATCGTCGGATACAAATAAAGTTGAGACCAGGCTGCCGGCCGCGCGAATTGTAAGTTTAACAGCCTTTATATAACATATAGCTGAAAAACGAGTCGTGGACAACCAACCTGCAAAGGATTTCATTGATGGAGAATGAACTTCGCGATAATACAATCC
>JBJKPN010000207.1:0-16032 GCA_046706365.1 Candidatus Kryptoniota bacterium | reverse complement strand
GTAAGCGGGGTTGTAACGGCTCCAGGTCGAGTAGAGCCTGTACAGTTTGCCGATTGCCTTGTCGACAAGTATGTATTCCTCGCTCTGCGACGCCAGCTCACCATTTTCAAAAGTGCCGGCTCGTACCAGCGTGGAGTAATCGACTTTGAACGGGTGAGTATAAATGTCGCCACCCATTGTCGGGATTGTGCCGTCCGTCGTGTAGTAGATTCTCCGGTTCTTGAAAACCGTGCTGAGTGTCACCAGTCTTGTCCCATTGACAACATTGTCGGCGGGCGTAATCAGAGGCTTTTCACCCAGGTATATAAGCGCATTGCCGAGACGGTCGTACCGGTCCATGATATGGTTCAGCCACCATGACCGGTTCTCCCTTTCCCACAGTCCCACATATTCCATTTTCAGTTTATGAAGCTCTGCCAGAAGCGGACTCACTTCGCTCCTTAATGCATCCACCGAATCCTGGTCGTGGCTGAGCATGGCTCTCATAAGCCTGATGCTGAAGATGTTCTTCCTTACTTCGAAGAGGACGCGCTTTGCGGCGAACAAGGCATAGTCGAGTGTTTCCGCGTTTTCCCTCGCGACGCTCCGCTCGTCTTTCAATTCCGAGATAATGTCGGGAACGATCGCCTCTATCTGCTGATTGCTTTCCTGAGCCGACATATTAGTATCATTCGCGCTGAAGTCGAGCGGGGCTTTCCAGAAGCCCGCGTCGTCCAGAACGTCGCTGACGCCGTACGTTCTGAGTGAGTCGAGCTGAAAGAGAGTCTGCGCGACCGGATCGGCAGCGTTGTCGTAAAACAGTGCATTGAAGGAATCGTCGAACTTCTTCAGCCTCCGTTCGAGTTCTTCATTCGAGGCCCGGCCGTAAATAGGCTGAGCCGGTTTCCACGAGCATTCGGCGCCCCAGAGAAGTCCGTGCCAGTTGTAATTGAAAAGGTTCTCGCCGTCGTCGTCCCACATTGTATTCATCATTCCCATCGCGCCGTATTTCGCCCCGTCTCTTACGAAATTGGAGATGTTCACGACCGCATTGCCCATGTCCGGCCAGATTTCACTCCAGCAGCTCACACCGGGAGATACCATGAAGCTGATACCATGTCGAGTAAACGGCTTGATGAGATTGTCGAACCTCGTTGAAGCGCTGTAGTCCCAGGGGAGGGCAATCAATCCCTTGGGGAGTTTCGAGATGATGCCTCTGTTTCGGGCCGCGATATCGCCCCAGAACAGAATCTTCTTGTGATACGGCTTCAGCAGATCGTAAACGCTGTTGATATGATAAGCATATACAGCCGGCATCCCCAGGCTGTCGACCATCGCCTTTGCCTTTCCCTGACCAAGGTAGAACGTCTCGTCGCAATCTATATTGAAGAAGTCGCTCGAGTAAGCAGGCACGATTTCGGAATATACTTTCGCAAGGAATTTGTAAGTCTGTGGTACGGCAGGAGAGATGACGTTTCCCGTCTCTCTGTACTCATGGTAGAACGGGTCGCCGAGGATTTTTCCCATGTGGGCAAACGACTGGAAATTCCCCATCAGCTGTATGTGATACTTTGCGGCGTATTCGCTCAACTCCTTTACTTCATTCGCCGTTATTCCATCGGCAGGTGCGATGTCCGGGAAATCTTTCAGTTTGAAGACATTCTCTGTATACAGGTTGAAGAAATTCTGTTTGTACCCGGCCATGGTCCTGATTTCTTTCTTGAGCAGTTCCATCGTCGGAATCGGGCCGCGGCTTATGTCGTCCATCCAGCCGCGGTACTCCAACCCGGGCCAGTCGACTATCGTCATGCACGGAATGGCGTCTCCGATGCGATTCGCCTTGATGAGTTGGTTCAATGTCTGAATCCCGTAAAATATTCCGGTGCTTGTGTTGCCGGCGATGACAACCCGATCCGGGGATACGTCGAGAATGTATCCCTGACTTCCGAGTTCGTGCGGCAAGTGAAGCATGACGGTACTGAGCGCGCTGTCTACGAGGCTGTCATTTCCGATCAAACCCAGCAGAAAGCACCTGCTGCCGCGAGGCTCGGACATCCGGACATCGACACCGACGTCCGTTTTGATTTCACCCGAAAGTTCCTGAGCCGAGAACATATCTGCGCTCGAATTAGTATCTATGACGGCGATAACGTCATTTCCCGTTATCTGGAAGACGCCGCTCTTCATCGAAATTCTCTGAGGTGTAGGGATCAGAAACAATGCACCCGGGTTGCCGGACCCGGCCGGATTCGCTCCATGGTTTCCGTGTGCGGTCTGACCTGCGGCGAGCGCCGTCATCGATATGGTAATTAGGAGAATGTATAACTTCTTGTGGAAAATAGTCTGTTGCATTGTTTCACCTCAGAGGAGCTGGTTGTTCGGGTTTTGATATTTCGTTTCAATAAATGTAATGCGGTCACGTTTCAATTGGTTCCGTAATGGTTGCAGGTAGCAGGAGACCCATGCTCACACTGCTGCATCCTCTGCCTGACCGCCGGGCAGCTTTTCCTGTACGGGTGGGGCGTTCACCAGCATGGACCGATACGGAATTGCAGGGCCGTAATTGTCAGGGGATGCGAGGCCTGTGCCGCCTCTTCATTTCTTTTGCGAGTTTTGCTTTTGAAGAGCAGTAACGTCGTTCAATAGCTTCCGTGCAAGGGAGAAATTCGGATTTTCCGCGAGCTGTCTGTTCAACCTGGCTTTTGCCGCCGTGTACCTGCCCGCCCTTGCATAAGCGTAGCTCACCATCAATCCGCCGCGCATCTTCTCCTCAGGGGTTGACGCCATTCCGTCCATCTTCTCATAGAAGTAAGCGGCACTGTCCGGATTCGAGAGCCGCATCATGAGATCGCCCAGGGTCTTAAAGGTCCGTGCTTCCGGGTAGATCTTTGCGGACGCAAGTGTTGTCACCATCGCATCGTGATAACGTTCTTCCCGGGTATAGGTCTGTGCCAGATCGCTGTACAGCTGAAGATCAAATGGGTAAAGTGACAGCAGGGACCTGTATATCCGTCCCACCTCCTTAAGGTCGCCGTCGCGCTCGAAATACTTGACTGCCTCAGCGTGCGCCCCGATCCAGCTTATTCTCCCGGCCACTGCCTCTTCGGAGATCCAGTCGAGAGTATCGGAACGCGGAACTTCTCTGAGCGAAGGTTCCTTGTCCCGGAACGGCCATCCGGACATAAGCCAGGCGACGGAGGCAGTTGCCATGTGTTCGTCGATTGTGGTGACCAACCGGCGCTGCCAAATCTCTGAATCGCTGATAGTGTCGGCCTTGTCCCACATTTCCTGCGTTGCCAGGAGACCCTCCTTGCGCATGACACCTGCATAGCATTTAGCGATTAGAAATGCACCCCTCGAATTGGGATGCAGATGTTCGAAGATCAGATTGTGTCCTATCAGAGAATCAGGCGAGGCCGCTTTGAATTCTTTCACCACGTCGGCCGTAAAGCAATAATTTCCATTTGCCCTGGACCTGATTAGATCGTTGAAGTTGCTGTCCGTGCGGAATCTGAGTTCGTCATAATTGCGCGCGAGTGTGTATTGATTCAGTGCCTCCCGCTTCTGTCCTGTGGTGTCCAGACATTGTGCGAGCCGGTAGTGGGCGTCAGCATAATATGGATTCAATGAGACACTCGATTGAAAATCGACCGCTGCCGAATCCCACTGATCGTTCGTTTGCAACCCGACGCCTTCTTTGAATAGCCGGTCGAATTCGGCCAACTTCACTTTCGATATGCCCGGCGAGTTGCCGGATACAAAAGGAGCCTGATCCCGAAGATCGGAAACCTGTGTTCCGAGGATCAGATGTATGCCTTTTGACCGGCAATAACGCCGCATTGCATCCAGATTCTCCTTGAAGATGCGATATGCAGCCTTGTACATAGAGCATTCATAAGGGATCAACCTGCCCTGAGCAACGCGCTGCATCTCGGTACCGCGAGCATAATTGTTGTTCTGGTGACTTACCAGTCCGACAGCGTCGTGCAGCAGATTGCGGACAAGCTGAAATGTGCGCAGGTGAATGAGCATAAGATATAACTCCGTCACTGTGCGGTAGGATCCCACGGACAGATTGGACCCCACTCCAAGCGCTCCGTAGAACTCGTTGTGTCCGCCGTAGTAGATTATCAAATTCGGCTGGTACTTTGCCAGCTCCCTCGTGATGTCGAGCGCTGTGTAGCTGTTCGTCGCGACCATGCCGAGATTTATGACCTGGATCTTTTTGTCGGGGAATATTGCCTTCAACCTGGTCTGCAGATAAGCAGGGAAGGCGCCGTTAAACCAATAAGGATACCCGGCGGTGGTGGAGCCGCCGAGACAGAAGATGCGATAAACGCCCTCAGGCTTTGGAACCTGAAAGTAGGCGGGCGTAGTTGCGGGCTGGAATTCCGAAGTTCCGAAGTAACGAAACTTAACATCCGGATTCATCTGATAATATATTTTCCCCAGTACATCATGACGCTTGAACAAAGACAGATCCACGCCGTACCCGAATAAGCGGAGTGCGAGTTCAAGAACGACGAATAGAACAAGCGGGGTGGAGACAGTTGCCAGAAAGAAAAATCTTTTTTCCAGAGGGGAAGATCCTGGACCCTGGTTTCGACGTTCTTCATTGTAGTCCTTAATGCTTGGTCGCGGAGGTATTCCGAAGAATATAAGTACAACGGCCTTCAGTTCATTGTAGATGATTTGTGACCGGCCGCGCTTCATGCAAAACAACCCTGCCCGGTTTACAAAAGTTCACACTTTCGTTTTATTGGAATTATATCAGTCGGTCGGTATATTACCGACGCAACCGAAGAGTGAGCTGGAGTCGAACGAGAATGTGAGGCGAATTACCTGCGAAAGAAACTTTGAAGGTCTCCTCTCCTGCCGACTTTCCACTCCCTTAAGATGTTTTGCCGATGCAGAAAAATCCTTGGAAAGTATATCCACTATCTTTTCTTTTCGCCCGTTTGAAAGTATCGTGCTCCACCATGTCAAATCCGCCTTTTGCCAGGAATGAATCCCGAATACAATTTGAGATTTCGTATGGAAGAAAAACCGGCTCCGAGCTACGTGTTGGCCGGTATTCAGGCGGGAGCTCACCTTGTGAGGAAGAGACTTCTATCAGCTGAAAGGAAGAAAGGATTGAGGATAGAACCCGATTGGAGTGGCACTACCCGGAGGTATACATGAGTAAGTCAAAGAACAAGAAGTCGCAGACTGCAAAGGTTGTGAAGAGATACGCCGGACAGGTTTCAATTTTGGGAGAACTGTGGGCTTTCATGAGAGTACGAAAGAAGTGGTGGCTCGGGCCCATCCTGGCTATTCTGATTCTCCTTGCGGTCTTCATAGTAGTGACCGAGGGTACCGCGCTGGCACCGTTCATTTACTCGCTCTTCTGATTCAAGCTGTGTTGCAAGGCATGAATGTGCCCGGACTTGCGAGGGCATTTTCGTGCGGCTGTCCTGCAGGAGTGAAGTATCCCGGATGGATTTTGCGGTACACTGTGGCCGGCCGCGTGTAACGGAGCCCGGACTTGCGGTTATCGGGCTGCGGGGCAGTCCCGTCCGCTTTCTGAAAGAGCTGAGTGATGTTGACATCCGGGGGCAAAATCGCGAGATTGATTCGGGTATCCTCTCCTGCCGCGGCAAAAAGGCGACCCGGTCCGTTGTGAAATAAACGCCGGTGGAAGACAAACATGGCAACGATTCACGATGTTGCGAAAAAAGCCAGAGTTTCGGTAATGACCGTCTCAAGGGTTATGAACAAGCCTGAGAAGGTGAGCGAAAAAACCATTGAGAAGGTAAAGAAAGTGATGGAAGAACTCGGCTACCAGCCGAGTCAGGTCGCGCGTTCTCTCGTAAAGAGGCGAACGAACACGTTAGGGATTGTCATGCCCGACATTAAGAACACGTTCTTCAACAGCTGGTTCAGATCAGTGGAAGAGTACGCCAGACGTTTCGGGTATATGACCCTCCTGTGCAACACGGATGAGAACGCTGAGGATGAGATAAAGCTTGTCAGAACTTTTCAGGCACACAGGGTTGACGGCGTTCTGATCGTGCCTCATTCGGAAGACTCGGTGAGGTATCTCCTGAAGGCAAAAGTGAACACGGTTCTTGTCGACAGAGTCTATGACGGGATCGACATAGACTTCGTGACGACCGATCACTATGAGGGAGCGGCAAGGTTGACTGAATATCTTATCACCAGCGGACATCGGAAGATCGGCGTACTGCGGGGGCCGGGTATTCTCTTTCCTGATGTTGAACGATACCGCGGATTCTCCGAAGCCATGAGGAACAATGGGGTTGAAATCGACGAAAGGTATGTCTGCAATTGTGAGTTCCAGGAAGACAAGGCGTTCGAGACCGTTACCAGGCTGCTGCAGTCTGCGGATCCTCCGACAGCCCTCTTCTCATTCAACAGCTTGATGACCATTGGTGCCATAAAGGCCATCGACTCCATCCATATGAAGATTCCCGCTGATGTATCTCTCGTAGGGTACGATGAGATCCCGGGCAACGATATCTTCACGCCGTCGATCACCCACGTTCGGCAACCCATAGAGGAACTGGGCCGAAACGCAACTATGATTCTGATAGGGAGGATTGAGAATCCAAAGCAGAAGGAACGGCATAATATTTTTTTGAAGCCGGAGCTGGTTTTCGGCGAATCGTGTAGGAAAGTCGTCTAGGTAAAGCACGGAATCACTCCCGGAATAGTGCAGAGCATGTGAAGCGGTAGTCTCAGGGCTTTGCTGAAAGGCCGAACAAAGTGCTTTACATTCAAGCTCCTTGTTGTTATAATTTCAGCAACTGGAAGTGTTCATCGACATGTTAAACGTTCAACATCCTTTCTGGAAAAGAACGCTGCGATCGATGACTTCGGAATCTGCTGGCACCGTTTGAAGCTGCTGCCGATGCTGCACCGGAGAGCGACCTTCCATGGACAGCATCGCGAACATGTGCCCGCATTAGCGAGCTGATCACATGAAGGGCCCGGATTTATAACTTCGTATGCTCCATGCGCCTGACATATGAGTTCGGCGAAACCCGAAGAGGAGCGCCGGAATTGAAAGTCCCGTCCAACTGCGAATTGAGGAGACAATTTGTATAAGTTCATTTCGATTACGCTGATATGGTGCCTCACGGCACTTCTTCCCCGAGAGGTTGAGGCACAGACCCCCAGGAATCTTGCTCTTATCGAACATGACGCTTCAAAGAAAGAAATCGTCGCAGATGCTGCCCGGGTCGTACCATCGCCTCAGCAGTATGCCTGGCAGAAGATGGAGTTTGATGCGTTCGTCCATTTTGGGATGAATACCTTCGCAGGTGTCGAATGGGCTAAGGAGACTGCGAGTCCGAAGTTGTTCAATCCAACCGATCTCAACTGCGACCAGTGGGCCAAAGTGCTGAAGGAGGCGGGCGCGAAGATGGCGATACTTACCGCAAAACACGAAGACGGCTTTTGCCTCTGGCCCAGCAAGTACACACGATACAGTGTAAAGTATAGTCCGTGGAAAAACGGCAAAGGGGACGTCGTGCGCGAGTTCGTGGATGCATGCAGGAAATACGGGCTGAAGGTCGGACTCTACCTTTCCCCGTGGGACCAGGAGGCGCCGAGTTACGGCACACCTGCGTACAACACGTACTATGAAAACCAGCTCAGAGAGTTATTGACGAATTACGGTCCGATCACTGAAGTGTGGTTCGACGGCGGGATCGCCCCGAACTATCCGAAGAAGCAAGTGTATGACTGGCATGCCTACTATAAAATAGTCAGGGAGCTTCAGCCCAATGCATTGATTGCCATCATGGGACCCGACATTCGCTGGGTCGGAACCGAATCCGGCGTGGGCAGAAAGACAGAGTGGGACGTGCTTCCGATAGATCTGAGTTCACTGAGTCCTGAAAAGATTGAGAACTCAGCTCATCCTGTCGATGAAGTGTTTGAGCCGCACAACTACATGGGAAAAGTCCTCGGCAGCAGGGAAATGTTATACGGCGCGAAAGGCTTATTCTGGTATCCTGCAGAAACTGACGTCTCAATTCGTCCCGGCTGGTTCTATCATGTATCTCAGGACACGGTTGTAAAATCCGTCGCGGAGCTCGTCAACATCTACTTCAGCTCAGTCGGAAGGAATTCCGTTCTGCTTCTTAATGTGCCGCCCGACAAAAAGGGCCTGATATCCAAATACGACGTAAAGTCGCTTCTTGGACTTCACAGGGTCCTTTCAGAAACTTTCAGGAGCAACCTTGCCGCAAATGCAACGGTTACGATCGCCGGCGAACCCGTCACCCGGACGGCATCGAAGCTTTTCGGGCGCGGGAAGTATTGGAAAGGTCCCGAAGGTGTCGATACAGCCTCATTGGTTTTCCAACTTCCCAGGAAGACTACGTTTGATGTTGCGATGCTGCAGGAAGAAATTACAGTCGGCCAGAGGATTGGAAGATTTAGAATCGATTACTGGGATGGGCACGAGTGGCAGAGGTTGACTGGCGGGACGACGGTTGGGTTCAAGCGACTTCTCCGCTTTAAGCCGGTTACAACAGACCGCGTGCGGCTCGTGATCGAAAGGTCCAGACTAAACCCGACACTCGCGAATTTTGGACTTTTCGAACTCCCGATAAAATATCTTGACATCAGGGATCGGGCCCATACGGCCGGGAAATGAAAAATTATAGGAGTGAAGCATTGAAGCAGGATACACAACAATTGAGAGAAGAATTGGTTGAGGTTGGCAGGAGGGTTTACAACAGAGGTTACGCCGCGGCAAACGATGGAAACATGAGTGCCCGCCTCGATGACGGGACCGTACTCATCACGCCTACCCGTACGAGCAAAGGGTTTATGAAAACCGGCGATCTCATCATCATTGACATGGAAGGCAGGCTGGTAGAAGGCGACAAGAAACCGTCTTCGGAGTCGGACTTCCATCTCAAGATTTACAGGGACAGGCCGGACGTCATGAGTGTCTGCCACGCGCACCCCCCATATGCGACGGGTTTCGCCGTCGCCGGCATTCCGCTCGACAGGATGGTCCTGCCGGAAGTGATAATCAGGCTTGGTGTCGTTCCTATCGTCGGATACGGAACGCCCGGACACAGCGACCTGTACTACCAGATTTCGAAGCAACTCAAAGACCACGACGCATTTCTCCTGGCCAATCATGGTGCGCTGACGGTCGGATACAGCGTGATGGATGCATATGACAAGATGGAGACCCTCGAGCAGGCCGCGATGATACAGTTTGTCGCCATGCAGCTCGGGAAAGTGAACACGCTCGGGAAAGAAGAAGTCGACAGGCTGATACCGCTGCGTGAAAGGTTCGGAGCAAGAAAAGATCTCAGCCTTGAATAGAAGACAAACCGGCAAAGATTGAAAGGGGATATAGAATGAGTAAACAGAGCCTGCATAACAATCGGCCTGCGAACCGTCTAAGGGGGAGCATGCCGAAGATCGGCATCCGGCCCGTCATAGACGGCAGGAGAAAGGGCGTCAGGGAATCGCTCGAAAACCAGACGATGCAGATGGCGAAGAACGCCGCGAAGCTTCTTAGCGAACACCTGCGTCATTCGAACGGTCTGCCCGTCGAATGCGTCATCGCAGACACAACTATCGGAGGCGTCGCCGAAGCAGCAGACGCGGCGGCGAAGTTTGCGCGCGAAGGCGTAGGCGTGTCACTTACCGTAACGCCATGCTGGTGCTATGGCACCGAGGTCATGGATACAGATCCGCTCATTCCGAAAGCCGTCTGGGGATTCAACGGGACCGAGAGGCCGGGCGCAGTTTACCTTGCTGCCGCCCTTGCAGGTTATTCGCAGAAGGGGCTCCCCGCGTTCGGAATCTACGGAAAGGATGTGCAGGACAAATCCGATACGGAGATACCTGGTGATGTCAGGGAGAAGCTTCTGCGGTTCGCGAAAGCAGGTCTGGCGGTCGCCGAAATGAGAGGGAAGTCTTATCTGTCTTTCGGTTCGGTCTCGATGGGGATCGCCGGTTCCATCGTGAATCACGACCTCTTCGGCGATTACCTCGGAATGCGAAACGAGTCTGTCGACATGTCTGAATTCATAAGAAGGATTGAAGAAGGCATATTCGACCCGGTGGAATATAAGAGGGCCTTCGACTGGACGAGGAACAATTGCGTGGAAGGTGAGGACATCAACCCCGCGAAGAATCGCGCGTCCAGGGAGAGGAAAGACGAGGAATGGGAAATGGTTGTTAAAATGGCTCTCATTGCCAGGGACCTGATGGTTGGAAATGAGAGGCTTGCCGGGCTCGGATTCGGTGAGGAGGCAATGGGACACAACGCGCTCATCGCCGGATTCCAGGGACAAAGGCAGTGGACGGACCATTTCCCCAACGGAGATTTTCTGGAGGCGATCCTGAATTCCTCCTTCGACTGGAACGGGATACGCGAGCCATACATTGTCGCTACAGAAAACGACAGTCTCAACGGAGCCGCCATGGTGTTCGGACACCTTCTTTCCGACACCGCCCAGATATTTTCGGATGTCAGGACCTATTGGAGCCCGGCCGCGGTCAAAAGAGTGTCAGGTCACGTCCTCAAGGGAAAGGCCGCTGCAGGAATTATCCACCTCATCAACTCGGGAGCGTCGGCTTTGGACGCTACAGGCCGGCAGCAGCTGAAGGGCAAGCCTGTGATGAAGCCGTTCTGGGACATATCCTCCGAGGAAGCGTCGGACTGTCTGAAGGCGACGAAGTGGTGTCCGGCGGACAGAGAGTATTTCAGGGGAGGAGGGTTCTCCTCACAATTTTTAACGGTGGGCGATATGCCTGTGACGATGTCGCGCATCAACCTGATTAAGGGACTCGGACCCGTTCTCCAGATCGCGGAAGGGTATACAGTCGAACTTCCGAAAAACGTAAACTCTTTGCTCGACAGAAGGACGAACCCGACATGGCCGACGACATGGTTCGCGCCTAATCTCACGGGCAGCGGCGCCTTCGCTGACGCTTATTCCGTGATGGCAAACTGGGGAGCAAACCACGGAGCAATAAGCTACGGTCACATCGGCGACAAATTGATCACGCTTGCCTCCATGCTAAGAATCCCTGTGAACATGCACAACGTTCCCCGTGAAAGGATCTACAGGCCGAGCGCCTGGAGCTCCTTCGGGACGGTGGACCTCGAAGGTGCCGACTTCAGAGCGTGTGATAACTTCGGCCCGCTTTATGGAAGGAAATAACCCGGTAGGACCGGGCTAATAAGAAGTGATTCGATTTGTTCAACTGAGCGGCGCGAGAAATCGTGAGGAGTTGTGCTACCGGTTACTGGCGAGAAGCAGGCATCCGATTACATTCGCCGACAGAAAGCTTCTTCGCGATTCGCGAATTATGATTAAGCAGGATGAAAGTGCTCCTTTTCACTTTTAACAAATAAGGGAAACCGTATGCACACTATCTCCATGACCGTGTTCGATTGGGCAATCCTACTTGTATATCTTGGCTTCGTCGTATGGGTCGGCTTCTACCTGAAGAGATTCACGAAAACCGATGACGATTATTTCCTTGCCGGACGGAGGAACAGTGCTTTCGTTGCCGGCGTCGCGTTCATGTCGGCGAACATGGGCGCGCTTGAAGTCGTCGGCTACGCCGGCCAGGGCGCAGAGTACGGATTGTTTGCCCTCCACTTCTATCTCATCGGTGCGATTCCGGCCATGCTGTTCCTCGGAATATTCATGATGCGATTCTATTACAAAGGGCATATCAAGTCCACACCGGGCTATCTGAAGGAGAGATACGACGAGAAGACGCGGGTCCTGAACGCAGCTTCTTTCGCGGTCATGACGGTGCTCTCTTCAGGCATATCCCTCTACGCACTCGCACTGGTCCTCAGGACATTTTTGGGATGGAACTGGGACTTGAGCATCTGGCTCTCGGCAGGATTTGTCGCCCTTTACATTACATTAAGCGGCCTGCTTTCTGCGATTTTCACGGAGGTGATACAATTCTTCCTCATCTGGGGCGGCATACTCCTTCTTCCGATACTCGGTATTGTCGACCTCGGAGGTCCGGCGAAAGCGTTTGCGAATCTTCCTCACGTCTACACTTCGCTCTGGTCGATCACCGGAAGCGCTGCCGACAACCCGATGCAGCTCGGCTGGCCGGCGTTGATTTTCGGCCTCGGTTTCGGCATCTCGTTCGGATACTGGACGACCGACTTCCTGATTATCCAGCGTGCGTTTTCGGCGAAAGATGTCCGCTCGGCAAGAATGGCGCCTATCATAGGCTCATATTTCAAGATACTCCTCGGCTTTGTCGTGGTCGGGAGCGGGATGGTCGGACTTGCTTTGATGCGTGATCCTCACAGCGGATTCGCGCTTCTGCATTCCGGTGGAAAGATAAATTACGACTCGGTGGTTCCGCTTCTCATGATGCGATTCTTTCCGCCCGGGCTCGTCGGAGTGGGCGTGACGGCGCTCATCGCCATGTTCATGGCGGGGCAGGCCGGCAACATGAGTGCCTTCAATACTGTGTGGACTTACGATATTTATCGATCCGTCATAAACAAGAACGCTTCACAAAGGCACTTGATTTGGATGGGACGCGTCGCAACGGTTGCCGGAATCCTTCTCAGCATCGTCGGTGCGTATTGGGCGAGAAGCATGCCGACTATAATCGATTATCTTCAGGCAATTGCGTCGTGGATACTTGCGCCGGCGGTTGCCGTGATACTCCTCGGCATGTTCGTCAAATGGATATCGCCGGACGGTGCGTTCTGGGGGATGCTGATCGGCACTCTTGTCTCGTTCGCCATGTTCATGGCTCTTCAGCTCGGTTGGATCACTCCCGGCGCCATCGCACCGGGAGGCGAGGCGAGTCCGATGGCCGCGAATTTCTGGCGCGCGCTTTGGGCGTGGCTCATCAGCTCTGGAATCGCGATGGCCGTAAGCACCTTCACCGTAAAGCGTCCCGAGGCGGAGCTGGTAGGACTGGTACGCGGGCTTACGAGAGAAACGCCGACAGAAGAGGTACCTTTGCTCAAGAAACCTGCTTTCTGGGCGTCCGTCACCGTCGTTCTTTTCGTCGTCATCAATATTTGGCTCTGGTAATTTCAAATGGAGAAGAGTACAGTGAATGAAGACACCACGCAAATGATGAAGCCCATCTGGTATTTCGTCGGTTTGGTGATGTTGATAATCGGCGGCCTCGTGCTGGCGGCGGGCATTTATTACCTTCTGTTCCCCGAAAAATTTGATATCGCTCTCCACGGACTTCACATGAGCATCTGGTGGGGATTAGTACTTATGCTCGGAGGAGGATTGCTGACGTATTTCAACAGAAAGCCGATGCAGATGTGACGCGGTGATTCACGTCGGACGCGATTGGTCGACAAAACCGGACGGACAACATTCCGGCAATCTCCGTCACAGCCTGCGCATTAATGGATACATTTCGTACAATTCGAATCCGCTTTGTCGGCCGGGTGGCATACACCTGGATGACGGTCACCTGCAAATTGGGCCGCTCGGTCTGCGGTCGATTCAGGCGCGACAACTACGGTCCGCCCTAGAATCGGGTTCGTAAAAGGAGATAAGAGTCATGAGAAATTTTTTGTTGGCCCTCGGCCTTCTGCTGGTAATTTCCGGAATTTCAACGGCCCAGACATACCAGCAGAAATATTATCCCGAATCAGATACCGCTGTCCTGCACAACCTTCACAGGTGGCACGACAGAAAATTCGGACTTCTGATGCATTGGGGAACATACAGCGAGTGGGGAGTCGTCGAGTCGTGGTCGATCTGCTCGGAGGACGAACCGTGGGAGAGGCGCAACGATTCCAGCTACACGGACTATAAACAGAAATACCAGAATCTGATTAAGACTTTCGATCCTGTCGATTTCAATCCGAGTAAATGGGCGAAGGCCGCCAGGTACGCCGGAATGAAATATGTAGTCTTCACTACAAAACACCACGACGGCTTCTGTATGTTCAACACGAAAACCACGAACTACAAGGTCACCAGTCCCGAGTGTCCGTTCCATACAAACCCCCGGGCAAATATTGCAAAGGCGATCTTCGACACGTTCAGGAAAGACGGCTTCATGATCGGAGCCTATTTCTCGAAGGCAGATTGGCATTGTCCCTACTACTGGTGGCCCAACTTCGCGACTCCCGATCGCAATCCCAATTATAACATTCAGCTCCACCCGAAGCGGTGGCAGAAATTCGTCAAGTACACTCAGACACAGATCAATGAGCTCATGAGCAATTACGGCCGGATCGATATCCTGTGGCTGGACGCCGGATGGGTAAGGATAAAAACGCCGCTCGAGGTAATGGAGGAGAAGCTGGAGGCAAAGTACCCGGTGTTTCCTCAAAGCCAGGATATCGACATGCCTCTTATTGTAAAGAATGCACGCGAGAAACAGCCGTGGCTGATCGTGGTCGACCGCGACGTTACCGGGCCGTACCAGGACTATCTCACGCCGGAGAATACTGTCCCACGAGAAGCACTCCCTTATCCTTGGGAAACCTGCATGCCGATGGGTAACAGCTGGTCATACAAGCCGCACGACGATTACAAATCGGTTCGAAAGCTCATTCACCTTCTCGTCGACATTGTTTCTAAGGGCGGGAATTTCCTCCTCAACATCGGGCCCAATTCTCATGGTGACTGGTCACCCGTCGCCTACGAAAGACTTAAAGGGATCGGCGACTGGATGAAGATCAACAGCGAGGCAATCTACGATACTCACCCTGTGGCGCCTTACAAGCAGGGAAAGGTGTGTCTGACCCAACTCGATGACGGGACCACGTTCGCGATTTATCTCGCCGACAAAGGAGAGAAGACTCCTCCTTCCAGGATATGGATGGACAATATCTGTCCGGCGAAAGATGCGAAGGTCACGCTGCTGGGATACGACAATACGCCGCTCGAATGGAAGAAAGTCGGCGAAGGCTTCGAGGCAGACGTTCCTGATGGATTCCGGAAACACCCGCCATGCGAGTACGCATGGGTACTGAAGATATCCAGGGTCGCAGGCGCACCTAAAGTGATGGATGTGGAATACTGATGTGTATTCCGCGAGGTGGCGCGAGGGCGAACCTGGAGCCGGTTTGTTCCAATTCTGAACCAACCGGCGGTCGCTTTTTACCAACCATCGAGAATGGAGCGGTGAGAAGGGTCTTCTTCTCAGCAAAGCGAAGAAAAGACTTGACATAAGCTGTCAGATTGTTTATCATCTTAGTGTTTATTTAGGTGCCAAAAAAACGAACTGTTTGATTGGCGATCTGGAAGAGCGAACTTGTTACATTTCTGCTGACAACACTGTTCCGCGCGCCTTAAAGACTCCGTTGACGAGGATCCGGCTTTTGAGCCGGGTGCATCAGAGAATGTCGGAGTTTTCAAGGTCTGGTCCGCGAAGCTCCGCAAGACGGAGTTGAATTAAGATTTGATACCTGAGATGGAGGAGGACCTGTTGTTCGCACCCACCTTTTATAATCGGAGGATCACAAGGCTGGCTGCCGCCACGGCCGCACAGCATCATATCTGGTCGGCTTATTCTGCAGAAGCCGTACGTCCGCATTACTATTACCCCGGAATTTATCTCCCGGCAAACATTCGGGAAGTCCTATTTCGGTTCCAAAAGCAAGGAATCATTATGGTGAGATGCCCTAGAACCGCCTGCACCCCTCGGCGCAAGAAAAGCGCAAACTGATTACCTGGCAGGTTTAGCAAATTGAAAAGTACGAGACTTATATCGGTGACGCGGGAATGTCAAACGTTAAACATAAGCGTGAGTTGTAGCCTGCAGTTCGGTTTGGGGATGTACATTCAGAAAACTTCGTCCATGGCATGTAAAGGAAACGTGTGATGATTCTTCATACTGGGTGCGGTAGCGAAGATTTTCCGTCGGCGATCTTACCGAGGTCGGGGCATGACACCCGTCGATACTGCCTTGGCGTCTTGGGGACTTTTGTGATGATCGCACTTGTCATGGTTTCGACTGCAAGCGCGGAAAACTCGAACATTAAGGGCACGGTAAGGGATGCACAAACGGGTGATGCCCTGCCGGGCGCAATTGTTCTTT
>JBJKPN010000206.1:0-39928 GCA_046706365.1 Candidatus Kryptoniota bacterium | reverse complement strand
GGCCAACCGACGTAGCCTTCAGGTGCCGAGTCCGGCCTCGGCTTCGAAAACACTCCCATGGCCTTCCAACCTCGCGGGAAATTGAGGAATACGACCAGAGCGAAAGGGGTGATGTACTTGAAGACTACCAGCGCAAGCACGACAAAATACATCAGGAAAATGGAAATCTGGTTGAACAAACGTGCATTCTTTTCGCCGAGGACGATCGGAAGGGTTCGCTGCTTTTGTGTCAAATCGAATTCCATCTGGTCTATATGTTTGCCGACGAGTATCGACATGACTCCGAGCCCGTACGGAATGGATGCCAGGAACGCGGGAGTGGAGAGCCTACCCGAAAGGCAGAAATATCCCCCACCTATCATCAGAGGCCCCCATACAATGAGCGTGGCGAGCTCGCCGAAACCTATGCTTTTCAGATCGCGCGGTGCGCCGTCGTACCAGTATAGAATTCCGAGACCCAGTATTGCGAAAACGGCCGCGGCAGGCCCTCTCACTACCGTAAAGAAGACGGATATCAGAACGCCGATTGAGATGAGCAGCCATATTCCCCGCTTGAGAGATTTCACGTTCATCATATTGCTGGCGAGCGGGTGAAGGGTGTATCTCATCCGGGGCGACTGCGGAGTATCGTGCCCGCGGTGGAAGCCGAAGTAATCGTTTGAGAGATTACTGATGGCGTGGGCGACAACCAGCCCGACGAGAAGAAGGAAGAAGTACAGCAGGTTGAATGCTCCGGCATGGATTGCCAGCAGCCCGGCGATCATCGCCGCCTGTGCTGAAATAACCAGGATGATACTTCTTGAGGCGTAGAGCCATCTCGAGACTGGATCAAGCTCTTCAATCGGAAGTTCTTTCCTGTAAAAACCGCGGAAAGCGTTATACCACAGCTCTCTCTTCGAAACGGCGACATTGTTCATCGGAATCTCCTAAGGTTGCATCGTGAATTGAATGAATCCTTAATAATATAAAACATGGAGGGAGAAAAAGCCGCCTTACTCATCTTCGAACAAAGCCGAAGAGCCCCATTCACTCAACGGCATCCAGGAGGTGGGGCAATCAGAATGCGTAGCTTATGCTTGCAACCGGAATTCCGAACGGGGAACCCAGACTTGCACCGACCGGATACATCATGCCGAGATCTCCCGAAAGCCGGCTCCCCATGAAGCGTACACCGAGAATTAAAGGGAACCACTTCGAGTTTTCCGGATACCAGAGTTCTCCCATGAGTTTGATGCTCTCAGACACCCGGTAGTCCCCGCTTATCCCGAGAGCCAGTGCGGAATTTCCCCGGCTTTCAAAAGCATCCCCCAGCCCGAAGTTGACCTTCTGATCCAGGTCGCCGACACTGACGACCATGTAGGCAAGTCCGCCGGAACCGTCGACGCCCGGCCAACTATACATTTGTAATCCAACTGCCGCGTTCAGGCTGCCGTGGCCGTCGGACAGCCGAGCCTTGAAGCCGTAATCAAAAACCATATTCTCAATGGAAACAGGAATGATTAGAGTCCCCGCGTTTATCATGAGCCAATCGGTTACACCCACGGCCCCGTTCAGGAAAATCAGCTCATAGTCCCCAACGTAGCCCTGTCCTGCCGGAGGAGTGTTTGCCGTCGGCATTATGAACGCTCTCGTGTAGTTCGGATCTTGGAACGGCCAATGCTGACCGACAGATTCGAAAGGGATATACCTGTTGATCTTGTCAACCTGAGCTCTCGGAATTTCCAACACGCCGAGATGATTCGTTCGCATAATGACGGCATTCCAGGTTTGACCGATGATCGTCCCTCCTACCAGTGTCCCGTCCTTCATGAGGACCCTGGCCGAATCAAGCTTTTCTTTTACACGCGACGTCAACGCCGAATGCACGGAAGTCAAAGTCCCGTAGCCAGGAATTACACTGTCCGCCTGCACACCGGCCCGCATATAGTGGACTTTGACATTAAGGATGGAATCATCATGGAGATAGAAAAGAGCCCAGCGGAAACCACTAATCCCTTCAAGAAGTCCGAAATGGTTTCTCATCGCGGGTCGAAGAGTATCGCCTATTGAATTACTTATTATGACCTGCTGGCCCAGCTCCTGAGCCTGAAGCGAATCTAAAGAGAGCAAGACTGCAAAAAGGATCAGCCCGAGATTCATACCCTTTACCTCCACGAAGCAATTTAGCTGATAGAATTTGTGCAATCGTGTCAAATGATGCAACGCGATGTTCGATCCGCATAGTCCGGTTCCGGCGTCGCACAATTGCCTCGGTGCCGTGGACGAGCCTGCTGCCGACGCCGGACATAGTTTCTTATTGCACGTTTTGTGTCCGACTTTCCGTAACACTACACAATCGAAATTACCCCACCGCGCATAACCTAAATGCGGAAAATCGTTCACATTTCTGGAAATTTCTGTTTAAATTAAACGAGCATTTGTTCCAGGATTACATCTCACTGCTTTGCAACGAACCGACAAAACCTAACTCAATAGATGGACTCAGCTAAGTCAGACATGGAAAGAATAGAGCCGCAGAATGTAAAGGGCTTTCGCGACCTGCTTCCCCGCAGTGCATACCGAAAGAACGAGATAATATCAATTGTCAGGCGCGTCTACGAGAGCTATGGCTTTCTGCCGGTCGAGACGCCGGCCCTCGAATATCTCGATATACTCCTCGGCGAGTATGGTGAGGAAAACAGCAAGCAGATTTTCCGGCTGAAGAGTCCGGAAGAGCAGGACATCGCACTCCGATTCGACCTCACCGTTCCGCTGGCAAGGATAGTGGCACAGTACAGCGATCTTCCCAGGCCGTTCAAGCGGTACCAGTTCGGCTCCGTTTGGCGGGCAGATAAGCCCGACCCGGGACGTTTCCGCGAGTTCACGCAGTTCGACGCGGATGTGGTCGGAACTTCGAGCCAGATGGCCGAGGCGGAAGTGATATCTGCCGTCGTCAGGGCACTCCGTGAAATCAAGGTCGGGGAATTCATCGTCAACGTAAACAGCAGGCAGGTGCTGAACGCAGTCGTGAAGTACAGCGGCGTACGCGCAGAAAGGTCGAAGGATGTGTTCCGAGTGCTCGACAAGCTGAACAAGATCGGGATGTACAACATCGAGCTGGAGCTTACAAAAGGGAGACGCGACGTCTCCGGCGACTTCATACCAGGGCTTGGATTGACGGAGGACAATGTCTCGAAGATAAAGGACTATCTTGCACTCCCGAAGGGCGACAGAAAGACGGTACTGAGCGAAGTAGTCTCCCTGCTCGGCGAGGAGAGCTGTTCCGATTTAAAAGACCTGGATGTATTCCTTGACGCAGTCGGACTTGGCGATGAAGTGGTGGTGTACGACCCGACGATCGCGCGCGGCCTCGATTATTACACAGGTCCGGTTTTCGAAGTCAACCTGAAGGACAAGCCGCAGTTCGGCAGCGTCGCCGGCGGCGGCAGGTATGACAATCTCGTCAAACGTTTCACCGATGCAGACCTGCCTGCGGTCGGATTCTCAATCGGAGTAGACCGGCTCCTTGCAGCGATGGGCGAAGGCCAGGAGGCGACTTCCTTCGCTGATGCCGTGATCACGATCATGGAGCGCGACAAGCTCGGCGAGTATCTGAAGATGGCCAACGAGCTCCGTGCAGCCGGCATCAGAACAGATCTGTATCTGGGCCAGGAAAAAGGCTTGCGCAAGCAGCTGCAATATGCCGACAGGGTGAACGCCAGAGTCGCAATAATCGTTGGATCCAACGAGTTCGAGAAGGGAATCGTGACTTTAAAGGATCTTAAAGCCGGCGAAGCGGTAAGCAAGGACGCATCCCAGCGCGAAGAGTGGCTGAAGAAGAGCCGGGAAATTCAGAGAGAGATTCCAAGGGAAGAGCTTACAGAAGAGGTGAAAAGGCTCTTCGGCCGTAAATAGGATTTCCGTCCTTAACCATTACTTGAACCAGCCTGGATCATTTGGACAAGGACACCATCTATTCCAGTTCGGCAGTTCCCGCCGACAAATGTATTCCTAACGCACCAAACATTCAGACAATCCGAACTGTACCTTTGTCCGGATTTCGTCGTAATCACAGAAGATTATTGGTTTCATCAGGAGGCTGAGAGACCTGGAAATCGAAAAGAATGGAGGCGTTATGGCGGCCCAATTAGATGGAATTTTTGCCAACCAGCTTCACGAACGGAGGCGGAAGCTCGAGGAGGCGACGACCAGAACGGGCAAATCCGACGAACTGACACGTCTCATGAGGGATGTCGATAGGGCGCTGGAGAAAATCGACAAGGGTACCTACGGGCTGTGCGAGATATGCAAGGACTCTATCGAGCCCGATCGTCTTACCGCAAATCCGCTCGTGCGGTACTGCCTCGATCATCTCACTTCAACCGAACAACACGCTCTCGAGTCCGACCTGGAACTGGCCCGTCAAATACAGACCGGCTTGCTCCCGAAAAGGGAGCTTGTCCTGAGGGGATGGGAGAATGCTTTCCATTACGAGCCCTCGGGTCCTGTCAGCGGGGACTACTGCGATATCATTTTGCCCAACGGAGGAGATGGAAATTTCTATTTCATAGTCGGCGACGTCACAGGCAAAGGTATTGCCGCTTCGATACTCATGTCCCAGCTCCATGCGACGTTTCGCGCTCTTACTGCGACGGACCTTCCTTTGAGCGAGTTGATGGAGCGGGCAAACAGGATCTTCTGCGAGGCGAGCCTGATCACTCATTTTGCAACCCTGGTCTGCGGAGTGGCGAATCTTAACGGGGATGTCGAGATCAGTAACGCAGGGCATTGCCGGCCGCTCGTATTGAGGGGCACAGAACTGGAGACCGTCCCACCTTCCGGCCTTCCACTCGGCATAGCGTGCGACGCGAAGTATTCAACCAGCAAGTTGAAGTTGCGACAGGGCGAGCTGCTTTTCGTATACACGGACGGCCTGTCGGAGTCCGTAGGAAAAGGAGGAGACAGGTACGGCGACGAGCGCGTGTCTAATCTGCTCAGGTCGGGAGGCGCAACAACACCGGGTGAACTGATCGCGCGATACCTGTCGGACCTCGATGGATTCTCATGTTACGGGAGAAGATCCGACGATCTGACGCTCCTCGTCCTGCGTCGAACATAATCGTACAGCTCTCGACGGGAGGTTAGTGCTGCCATCCTCGACCTGATAAATCCGTGTCCCGGTTTCGAATTTCGCATGGAGTTTCACTCTCCTCAGAATTGACTTTATGCCCTGCACTATTGTAGGTTGGATGCACGGGAAGCGAATAACCTTTTCTGTCATTTCCACAATACCGGGAGAGATACAATGGAACCAGCAGCAACCACGAATTCTACTTTTCAAATCGGGAAACAAGTTACAGTCAACAGAATGGGGTTCGGCGCGATGCAGTTGACTGGACCGGGAGTCTGGGGAGACGCTCCGAAGCGCGAAGCCGCCAAACAAGTCCTCAAGCAGGTTGTCGACTCAGGAATAAACTTCATCGATACGGCCGACTCGTACGGACCCCACACATGCGAAGTACTCATCGAAGAGGTCCTTCATCCGTACTACGACAGAATTATGATCGCCACCAAAGGCGGGCTCGAAAGACCCGGCCCCGGGAAATGGACCCCGAACGGCAAACCAGAATATATAAGGGGAACAATAGAAGGAAGTCTCCGTCGCCTGAGAAGAGAACGAATAGATCTCTGGCAATTACATAGGGTCGACCCGAAAGTGCCGCTCGAGGATACACTCGCCCCCGTTGCGGAAGCGGTTCAGGCCGGGAAGATAAGGTTTGTCGGGTTATCGGAAGCTGATGTCAAGACGATCGAGCGCGCCCAGAAGGTGGTTCCCATCGTATCTGTCCAGAACCTATACAACCTCGGCAACAGGAATTGGGAGGAAGTCGTCGATTACACGGCTGCAAACGGGATAGCATTCATACCCTGGTTTCCCCTGTCATCAGGTCCGGAAAAGTTGAAGGAAAAAGTCGCCGGGTTGGCGCAGAAGCACAACGCTTCTGTCGCGCAAGTCGCATTGGCGTGGCTGCTAAAGAGGTCGCGGAATATTTTGCTGATCCCGGGGACGAGCTCACCTCAACACCTTGCCGAGAATATAGCGGCAGGCAGGATCGAACTTTCCGACGAGGACTTCGAACAACTGTCGAACTGATCCCGACACATCGATCAGAGATGGGAGCAAGCCGGCGTGCGTTGGAACGCAGGGCGGGTTTCACGCTCGATGAGGCGCTTATTTGAGAAGCAGCATTTTCATGACGGCAACGCGCCCTTCTGCCATTAGCCGGCAGAAATAAACGCCGCTCGCAAAACCGGCTCCGTTGAACGTGACAATGTAAGAGCCAGGGTCCTCGTTTCCGTTGACCAGCGTCGCCACTTCCCTGCCCAGGATGTCGTAGATTTTCAAGTTAACCCGGGAAGCAGAGGTCAGCGTATAGGATATTTGTGTCGACAGATTGAATGGATTGGGGTAATTCTGTTGAAGCTGAAATGAGTTCGCTGTAAGAGAAGTATCCCGCACTGGCGCAGCAAGTGTCATCGCGAGTATCTCGAGATTCCGATCCGCGGGGAGCGTGACACTCCTTAGAGTGCGGTTCGGATCCAACCTTATAGAGTAGCCGTAGAGATAAAACGGCCCGCTGCCGGTTATCCCGTCCGCCGCGTCCCTGTAAGCCATAGTGACGGCCGCGCTCTCGCCGGGATAGCCCGAGGGAGAAAACCAATCGCTAAGGCTCTGCTTGTACGACACTGATGTATCGGCATAATTGAGTTTGAAAATCTGGGCAGTTTGGGCCCCATTAACCCCGGTGGCCAGCATTCTGAGCCCTGCGAACTTCCCCGAAGGCAGCGCAATTGTTTGCCCCTGTGCGCTGACGACATCCGCCTGGTTTGGCGGCCCGAGATTGAACGGAGTGTTATCCCAATTCACAGTTTTACCAAGCAGCGTCGCAGAGTAGGCGTATCCGTCGCCGTCAAGTCCTCCTGTAAACCTGGAACTATCCTTCGCGATCCCGTTGAATCTGTTGAAAAACTGGAGAAGGTCGACAGGGGTTGTAACAGTGGGTGCGGCATTAACTGTTAATGGCACGGTTATCGAATGAGTCGTGCTGTCGGCAACACCCGTTATTGTGAAGTCGGAGGTCCCGGTGTTCGCCTCATAAGTTGTAGTGAGAGTCAGGGTGTAGGAATTCGCGGACGGTCCGGGGCTGAACTCAGCCGTGATGCCTGCCGGCAGCCCGGTCGCCGACAGGCCGACGCTTCCGCCGAATCCATTAAGGGGCTTGATCGTAACCACGAACTGATCCCGCGAAAGTTGATTTACAGCGAGACCGTCGCTGGAAGTTGAGATACTGAAATCGGGAGTCGTAATTCCGGCAAGAGCGTTCATAGTGTAAATCCCGTCGGGTGTTCCCCACCCGGTGACGAGGTCGTAACCCGGTGCAGTCGAGAAAAGGTTCGGACTCTTGGAGTTTGCGTTTTTACCGTAAGTGATATCATGGAAATCCGGGTTGTAGCTGAAACTCTGTCCTCTGCCGATCGAGTATAGAGCAGGATTGAAGAATCCGACGCCGGGTTTACCGTGAATAGCCGCCTGTTCGTTCACCAGGGCCGTGAACCCCGCCCACAAAGGGGCAGCGCCGCTAGTGCCGCCTATCCCGCCGCTCTGGCCGTCGTTATACACAAAGTAGAACTGAAATGCAGCTGTCGCGGCAACATCCGGGAAATTCCTGTGCGTCATAGATCCTTTGTTTGTGGAGTTTGCTGTCCCGACCTGGTAGTTTGGAATGAGAAAAGTCTGACTTATGCCTCCGCCGCTTCCGTTCCAGCCCGTTTCAGAACTCCAGCTGCCGCCGGGACCATTTGTGACGAGCGAAGTGCCTCCGACCGAGATTATGTCCGGATTGTCAGTAGGAGAAAAGATCTGGACAGTATCGGCGTAGGCCCCACCGTCTCCTGAAGCGACAAAGAAGGCTTGCCCCTGTGCATCCAGCTCCTGGTATAATGAGTTCTCCGTGGAAGAAGGCGGATACCAGCCGAATGAGCAGGTTATTTGTTTTGCCCGGTCTTCAGATGCAATCCTGCTGATTATATCTACGGCGCTGTTTCCTTCGTAAACCACGAACGATGCACCGGGTGCCATCGAAATCGCGTTCTCAATATCAAGCGATTCCTCACCGACGTCTTCCCCCGATTTGGGCACCCCGGTGTATCCATCCAGAAGCACATTCGTGATCTTCGCGTGAGGAATTCCCGCCTTGTCTTCGTAAGCGGTTATGTCGTTGGGCCAGTAGGGGCCGAACTCGAACAAACCTACCGTCTGTCCCCTTCCATCCAGCGAGACCCCGTTAGCGTAGGCGTAGCGATAATCCTGGCCGATAAAGAGTCCCCCCGGACCCGATCCCGACGTTGCGACTTTCTCGCCGGCTTTCGCCCTCACCAGGTCGATGGGACGTGGAGGAGCGAAATCGTCCAGCCCGATGACGTCCGAAATCGGGACGCTCAGACCATCGACCGTGGCCACACCGTCCGGTGCGTAAAAGATCCGCCCGTTCTCAGTATCATGATAGACCCCAATGACAACATGAAACGTCGTGTCAATCGCCAGGACAGACCCCGTTATGTCTATGACGATGCGGTTTGCGTATGTCCCCGTAACTTCGAATCCATGCCTCGTAAGAAAGTCAATTACCTTCTGGTAGTCGGCGGCATCGGCAGAAAAATCGCGTGTAAACTGCTGCGGAGTGACATAATGACGATAGTCAGGACTGGTCGGGTCGTAAATCTCCCGAAGCAGCCCGGTTAGTCCGGAGCGATCATGAAGCGACAATCCCACCTGTAGATCCAGACGAGTAGTATCGGGCAGCGGGCCTATCGCCCTGACGTTCGCAATCGTCGAAGAGACGACGGAGCCATGCAATACCTGCTTCTTCTCTGCCGCCGCTGACACCATCACAGCCGACAGTAGAAGACAAACAACACCAAGAACGGTTCGCCTCAACGATTTCTTTATGATCAATTCCGTCCTATCCGAAAGAGTTTGGACTTTGCTATTTAATTACTATCCGGGGACGACATCGACGGTGGTGCGTCGGTAATCGAGCTTCCCCATGTCTTGTTAGGCATCTCCCCCATTTCGAAGACGAGCCTGCCTCCGTCTACAATTTCCTTTTGCGTGATCCACGGCTTCAAGAGAGGTTTCCCATTCAAAGTTGCCGACTGGATGTACTTGTTTCGCCATGAAACGTGCCTTGCTTCCACGACAAAGGTTTTGCCGCCGCCAACGTTGACTTCGACTCTCCTGAAAATCGGGCTGCCGATTTCATAGTCGGGGCAGCCTGGCGTGACCGGATAAAAGCCCATCGCGCTGAAAACGTACCAGGCGGACATCGCTCCGCCGTCGTCGTCTCCCGGAAGACCTAAGGGACCATCGTTGTAATAGAGGTCCATTATCTCTCTCACCATCTCCTGAGTCTTCCAAGGCTCACCCGAATAATCGTAGAGATATGGTATATGAAACGCCGGCTCGTTTCCCTGGCAGTACATGCCGATCAGGCCCGACATATCCGGAAACTGCGCGAGGAATGCGGGCTTGTCCATCGGGGTGGGCTGCTCCACGAAAAGCTGATCTAGTTTCCTGTTGAAATCCCGCCGACCGCCCATAAGGTTTATGAGCCCCTGCACATCGTGCTGGACGGAGAAGGTGTAAATCCACGAATTACATTCCGCAAAATACTCCTCACCTGCGAATCCGCCGGACAACTTCGGGTCAAACGGCCGGACCCAATTCCCGCTCGAGTCCTTGGGTGCCATAAAGCCGATGGATGGATCGAAGAGGTTCCGGTAGTTGTGAGCTCTTTTCATGAAAAGTTCGTAATCCGACTTTTTCCCCAGCGCTTTCGCCATCTGCGCGATGCACCAGTCGTCATAAGCCGTTTCGAGTGTGACGGATACCGACTGCCTTCTGTGCCACGGATCCACTTCCTTCACCCATTCTTTTACCCCCACTTCCGGAAGCCAGGTTATCTGGTAAGGCATTTTCGAGTAGACGATCCGGCCGACATCCTCCAGCCATTTCTTCTCGTTGTCGATTTTCATGTCCGCCTTCACCGGAAGAGCCGGGTAGTATCCTTTATCGAAATAGCATTTCTCAAGTTCAGTTATGTGCCCCTCGTCGCGCCATGGGATCATCGTTGCCTCCGTCGCATTCTTCCTCATGCCGGCATACGCTTCCTGGACATTGAAATCCCTGAGTCCCTTCATATATGCGTCGGTAATTACCGCTGCGGTATGGTTGCCTATCATCGCCTGCGAACTCGGCAGCCACCCGGTTGTCTCGTAATCGCGCACGAATTCCCTTATGATCGACATGTTCAATTTCGGGTCGATAATTGTCTGCAGAGGATAAGCACACCTGTACGCGTCCCAGACGTTGCTCTTCCTTCCCATCGTCCTGTACAGCGCAGTATAGAATGTCACAAGCTGGTCGTGAGTCCCTCCCTCCACTTTAATTAAGCCCAGCTCTTTGTTCCAGAGGTTCTCGGCCTCCATCTTCGTCCTGTCGAAATTCCAACCCGGTATTTCCTTTGTTAGTATCGCCCTGGCGTCCGCCACGCTGCTGTCCGAGAGACCGATTTTCAGTTCAACCTGCTGGCCTGCCGATGTGGAATAACTGGCAAACGCCCCCACTCGGTTGCCCTCGATCTGCCTCGACGACTCGCGAACGCTGTCTTCTCTCCATGTGCCGATGGAGCCGGAAGCTTTGCTCAATTCGGCGTAGAAGTAAAAAGTCTTTGCTTTCCAAATTCCTATCCTGGATTGGTATCGCCTCATGCGTCCATGTCCCTCGACAACTCCTCTCCCGCTGAAATTCAGAAGCCCGTCGTCGAAGACGGAAAGGAGTATATTGGAGCGTTCGGATTTCGGGAAGGTGAATCGGAAAATGACGCAATGGTCAGTAGGTGTAAATTCAACGTTGATATGCGGCGTTTCAAGCAGAGCCTGGTAGTAATAGGCCTTTACCGTTTCCAAACCGTGATCGAAGCTGGAAGCATTTTTCATCGGCGACGCATTCACGGGCCCGGTGGACGTCATAATATAGAGCGGCCCGACTGGGAAGCCGAATATCCTGGTTGCGAGGTATTCGTCTCCGATACCCGGTGTAAAGCGCGGAGCCACTTCGAGCATACCGTTCGGGACCAGGACATCGGGCGATGTTCCGCCGGTCTTCGGGCTTACCGATCCTACGTAAGGATTTACATAGTCGGCGAGTGCACTTTCCTGGGAATAAGCCGAAGGCGGCATTGTGAGCAATAATGATGCAGTCATGATGAACACTGCGTACTTAATCGACCTGTTTACCCTAAACATGTGCTGGCTCTTTCAATATGTATGTTTTACCTCCCCGATCATCCCAGAGCATGAAGATACCGCGGCGCAGGCTGGCGCATGAGAATTCCCCATACATGTTCATTTCCAGTTCCTCTGCATCGGATGCGCTTCGGTGTTGAATATGACGCCGTTGAAATTGAGAGTGCCTGGCGGGGAAAAGAGCAGATACAGGTACTTCATGGTCTCAGCGAGAAAGTAGCTCGGCATTCCGTCCATTTTCTCGTGGGTAACGACGCTTCTGAGCTGAACGAAGCCGTCGTCCGTTTTGCAATATTTCACAAGATCGTCGAAGAAAGTCTTACCCATCTTCAGGTACAGCGGGTTTCTGGTATAGTTATAGAGATAATATGCCGATTCCATGATCTCGGGCCGCAAATAGTACTGTGGCGCGACCGCCTTCATCGTGCTGTAGTTTATGAGCTCCGGCTCGATTCCGTACCTGGTCCACATTTTATAACATGAAGCTTCGAGCTCCGCCGCTCTCTGCACTTCACCACCCAGGCAGAGAGGGTCGGGGAAAAACGCGTCGAGCGATCCGAAGATCGTGGCGGTTCGCTTTCCGGTGTTCATGTCTGCATGGCCGTACCACACTCCGGTCGACGTACTGTCATACAAATACTTGTTGATGGCTGTGATGGTTGTATCCCACATCGCCAGGCAGTCTTTGTCGTGAAACAGGATAGCGCTCTTTATCAGATACTCGAAGTAGGAATCGATCCCCCCGGATACGCTGCAGTCCGTGTCGGTCCATTTGCCGGTTTCAACGTTGATACCTGTGCCGACGAGCCCGATTTTGGATCTGAGGCTGAAGAGCTTCACGAGAGCCCTCTTGGCAGTGTTATAATAAACCGTATCGCCGGTCAGCCTGCTGAGCGTCCCAAATTCGATGAGAGTCGTTCCAATCTCGGCCGGACTTGTGTTCGGCCGTTTCACAGCTCCCGTTTTCAGGTTTACTTCTCCGTACGGCATGCCGGTGGGCGACTTGAAGGCGTTGAGTTCCCTGTCGGCGAGATCTTTGGCGAGTGCAAGCAGCCTCTTGTCGCCTGTCATTTCGTAGGTGGAAAGCAGGCCCCCAAGAAACCTTATTGTGAACTCGAAGGTAGATACGTAAACGTCCTGATCGAAATTCAGGTGCGTATCGACCAACGCTCTCGCGCTATCGGCCTGCGATTTCAACCCCATCAGGATCATGGTGTCCATCGCATCGACCGGCGTCATATAAAATGAGACCGAGTACCAGTTCTCCCCTTTCTTCGCCAACGGATCGAGCTGGTCGTACCCCCAGGCGTACTTCACATAGGAATTCCAGCAAAGGAGAAAATCCGACTTGACCTCGGCCGCGATGGCAGCCTTGTCTATCGATAGGTCCTTGCCTGAGTTTACGTTTTGTTCTTTCCCGGCATTGGTCCCGGGCTTTACAAACCTCTGATTCCGCGTTGCGGTCCCCGCATGTGCTCCCGCATCAAGGAGAAGCAGCAGCATGAGAGCCGTCAGGATACTCCGAAAACAGTATATGATTCTCACCATTCCAAAAGCCTCGTCATATGTTTTACGTCGGGAGGCGCGGTACATCCGCGCCTCTCCCTTCTTGTTCACTCAGGTCTGGAAATCGACATGGGTACGCTGTCGGCAGCCGTTCCCCAGGTCTTGTTGGGTTTGCTCCCCATCTTAAACACCAGCCGGCCGCCGTTGTGGATTGCCTCAAACGGAATGTAGGTCTTGTTCCAATTCTTTCCGTCGAGAGCGACCGACTGTATGTATTTATTCTCCGGGGTGAGATTCTCTGCCCGCATAGTGAATGTTTTTCCGTTTCCCATGTGCATAGTTGCTTCGCTGACTGCCGGAGTTCCTATCATATAGTAATTGTCGCTTGGACAGGCGGGATAAAAGCCCATCGCGCTGAACACATACCAAGCGGACATTTGGCCGCAGTCGTCGTTCCCGCACAATCCGTCGGGCTTGTTGTAGTAAAATTTCGTCTCAACCTCGTGTACGTATTCCTGCGTCCTCCACGGCTGGCGGGCGTAATCGAAGAGGTACGCGGTTTCGTGAGACGGCTCGTTTCCCTGCCAGTACTCGCCGATCTCCCCGGTATTTCCTTCCGCGCCGCCTTCAGGATCCTTCATTGTGAACAGGGTATCGAGCTTCTCAGCGAAATACTCGTCGCCGCCCATCAGGTTGATCAGACCCTGCACGTCCTGCGGCACGAACCACGTATACTGCCAGTTGGTCCCTTCCGTGATCGTCCGATTGTAGTCGGCAGGATGAAAAGGAGTTATCCATTCCCCTTCGCTGTTCTTCGCTCTCATCAGTTTAGTCGATGGATCGAACAGGTTCTTGTACGACATGGCTCTATTCATGAAATACTTGTAGTCTGCTTCCTTGCCCAGCTTTTTCGCGACCTGTGCAATGCAGTAGTCGTCGTATGCATATTCCAGCGTCTTCGATACCGACTCGTTTTCTTTGTCGTAGGGCACGTAGCCTATCTTTGCGTATTCCAGAACCGAGTCGTAATGGGGGTTCATCGCCGTCGTCTTCATCGCTTCGTAAGCTCGCTCGTAGTCGAAGCCTTTGACGCCCTTCATTATCGCGTCGGCTATGACAGGAACCGCATGGTATCCGATCATGCACCAGGTTTCGTTGTCGTAAAGGGACCAGATCGGGAGGAGGTGCTCAACGCTCTGGTCATAATGGGCGAGCATGGAATTTATCATGTCCGCATCCTCGTGGGGATGAATGAGAATCATCAGCGGATGCTCCGCGCGGAATGTATCCCACAACGAGAAAATCGAATACTTCGTGAAGCCTTTGGCGACATGGACGTTCTGGTCGAGCCCCCGGTATTCGCCGTTGACGTCCTCGTATATTGTCGGGTCCATTTGAGTGTGATACAGTGCCGTATAGAATGTCTGTTTAACTTCGTTGTTCGCCTGAACCGTAATCTTATTCAGCTCTTTGCTCCAGTCGGCGCGGCAGTCACGGACGACCTTGTCGAAGTCCCAACCGGGAATCTCAGCCTTCAGGTTTTCCAATGCATTCGCGGAGCTTATGGCCGAAATGCCGACCTTAACCATGACGACCGGATCCTTCTCCGTGTTGTAGGTCATGTAGTACTGAATGTCAGGACCATCCGCTTCATATGCGCTTCTGAACCTGTACGTATTATAGATCACTTTCTTGCCGTCCATCATGATGCCGAAGTCGTCGTAAGGTCTCGAATACTCGGCGGCAAAATAGAGGTACCTCTCTGTAGCCCACCCATGCACGAGATGGAAGCCGGTGACAAGAGTCTTACTCAGCCTTCTGACGCGCGACCAGATGACTTTCCACTGCAGCACATGCGTAAGATCCACCATCACATTCGCGCTGTCCGATTTCGGGAATGTGAATCTCATGATTCCCGCGTGTGGAGTCGCCGCGCATTCCACCAGGACGTTGTACTTCGGAAGCCTGACGGAATAGTAACCGACTTTGACCGTTTCATCCTTGTGTGAAAAAGGCTGGCAATAGCCGGAATCGGGATTGAATATGTACCTTTCGCCGCCCTTCACTTTAATCTTCTCCATGCCCGGGACGAATTTCATCGCTCCGACGGAAGGAACGAAAGCGAAATCGCCGAGATCGGGAATGCCCGTGCCGCTGAGGTGCTGCAGGCTGAATCCGATTATCACACTGTCGCCGTAGTCGTACCCGTCGGACCAGTTTCGCATGTCGGTATCCGGTCCAAGCTGAACCATTCCGTGCGGAGTTGTCGGACCGGGGTAAACATTGCCGCCGTTGTCGGTCCCGATCAGCGGATTTACCAGATCGATGGGTTTCTCCTGAGCTGTCGCCATTTTAGACGAGAAAACGGCCGAGAAGCCGAACATTCCGATGACGAAGAGTGCCGTCATCGATCTCGAAATCATTCTTTTCATTACCAAGCCTCCGTTAAGATTGAAGTTTAAAGACTTTCTACCCGCCGATTGCTTTTTGATAAAGATTCCACAGATCCTGAACGTGCTTGTTCAGAATACTCATGCAGGCGGCATCCCAGCTGAACTCGTAATGGGTGCCGACGTACTTGTTCAAATCATAAAGAAAACTATTGTCCAGACCGGTGTTCTGCTGGATCCAAACGATGAAGAAGCCGGTCGTCGTATATCCGTCGGTCCAGCTGCCGCCGGGCTGACGCCGGGAAATGCTGTCGTGCCCCGTCAGGTACCGGACCGCGTCGGCCTCCCCTTCTATGACACTGAATCCATCGGTCGTTCCGTAGTCGCAGCTCTTCTGCCAGATATGAGTCTCCTCATGGGCAATCACTCCTTCTATCTCGAAAACAGCGGCCGACTTTTCTCTCGAAGATATGACGTAACCGAGATAGCTTCCGCTGAAATGCGTCTCTTTTGCCGTGGGGATGTTATCCGTCCCCGTCGTATAGGCAACGCCGCTCATGCTGTCCACGTAGAGCGTAATGAGAGTAATCGTTGGAACCTCGGACGGACTATGGTAAAGCTGACGGCAATCCTGGAGGGCGATCGATCTTAACAATGTATCGGGATCCGGTATGTATTGCGTGAAATCCTTTCCGTAGCCTGTTGAATCATTGTCGACATATCTCACTGAGGGGTAGCGGAAGTTGTCCCAGACACTGCTGTTCCCTCCCGACACGGGATTACTCTTCCCGCAACTTGAAAGAAAGATAGCTGTTGAAAGCGTCAGAAGCACAACGAATGTGTAAGCTTTTCTGTCTTCGACCTCAATATTCACTCTTCATCCTCCGGATATTCCGACGAAACGGGTGAGGCATAGAAATGCGTCCTGACTGCGGGAAGGATACGGTTCATTTTATATATACCATCTTTTCCGCGGAATCGAAATCACTTGCCTTCAGCCTGTAGAAATATACACCGCTCGCCAGACCGGCCGCGTGGAAAGCTATATCGTGTTCCCCGGCCGACAAGTCTGCGTCAAGAACGGTCTCGACCCGCTGCCCGAGGACGTTGAAAATGGTGAGAGTGACGTGACCGGAGTTTGCGAGGACGAACCTGAAATTCGTGCTCGGGTTGAACGGGTTGGGGAAATTCTGATAAAGAGTATAACCAGTGGGAATCCGTGAAGAGTCTATCCCGAGTGTATCCCATGTATCCTGAATCGGATGGGCCTCAGTGTTGAAAATGGTCGTATTCCAGTTGATGGTATTCTGCGGGGCGAACAGAAGATAGAGATACTTCATTGTCTCGGCCATGAAATAACTCGGCATGTCGTCTGTTTTTTGCTTTGTGATCACATTTGACAGCTGCGTGAAGCCGTAAGGTGTCCTGCAATACTTCATCAGATCGTCGAAGATTACCTGCCCCTCGGCGAGGTAGCGCGGATCCTGTGTGAAGTGGTAGAGATAGTAAATCGATTCTATCAGCTCGGGCCGCAGGTAATAGCCGGGAGAGGTAACGGTCATGTTTCCGTAATTAAACCCCTCCGGTTCTATTCCGTACAGATTCCACATCTTGAAATTGGATTTGCCCAGCGCGATGGCATCGCTGAGATCACCCCCGAGGCACAAGGGGTCGCACCAGAAAGCGTCCAGGGAACCGTAGTAAGTACCCGTTCTCTGTCCCGTATTCATGTCCGCGTGGCCGTACCATATTCCGGTTGATGTGCTGTCCCTGAGGTATTTATTGATGGCAGGGAGGGTTGATTTCCACATTGCCATCAGATCGTTATCATGAAACAGCAGGGCCGACTTGATCAGGTACTCAAAATATGAATCGATCCCCCCGCCGACGCTGCAGTCCGTCCCTTCCCACTGCCCCGTCTCTACGTCTATGGCATTTCCGACCAGACCGATTTTCGACCTGAGGCTGTAAAGTTTCATCACGGCGCGTTTTGCAACGTTGTAGTATGTAGTGTCGCCCGTCAGTTTCGACAATGCTCCGAACTCGATCAGCCTCGTGCCGATTTCCGCGGGATTCGTGACCGCGCGCCCCACCGCGCCTGTTGCGAGGTTTATGTCCCCGTACGGCATCCCCGTCGGAGAATCAAATTCTTTGAGCAATCGGTTCGCCAGATCCCTGGCAAGGGACAGCAGCTTCGAGTCGCCGGTTAACTGATAGGCGGAAATCAGTCCTCCCAGAAACCTGATTGTAAATTCAAAGCCGCTAACGGTCACGTTTCTGTTGAAAGAGAGATTCTGGTCGATGAATTGGCGCGCCTGGTCAGCCTGGCTGGTCAGGCCCATCAGAATCATCGTATCCAGTCCGTCGACTGGCGTGAAATAGAAGCTGTAAGGCGGGTACCAGTCGTAGCCGGTATGCGTCAACGGATCGAGTTCATCGAATCCCCAGGCGTAGTTCCTGTAGTTGTTCCAAGCAAACAGGAACTCCTGCTTGACGGAATCGGCCATAGCCGTCTTGTCTATCGCGACGGAGTCGGTAGAGAACCCATGAAAAGCACGCGAATTGAAACCAGCCAGGTCGGATGCGTCAGTGAAGCTTTGACACACGGCCGCCGATGAAGATCCGAGAATCATCAGAATGATCATAGCGGCAGAGATTCTGAAATTGCCTGTCATAATGTGCTCAGCACGGCCTGGGTAGCTGCCTGATTATATCCTGGTAGAACTCCCTGAACGATCGACGAGAAAGTGGATATGGGCTGCCCGGATGCTTTCACCATATAGGCCGTGACATAGGCGGTCAACTGTGAAGAAGGATCTGCCGCACCGCCATCGATCTGCGACCAGTCACTCACGTGCTTTGCCCTCAGGGCGCTGAACATGTTCGTGAAAATACCCCATCCGTAGTGCGACTGAATTTTCTTCATCATGAGATACAACGGGTCGCCGCTCAGGTTTTCATCGTCGTATACGGCGATCGTTTGGTATCCCATCTCTGTCAGCAAATGTACCTCCGTCATGCCGGGAAAAGGACTCTTATCGTCCGCCCACCAGTCGACCGGCCACCCCGCCACCGAGACGTTCGCGGTTCTCTGGTTGACAATTTCGTGAACGGCGAACACTATCGCGGTTCCCCCAGGTGTTCCGTAACCGACGCTGGAGAAAAGATCCGGGGGGACACCGATTCCCGGCGAGGGAGAGATTCCGCGGGCTGCGTCGATCTGGCCAATGTCGCCTGTGCTGTAAGCAGTTCCCGGACCGAGAGGGGCCGCCACGTAAACATACAGCTTCTGCGCCGGCGGCTGAACACTCCAGTCCTTGTCCAGCTGGTTTACAGTGCTGTCTGTCAGCCTGAAGTATTTGCTGACGACGGACGCATTCGATGCCCAGGTGGAGGCGTCGGCATACCAATCCCAGTATTTGCCCGAATAGACCTCCACGGCGCCTGACGCCAGGACAGTCAGCGTGGCGGCATCGCTGGTATCCGTTCCTAGATTATTACTGGCAACCACCTTGAAGGTGTACTTTCCGCCCTTGTTCATTTGCGGCGTTGTGTAGCTTGAAGAAGTTGCGCCGTCGATTGCCGATCCGTTCTCAAGCCACTGATAAGAAAGAGGAGAGGAGCCGGAAGCGGTAGCTTTGAAAGTCGCGGATAGACCGATTGCAATGGTCTGACTCGAAGGCTGTGTCGAAATAACAGGCGAAGTCGGCGTCACCGGATTTCCGCTCTTGCAGCCCCCAAAAACTTGAGACAGAAAGACTAGTGCAACTGCCGCGGAAGGCAAATTTCCCATCGCACGTCTATGCTTGCTCGCCCTTACGTAGTTTATCTTCTTCAACTTTTTCAATCTCAGCTCTTGTTTACGCCAGGTTTGTCGGACGTCGTCCGGCCAAAAAATGAAGGCGGACGGGCCCGCTTAATCGACTAGCATCAATGTCTATGAACCGGAAACCATTTTTTTTGAGCGTACCTATAGTACTTCTCCAGTGCGGGGGAATTCATTTCACGAACCTCCGGCCGAAGAACCGCAGTTGAACGAACCGAGGGATCGAAGAACATTATTCTTGGCGCCCCGGTCCTGAGAGGAAAATGATCCTTCATCACGACCATGTTCCCTCCGGCGTAAGGTACGCTCGCCAGAAGAGACTTGTTTATGACAATCTTGTAACTCTTGACCACATCCAGCAGAAACCTGTCAACATATTCGTGAAGCATCCAGTCCTGATAAGCGGAGTAGAGACGGTCCTTTATTTCATTGTAGGGATAGGGAGAGGGTTTTCTTATCCCGATCAGCTTCACGATGACATAGCTCGTGGAAGAATCGGGGTTCCTCATTTCTTCCGGGGGTGACACTTGCCCTATTTTCAGCCTGAATGCAGCCTTACCTGCATTTCCCAGGTCACCCTGCCCTACATAAATTCCGATCCTCTTCCCCTCCACCCCGAGCTTGTTTTGGCTGTACCTTCGGGCCAGTTCCAAAAAGTCGCCGCCCCTGGTTATGTCCCGGTACAACCTTTCGGCAAGCGATTTCTCCTTTACTACTATTGGAATAACCTTGCGCAACTCCGGTCTCAGATGCCTGTATTTTGTTGAGTCGTAAAAGGCGCGCACGGTGCTCTCCTTTATGTGCAGGGAGCTTCTGAATTCCTGCAGTAGTGCCTCCGCGAGCCGACTGTTGCTCCACATGGCAGTCTGGGCTTTCACATATTCCGAATTCGAGTAGCCTTTGGATATCGCGTCGCCGGAGATGGAATTGAAAATCACCATCTGGTCTATGACTTTCAGCACACCGGATTCGAGAGACTTCCGGTCGGGGTAATTGAGTGGATAGGGACACACAGAGAGCATACGCCAGATATCTCCGACGGTCCACGCCGCTCCTGAGTCCCGGAACACGAGCAAGGGTTTACTGTTCATAGTGTCTGGTTTCAATCGCCTCTCAAGCATCAACTGCTGGATCGTCTTCCCAAGATCATGGTTTGGAACTTTCTTATCGAAAACAATCGGTGCAAGCCGGCGCAGCAGGTAATGATAGGCGTTCAGCTCGATGTCGTAACTCTTTTTCGCCATCAGTCCCCTCAATATGCCCGATAGGCGATAGGTTGACTCTTTGTCCTTTATCCGGCCGATGATTGTCGGCCTGAAGAATCCCACCCCGTACTTCTTGTACTTCGCGTAGAGAGGATTCTTCTCCACTTTTACGAGTTTAAAGACGTAGTAGACGTTGTCTATCCTGAAAGGCCGGGTAACCTGTCCTGGCTCCATGTTGAATATTGTGTCTTCGACTCCCGTCAGAGCTTCTCCGTATTCCAGCTTTTTGAGCGTCCCCGTTGTGTCTTTGATAATTCCCTCGATTATATCTCTTCTTGCGGCGAGAGCCTGTTGCAGGTCGGGAAGTATCCAATAATCTATATACCGAATCTGAAGGAACCTGTCATACCCGACCTGGATTTCGGCAGGCGAGACTTTGATGCTGTCCATCACCTGCTTTTGCATCCACTCTTCATAGAGCGCTTCCCTGAAAAATTCGCGCGACATTTCCGCCACGGCAGGCAGCGTGTCCAGATGATCTTTCTTTGCTTCGGAGGCGAGTATTGCCTCCGCTACCAGAGTAGTCGCGAGATCTTCCTTGACTGCCAGTGGAGAATAGTAATTTTCGTTCGGCAGCGGAATATCGTTCAGTCTCTCTTCGAATTCCCTGTATCCTATTCGTATGTTGCCCACTCTGATTACAGTGGGATCCTTCGATTCCGGAACGAAGGCTAGACAAAGAGTGAGCAGCAGCGAGGCGATGTATCTGAACCTTAATCCGGAATCATGCATTGGATTGATTCTCCCTGCACAGATTAATATGAACAACTTCTTCATTCACTTACGTCTCAGTGTTTTACGTTCTTCTCGATCAGTTCGACAAATTCGTCGGGCGCGACAACGCGGACATGCTTGTCAAGAAGCTTCACGCAATTGGCGACGTCGGCGACCGACTGGGTCCACACATGAACGTCCACGAGGCTGTACCCGCCGGCGGAAGTTATGTCGGTGGACAAAGAATTCAGCTTGGCTGCCAGAGTCTGAGGGCTTTCGTACTGCGGTGACCACAGGTTGTATCTTGCCGTAATGATCGGTTTTCCGTTTGCCCAGGTAATCTGCCCGCCGCATCCGGCGTAATTCGAATAAGGATAATAAAAGACGGCATCAATCTGCTGTTGATTGAGATAAGGAACAAGATTTGAAGTCGGAACGGCCGGAGGATTCGAGCTTCCGATAACGTTCACGATGTGAAGGTCCGCTTTCTCCATGAATGAAGCCGTGAGGGATGCATAGGATGCCAGGTCTTTGTAAGATTCCGGATACATATAACCGAGCCCGGATGGGCCGGCGATGAAATAGTCCCTTCCTCCTTCCGACTTTCCTTCGGAGTCGTAAAATCTCTTCATAACGGTCGGAGCCAATTCGCAAAGGGCCGGAGAGATGGTCCAGCCGAGATTCACTTCCCTCCGGTCGGGACTCGCGTACCAGTTCTGATCAGTGTCAAAATTATTGAGAACCCATTGTATGTTGTCTCCGTCCGTCATCACGAAACATACGGTGTGCACACTGTCTATCGTCGCCGGATTTGTAATGTGGCTGGCTTGTTTTTCTTCGACTCCGAAATTTGAAAGTGCTGAAAGATCCTTGGCGAAATCCGCGGCGTGCACCATTATTGAATTCTGCGAAGCTGTCCGGACGAGCGAGAATTCATCGTTTCCCCAGCCCAAGAGAGCCGAGTTGGAGTTCATGGTCGAGAAAATCTGAGATGTCAGCGGGCTGGAGATGTCGCCGTAGTAGAAAAACATCTTTCCGAAAATCGCATAGTCCGGCAGGTATTGAGCCTTTTCATTCGCGGCAGTCTGGTAACAAAGTGCGTCCTTGTTCATCATTCCCTGATACTCGCTGAAGAACTCCTGGTAAGTGGCGTTGGTGACGTCGGTCAACTCGGTGATACCGAGTCCGGTCACGGTCGGCTCGTCGGAGGCGGCGACGACTATCGCATCTTTCAACCCCGCCTCGGAGAATGCAATGTCTATCGACGGTTCGGTGGTGGTGGTAAGGATGTACCCCGAGATTTCGCTCTTGAAGTGCCTCAGCAGGCCGGCAAAGTCAGAGGAGTATGTGTACTCAGCAGTTACGCCGTAAGTGTTTACCAGGTCCGACAACCATATCGCGTAGCTGTCGGTGTTGCCGTTTATGACGTATATCTCCGGCCTGGACTGCGCGAGGATGCCCTGCAGGCTCTCGACGGTTAGTATCTGCGTGTATGTAAGGGTGGATTCATCGACGACGAAGAGCGTATCCGGCTTCCGGGATACCGGATATGGACTCCCGGAAATCCGCGAGGGCTGATTGGCAGCAGTTCCGCCCGGCTCAAGCGGGCCGGACTTCCGGCTGCAACCCGAAGAGGCGGTCGTAAGGAAGAGGAGACCCGTCGCCAGCAGAAGAACCTGTGGAGAAGCTGAAGTCGTAATCTGTCTCAGGATCTGTTTCCTCGATAAAATCATAGATACTTCCATGGCGCCCGGTTCTGTCACAGGCGTTCTTTTTGCCTTTCGGGTCTTAATTTTCGCATTCGCGTCTCTATCACTCTGGAGCTGTCGGCGGGAGGATCCGGATTACCTCCGTTTAACATTCCCCCTCCCCGGCTGGCAGGGAGGGGGATAAGGAGGTTAGCAGATACTGACGATGACTGCTTTCGTTACTTCATCAGAATCATCTTTTTGACGCTTGTGAAATTCCCCGCCTTCAAACGGTAGAAATATACTCCGCTGGCGAAGCGGCTTGCATCAAAGGTGACCGAATGATTCCCGGGCGTTTCGACTCCGGAGAATAACGTCGCGACCTCCTGTCCGAGGACATTGTATACCTTGAGTGTCACGAAGCTGTTCCTGGAGATCGAGTAATCGATCTGCGTCGTCGGGTTGAACGGATTCGGATAGTTCTGGTTCAACACAAAACTGGACGCGGTCACCGGCCGACTTTCCACAGGAGTTGCCAGAGGCTGGACCTTCACCATTTCGCCTACAGCAGGCACGAAGCCGAGCTTGTTGAAGTCGAAGCCTGCACTCGTGCCTCCCTTCACCTGTACATTCATATACTGAGGCGTCGGGCCGATCCCATCGTATTGGAACGTAATGGAGCTGTCCTCCTTGGCGAGTATGATCTCGTAAGTGATGCTGCTATCGGTCGTCGAAGCCGAATACCAGGAGCTCTCCTTGTACCACTCGATAACGCATGTATCCTTTGCCGGGTTGTCGTAGTAGTAAAGGAGAGGATTATGAATGTCGTCTGGATTGACGGCGTCCGACGCGAACGGCGCGATAATCGTCTTGTAATTATTTATCGGGAACGGCGGCGGCCAGCCGAAAGTGCTGTCCGTGAAGCTGATGTATCCGTTGGCCGAAACTTCGAACGAATCATAGCTTGTTCCGTAGAAACCGAAATGGAATCCTATCGGAAACATTCCTGCGTTGCCGTCGTCCGGATCGTAACTACCTGAAGGAACGTCATGGAGAAGAGAATCTATTCTCGTACCGATTTGCGTGATATCCACCCAGTTGAATCCGGCCGTGCCGAAAGTCTTGTGATAACCGTCGGCCTGCAGGACTCGAAGTGTTGTATCCTGATCGAACGGTCCGTTCCAGACTGCGCTCAAAGGAAATTGAGACTCGACCCATCCGGTCGGGGGATTCTGGCCGGGGAATAATCCAAACATCTCGCCGTTGATGGCGATTGCGGCCGACGTAGACCCCATGAGTTGCGGTATTGTTGGAGAATTCACCACATCATTTCCTGAACAAAACGGTTGTGTGTCTGTCAGTCGAATCGGCTGAGTCCAGGTGTCGCCCCCGTCGCTCGATCCCGATATATAAACCTCGTACGTCGTGTTGGCGACCGACAGATTCTCATTCGTGAATACGCAGTACAATCTTCCCTGCGTATCCATGCCAAGCCCGCCGTCGCGCGGTAGTTCATACGAATAGGATCGCATGGTGTCGGGCCTCGAAACCGCGTGATGAACCCAGACGCCGTTCTCACGATGCGACTCAACGAGAACCTGCACGCCGCTGCTGTTTATCATTTCGCTGACCAGATGCGGAGTGTTGCCCACTGCAAGCACCGCGCCGTTGTAATCCCACGCGTTGCCGGTCGGCTGGTACTCGGACGATGGCGGCGGCGTAACCCACGAAGGAGTCCAAGTCGCGCCGTAGTCGCTTGTTTCGCTAATCAGGTTCCAATGGTCGTTGGGAAAAGTGCTGTCGTAGTCGGCATGAACGGCCACAAAAGCGTATCCGTTCGTACCCATCGATAGTGAAGTAATATCCCATTGGAACGTCGGGTGGCCGGAAAATGCACGCGGGGCGATAGACGGGTCGGTAGTAGTCAGCGCGAGATGCTGAGTCCAGGTCTGGCCGCTGTCCGACGAGACGTAAGCGTAAAGGCTGTCGTAGTCACCATGGGTCGGCTGAGCAGTAATGATGATATACTTCCCGCTCTTCGATACCGCGATGTCGGCGCACTGGGCGTCCGTCCCTGGGGCATTCACCATTACCTCCGAACCGAGAGTGCTGCCGTCGTGGGCGAAAGCGTCTTCGTTGAAGAAAAGTGAATCTCCGCGGTTATAGACGACATAAACTGTGAAGTTGGAATCAGCGGCAACTACTACAGCCCCTGCAGTGGCGTTGTTCGAAAATGGCGACGTATTGATGCTCCATGTAGTGCCGTTGTCTGTGGAATAGTACCACGCGGGGTCTGTGGACTCACCGACGCTCATATTCGCGCTCTGTCCCGCAATGAATACCATTTGACCTGTGGCGGGATCTGCGACCAGGTGGTGCGATCGAAAAGGCGCCTCTGTTCGCCAGCTTGCCGCCGCCGTAACCGGGCCGATAGAATCGACCACCACACCCGATGGGACCTGGGCCGACGCACTCTGCTGGAAGCCCGAGAGGGCGACCAGAAAACCCACCATTAGTGTGACAATTGAGTAGCTACTTTTTTTCATTGTACCCTCCTTATGGATGGTGGAAGTGAAATTGTTATGGAACCGAACCAATGAGACCTTTTGTCTTTCATGCTCCTCCTTCAATTGGTTTTCGCCTTCATTTCATTTTCAGGTCCAATGTGAATTGCTGGACAAAGCCCAGATACTTCGTCTTTACGTAGGAGTAGTCCACCCCGATCATTCCGTATTTGACTCCTCCTCCCAAAGTGAGCCCCATCTGTGAATCTGCCATACCCAGCTCCTCGTATCCTCCCCTTATGAAGAAATGATTCATAAATCCATATTCCATACCGACGTCGGCTGATGAATAGTTGTCGTTAGGATGAATGAAGTCCGCCGACAACAGTACCTCGTTCATATTAGTCTGGATCACCTGGTATGAGATTCCCACCTTGAGGCTCAGCGGCAGGTTCCAGCCTCTCGTGTAAAGCGACGCGAGGATCTGCCCGTTGGATCCGGTAATGGTCGGATCCAGCTGGTGCAGCACGATTGCGTCCGCTCCCTGTAACTGGAGCTTGGAACCAAAATTCAGGATCGACATGCCCAGCTTTATGTTTTGCCACGGCAGCTCATAGAGTATCCCGAAGTCGAATGCGATCGCACTCGCGTTCATATCCCAAATCCTCCGGTCGATGTATTTGAAAGTCGCGCCGAACGAGAACCTGGTCATGAGTTTCCTGGCATAACTGACGCCGAGCGCCACATCTGCGGCGTTAAACTGCTGGCCCACGCCGTCCGGATAATCCACGGTAGTAACGAGCATGTATGGGGTGGATAGTGACGTCACAGAAGCTCCGAAACTTCCGACGTTGCCGAGATGCAGCACACCGGCCGCGTAGAAGAACTTCTCGCCGGCGAACCAGTCGCTGTAATTGAATGACACGGCGTCTTTCGAGAACCAGTCAATGCTGGAAGGGTTCCAGTACATCGATTCGGCACCGTCTGCGACTGCGGTATACGCCCCGCCAAGAGCTGTCGGTCTCGAACCGACCGGGATTTCGAGAAACGGAGCCGCGGTGGTCGCCACTTTGGATACAACCTGACATCTCAGGACGCCGGTCAGGAACAGAGGTAAAATTACTAATGGCAGTAGTCGCTTCATTTTAAACTCTCCAAACAATTTTCTCACTGTATTACCGCAAATGTCCCGATCTTCTGGCCTATTCCGGGTGCATCCACCTCGTAGAGGTAGATTCCGAACGCGACGTCAAGACCGTCCTTGGACGTAAGGTCCCAATATTCGCTGCCGTCGGAAATCGGACCGTTGTGATAAAGAGTCTTTACGAGGTAACCATTTTGAGTGAAAATCCTGATGGTGCACTTCGCCGGCAGATGGTTGAAGTACAGCTTCTGCGTTCCGCGCCCCTGCAAGGCACTCGCAGTCTCCCAGCTGGCTGCAACCACGTAGGGATTTGGAACGACTGTTATCTTGTTCAGAACGTTCGGCTGCACGTGTTCTGTCGTATCCGCAAAAGTATTCAGCTGGAACGCATCATCGTTCCCGAACGGGACGCCGCACACGAAATTGAACTGGTCGCCGGCCTGCGGCAAAACGGCATTCGTCCCGGGTGGGGCGGCGAACTTCAAGGTCCACGCCGTCACCTCACCGCCGGTTGGTTTCGTCAACCGGATGAATATTTGATCGCCGGCGTTTATATGATTGTCCCTCTGCGCATCGTTGAAGAAATAATTCAGCGTGTCGCCGGTGGCATTGTCGGTTATTATGAAATACTCCTGGGGGGGCCCGCTTATTGTCGAGGGATTCGAGGCAGGCTGCGCCGTGATCTTCACCGTGAAATTCATTGGGATTGGATCTGTAGACGATCCGCCGTTAGCAAGAGTAACTGTCAGGTTCGTCTTGCTGTCTGAATTCCAACCGGAGTTTGCCTTTATCGAGTCGAGATTTGGTTTAGCGTTGTAGAATGTCAGATACATTCCGTCAAAAACCGGCGTGAACCACGAACTGCTCACCTGCCCGGTCGAATCAAGCGGTATTGTTACCTGACCGGCAATCGTGGAGTCGATAGTGACATCGGTGACTGTGTATGTGCTTGTGTGTGGCGCCAGGTTCTGATCGACATTGGATGTGAACTTCACTACGTATCTGTGTCCGCCGGCAATCGCGGTCGGATCAACAACCGTCACGCGGACATTACCCGTCTCCGGCGATCCCTCGGTCTGTTTTATGATCCCGTTTGCGTCTGCATCCGTGTGACCGGGAGAATAGTTCGTGGCCCTCGAGTTGGGAGTGACAATCGCTGTATTCACCGTTTCTCCCGTCAACTGGTCGAACTGGTTGTAAGTGAAAGAGAAAGGACTGAACGAGGGCTCGATCGGCACGAGATGCCTGTCGACACCGCCGGTCACCCAGCTGTAACCGTGATCGTTCAGGATTGTATCCATGCCGGGGAAGTATCCCCTGTCGTATGAAAGCACCGCGTAGTAGTAGGTAATCCCGTTTGTGACGTTGGTGTCGACAAATGAATATCGCAGACCGCTGTCATTCCCGTAATAGAATTGGATTCCCGACGAATACTGCGGCCCCAATTCAGAACCTGATGCAATCGGGCACGTCCCTTTTACTCCGTCCTGCAGGTCAAACTGGGCAATCGGTTTGTAGTAAGTCCAGTCGCCGAGATTATTCGTTATTTGCTGCGCGTCGCTCAACTGCGGATTTGTCCCCCTGATGACCATGTACCCTTCGAAGTTGTGGCCGTAAACCGGGCTTACCGATCCTTCGGCCCTGTTGTCCCAATAGATCGTCACCTTGTGGTCTCCGGCGACCGCGTGGACGATCGGCTGAAGCGGAGGGGTCGTGAACTGGTAGTTATAGTTATAGATGTTCTGGGCGCTGATCGCGGCAGCATAAACGGAGGTCTCATCGGCGCCGAAAAGCCAGACGGTGGAGAATCTCTGTGTCTCCAGGGGACCGAAATCGAACGGTCCCGACGCGAAAATCCAGAGGAGGTTCGCGTTCCCTATCGGGTTGGAGAAATAACCGGGTTGTATTTGGGCCCACATCTGAGTCTCGTTGCGGGGCTGAACGGATCCGTAGGCGGGTGACGCAAAGGAAGTGAGCCCGATCTGATCGGATTCATCCTTGTCGAGTCTCCCGAAGTTCGGCTCTCCCTGATCGGGCTTGAAATTGCCCTGGCTCCCGTCCGGGTCAGGACCTTTATATCCCGGCGAGCCGGGACCGATGCCGTCTGAGCCGACATCGTCATATCGCGGATCCCAGTTGCCGTTTTCGTCGCCCGGCCACCAGAGTTTCAGGGCGATCGCCGGAAGCTGTTCGAGGCTCGTGAGGTGGAAATACGACTTGAAAGCTGCCGTATCGTGAGTGGCCGCGAAAGCAGCAAGGACTCCTCCCGGAGGGACCGGCGGAACACCGTACAATTTCTGAAGTGTGTCTGCATACGGGCACGACGCCTCGTATATAGGGCCGACGTATTGAGGGTAACGGGGCCAGAGTTTGGCGTCGTCGCTCCTGGACTCATCTATCATCCCATCGTGGTCGTTATCTATTCCGTCGTCTGAAATGCCGGGACTCTCGAGAAACTTCCACGCCATCCACCCGGGCTTGATGTTCGGATAAGGAAGACCCGGGAACAACTGGTTGTTGTACGCATGGGTCAGCACCATGTTCTCCAGCGTATCGTAGCTGTCGACGTCGTTCGTCGATCCGATTCCACCGGGGTTCACATCGGCGTAAGCTCCAAAGAGGATCGGGTTCTTGGTAAGTGTACGCGTGTAGACAACGGAAGAGGTGTTCGTAATGGTCGAATGAATGAATACCTCGTTCTGCGCCAGCGGGTTCGCCCAGGCAAAGAGGCGCTCTTCAACCTGCAATCCGAGCCCTCCCCTTGTGGTATCCGGGTAGAAGGGATAGAAAGGGTATTTATTGACCCTGTTATCATCCATCAGATAGAGGCCTTCGTCATCGGCATTATCGTCGTTCGAATAGGGGTAGGCCTTTCCGAAATAGCCGTCCCACAAGCCGTCCCATGACGCATCTTTGCCGGGCCAGGTTTCGGGCCAGGTTGTCGGGTCGGCATAGTGCGCCACCTCGGAAGTGGTATCGACGGAACCATCCGGATTGACAAAGTGGCGATGATCGTTATAATAGCCCGGCTTCGGCTCCCACCAATAGTAATGTCCGTCCGGGGCAATGTTCGCATTCTCGCTGTATGATTCGTCAATTACATCATACGTGTTGCCGTCAGTCCCGGTAACCTGGGACCCGACAAGGATTGTCATCTCGTCTATGTGGCCGTGGCTGGTCCCCTTCGGCCAGGTGCCGTCGTACGGACCCTGGGCCGCCGCCGTCCAGCCGAAGTTTCCCCAGTTGCCATAAATCGACTGGACCTGGTTTGCCTGAATGATTTGTGTCCTCTGGTAAATCTGATGTCCAAGATTCGGATCGATATAGTATCCCTCGTTGGAGTACTGTTGGGCCCGGGCAGTCGAAAACATAAACACCGCAGAAAGCGCCGCAAGAACCATTACAGAAATCTTCTTAGAACTCATGAGCGTCAACCTCATTTGTTAACTGGTAACTTTCTCGAATTACAGATTCAACTTCAGGCCGAGCTTAACCAGGCGCGGCATCGGCTGCGAAGCCGGGTCGTAATAGAATGAATAAAGCGAATTCAGATATGATTCGGGGGCAAAACTCGCCAGCTGCTGCGGCGTGAGAACGGGGAAATACTCCGGAAGCGTCTGGTCGAGCAGATTATCCACTCTCAAAAACACCTGGAGGCTCGTGAAGCCGAGATCGAAATCCTTGTAAGCCTGCAGGTCCATGTCGAATTGGGGAAGCCTTCTTCCCATGTTCAGCAGCTGGACGTTAGTGGCAATGAACCCGATTACGTTTGGAGTGTACGGATTCCCTGTGTGGAATCTTGAAATCACGCTCACTCCCCAGTCCTTTCCGTTGAGGTTGACCACCCAATTAAGAACGTGAGTCTGGTCCCAGTTCAGCGGGACAAGAACTCTGGTGGCTTCGTCGCCGCTTTGCGCGTCGTAGAACGCCTGTAGCGGGTCGGAGCCGTTTCCTTCTGCAAGCTGGTACGTATAGTTCAGGTCGGAAGATATGATACCGGCGTTGAGCAGCCTCAGTTCAAGTGTGATTCCCCAGGCGTAGCCGTAATTGGCATTGGTGATCTCCGCATAATTCACCTGGTCGAATGTCCTGAAGAAGGTCACTCCCGAAAGATTGCGGATGTCCTTGTAATAGCTCGTGGCATCGAGCACGATCTCCGGGGTGAGCTCCTGCTGAATGCCGATCTCGTAGGCCACCGTTTGTTCGGGATTGATGTCCGCATTTCCGATTACCGACTGGTAAACGCCCTGGACCTTGAAGCCGGGGTTCATATAGACCTGCTGCAGGTCGGGCATCTGAAAGAACTCACCGAAAGACGCGTGCAAGGAGCCCTTGTCCGAGATCGCAAAGGCGACTCCCACCCTGGGACTAAGCTGAGCCTTCGGGTTCACATACCTGTAGGCCTGGTCGAAAGGCCGATGCTGCTTGTTCATCGGGTCGGTCATATTAGTCGGCACATAATAGTGCGCGTTGAAGTAATCGTACCTCAGGCCGGCGTTCAGAACGAAGTCCTTGACTTCCAGCTTGTCCTGTACGTATACGGCTCCTTCGAATGGGGTATGGTCGTAGGCGTTGTGGTCGAAGGCCGTAAGAGGATCGATCTTGAGCTGGAAGCCGGTTTGCGGGTTGTCGTTGACCGTAAAATCCTCTTCCTTCATCTCGATGTCCCTCAGATCGAACCCCAACTTGACAAGGTTGGCCTGATTCACCTGACTTGTGAGATCGTACTTCAGTTCCTTCGTGAAGCTCCGTTCATAAGTGAACCCGTTGTCGACGCCGCCGACATTGAATATCCCGCCCGGGACGTTCAGATTGTAGTGAATTTGTGAAAGGAAACGCGGGTCGTAAGGGTCCTGGTACACTGAGCTCGAGTACCGCGTGGCGTAATAGGAGAGCGAAAGTCTCTGGTACGTGCTCTTGCTCAGGACATTAGTGAACGTGACCAGATTGTTATATCCCCAGCTTTGATTAGTCGGGTCATACCCGGGGTTGAACATGTTGAAGTGGTCATAGTTTTTCCATCGGGAGTAGTCGGCTATGAGAGTGTAGCCGACCGTGAGCCAATCGAACGGGCTCGTCGTTAGTTTCGCCGAGTAGGAAGAGCCGAAGGAAGGGTTCATAGCCACCAGCGAGCTGTCTCCGCTGTAAGTGATCAGCCAGTCGGCGGGATTGACGGCGGAAAAATCACCGAAGTCGCTCGGCGTATGTATCATCCGGCCGAACAGCCAGCCTCTTTCGTCAGTGACCCTGCCGGAAACAAAGAAGTGGGTGCGGTCCAGCAATGGCACTGGCCCCCCAAGGTCGCCCTGGACATATCTCTCCCCCAAAGGGAGCTGCTGGGCAATATCGTAAAACAGGTTTGAGTTGCCCGTCGCAAACTCGCCGGAATAGGCTTCTATGTTTCCTCGCAGCCTGTCGCCGCCAGACTTCGTGACAATGTTCACCACTCCCGACATCGCCTGGCCGTATTCGGCATTGAACGTACCGCTTATGACCTGGATTTGTTGAATGTCGTTGTTCTGGACGTCGACTGCGAGGCCGTTTCCGAACGGGTCTATGATGGGCATTCCGTCGACGACGTATTGAATCTCATCGGCCCTTCCTCCCCTGAGATGAAGGTCGCCGCTTGGTCCCTTTGTCATGCCGGCCTGAAGCTGAAGGATGTCGGTAAGACCTTCCACGGGCAGCTTCTGAATCTGAGTTGAACTGATTTGCTCGGAAGTTGCAGTGAGGTCACGGATGATCTTCTCCTGCCTCGCAGTAACGACAACGGGTTTTGCGTGAACGGCGCCCTGTGAGAGCTTGAAATCCAGCGGCGTCGTTCTGTCAATGTAGACGTGGACTTCTTTCTCGATAACCGTTTGATATCCGACGTAGGAGGCTCTCACTTCGTAAGTCCCGGGGGGAATATTGATCACGAAGTAATTACCGTTGAGATCGGTGGCGGCTCCAAGCTGGGTGCCCACTATCAGGATGTTTGCACCGATCAGAGGGTCGCCGGTATTCTCGTCGATGACTTTACCGGCTATCTTCCCGGTAGTGCCGCCAAGCGCAAGCCTGGTGACAGACAAGACGAGGAGGATCATGAGGGCTGGTTTTAACTTCTTCATCAACAGTATCTCTTCCTTTTTAGGTTGACCATGAATTTGAGTCTTGATAGATCCAGGAACTCACACATCAAAGACCTAATGGACAAATCAACGATGTCTGTTGACGAGCGGCCGCGCAAAAGGAAAGCCAACAGTGCGTGGCACTCGGTTTCTGCTCAGCAAACGACCTGGGGAAGGGCTAGTCGGTAAGAGTTACGAAAACTCCGGAGCTCCGCACTGATTCGCATCGCTGCAAATGAGTTCGGCACCTCCGGCCTTACTAAATCACGAAGTTGGGTTCCGCCTTGACTCCAAGCATCACCATTTTCGAAATCGTAGTACAAATACTCTCTCCGTCAACTCCTGGTTCTTACTGATGCATACTGAACTGTCAACTAATCACCACGGAAAATAAAACACTGCATATATATTGTCAATAGATACAGTCAGAAAAAATGATATTGACTCGCATCAATATACGATATGCGCCCGAGATTAGTCCAAGTTATAGATACAGTTGCCATTATATTGCTTTTTTCAGCGCCCATACCTATCATGTTCTCAAAGAGTACCGATACTATGACCCAATCTGGAAGGAGTATGGCCGCCGACGTTTGGAGACACTCAGCCTAAATGAGGTACTTCAGAACCACTGACTACGTGGCGATTGCGCTCTACCTACTCACCTTAATAGCGATTGCACTTTTTCTCCGGAAAAAATCCTCAAGGAGCATAAAAGACTATTTCCTCGGAGACAATCAGCTTCCGTGGTGGGCCCTGGGAATCTCGGGGACTTCTTCCTACATCGACATGGCGGGGACCATGCTGATAGTATCCTTCCTCTATCTTCTCGGCCCGCGCGGACTGTACATAGAGTTTCGGGGTGGTGCGGTTCTCATACTCACTTTCATGCTTCTGTGGTCGGGCAAGTGGCACAGGCGGTCAGGCTGCATGACCGGAGCAGAGTGGATGGAGTTTCGCTTCGGTAAATCATGGTATGGGCAGGCAGCGAGGGTCATCTCAGCTGTCGCCGTTGTCGTAACGACGATCGGCATGCTCGTTTATCTCATGAAAGCACTCGGCCTCTTCGTCGCAATGTTCATCCCCTTCACACCGGCACAATGCGTCCTCGTGATGGTGATGCTTGCGACGATCTACACGGCCGTCTCGGGATTTTACGGGGTTGGTTACACCGATCTCTTCCAATCGGTGATAGTAATCTCGGCAATAGTGATCGTCTCGGTGACCGCCATCGGGAGCATCTCAGCCACCGGCAGCTTTCCCGCTGTCGCGGCGAGCGTAACAGGAAATCGTGAGTGGATCAACTCTTCCCTTCCCTGGAAGATAAACATGCCGCCAGGATACCGGTCATACGACGACCTGACAATGCTCGTGATTTTCTACTTCCTCCGCAACATGCTCATAGGGATCTCCTCCGCGGGGGCGGATCCAAGGTACTTCGCCGCCAGAAATGACAGGGAATGTGGAACGCTTACTTTTTTCTGGACCTCCCTCATGATGTTCAGATGGCCCATGATGATCGGATTTGCGATCATTGGCATCGTTATGGTCCATCATATTCTTCCCAACCAGCTCGTCCTTTCGGAAACGGCCAACTTCATCAGGTCGAACCTTCACGGCGTGACGCGGGCAGAATGGCCGGCCATGATTTCAGGTTTGATCAATACCCCGTCTCATTTCAGTCCGGCTCTCACCTCGGGCGTAAGACATCTCCTGAACAATCATTGGCAGACTAAATTATCCCTGCTGAGTTACGACGGCACAATCAATCCGGAGAGAATTGTCCCCGCTGTCATACTCTTCGATCTGCCGACGGGCGTCCGTGGATTCCTGGTCATAGCTCTCATAGCCGCCGCATTTTCATCTTTTAACTCGAGCGTGAACTCCGCCACCGGGTACTTCACACGCGATCTTTACCAGCGTTTTATCCACCCCGATGCAAAGACCAGAGAGCTGATCGGAATATCTTACGTATTCATCGTCTGCATGGTGCTTGCGGCGTATTCTATCGCCTTTTACTTCCGGAGCATTACCCAGATTTGGGGCTGGATCGTAATGGGACTCGGAGGCGGACTTGCTGTACCGGCCGTGCTGAAGTTCTATTGGTGGCGCTACAACGGCGGGGGCTTCGCCATCGGAACCGCAGTCGGCATACTCGCTTCCATTGCGGAAATAAGATTCCTTCCGCATCTCGTCGAATGGCAGCAGTTCGTCCTGGTCGCCAGTATTTCGCTCGCCGCGACTGTCATCGGAACGCTGTTGACTCCCCCTGTGGAAGACAGTGTTGCCTTCAATTTTTATCGTACGACGCGACCGTTCGGGTTATGGGGACCGTTCAGATCGCGCCTGGCCCCGAATGTAAGAAAGGCCATGGAAAAAGAGCAGAGGAACGATCTGCTCGCAGTCCCCTTTACCCTCGGCTGGCAGATTTCGCTGTTCTTCCTTCCGATGCAGTTGATGATACGCAACTTCAGCCAGTTTTACTTTACCCTGACGGTGTTCCTCTTTTGCCTCGCCGGAATGTATATTTTCTGGTACAGGAATCTTCCTCCGAAAACACCTTATGGAACCGAGAAAGGCTTTGAGCTGTCTAATATACCGGCGGCGGGCAACCTTCCGAAAACGTCCCGTGACAAATCAGTGTACGGAAGAATTAAGTCGGGCCGGGTTTCCGGTCCCCAAATATGAAAAGGAGTGACAACCGACGTGGACGACAAAAAGACCAAGAAGAAATACGAAGAATTAAGCGACCGGATAATAGAACTCATAAGGAAAGACAATCTGAAGCAGAACGACAAGCTTCCCACCGTTCGGGAGATGATCGAGAAGTGGAATTTCAGTTATGCGACTGTTCACCGCACTCTCATGGAGCTGGAGAATCGCGGGATAATTACGAGGCGCCAGGGAAAGGGGATGTATGTCGACAAGCCGGAAGTCCTCCCACGGGGCAAACAGGTCGGCCTCATCATACCAAGCCACTTCAGCGGTTACAAGATCTTCATCGATATTCTCACCGGCATAAGAACCGCACTCGAGAAGAAGAAAATGAACCTTCTTATATCAATATCCAATATGAGTCACGAGAAGGAAAAGGACACGGTGGAACGCCTCATATCCAGACACGTGGACGGGATGATAATCTTCCTGGAGGACCATTACATGCAGGATTATTCGCATATCAAGAGACTCAAGGAGGCGAAATTCCCTTTCGTGCTGATAGACAGGTTTATTCCGGACCTCGACACCGACTATGTGGTGGTCGACAATACCACCGCCATGAGAAGGATTTGCGCCTACCTGAAGTACAACCGGTACTGCGACAAGATAATCTTCATCCCGGACAGTGACTCACCGGAAACAATCTCTTCATCACAGGAGAAACTCGCCGCTTTCAGGGAGGCGATCGGGGTTCTGTATGGCCGGGAAGACGCGACAATTCTCGACCTCGAGAAGCTCGTCTCACAGATCGATGAGATCTCCCGAACCCACAAGAACGTCGGGATATGTGTAAACCACGACGGCCTCATAACAGATTTGCTCCGTCGGCTCGAGGCGCTTGGGATGGCACTGCCGGCGAACTTCCATCTCTTCGGATACAACAACAGTTTCGAAACTCCCTTGTACCCGACGGTGGAGCAGTTCAACGACAGGGTCGGCATGAACGCCGCCGAAATATTAATCGAGAGAATGGAACATCCCGACGGTCAAAGCATCCACGCGACAGTCGAGCCGAAGCTGGTCCTCCCGAACTCGGTCGGTTACTTCTCAATGGAAAGTTGAGTCGTCAGAAAAGATTCATCCTCCCCCATCCTCCATTGCCGCTCAGAGATTTGTGTAGTCCTCGAAGTGTGCACTGCTGACGGAGAACCCCGAGCCCGCTGCAAACCCCGGGTAGGATATTGAGTTGAAAGGGAGAACTGTAATTTCCAGGTACGGATACACTCCCCCGGCGGGATTTTGAAAAATCCACGACGGGAATGTCAACGTGTTTGAAGTCGTCATCGTAGCCCAGGTATTCGCGACTGCTTTGAGCGAATCGTATGTGACGGCTTGCAGCCTGTAGTAATTTGCGCCGACCGCGCCCGTTCCCCAGGCCACGGAGTAACCCGAGCTCTGGTTCATCACGCCGGCAGCAGGAATTGACGGCTGAAGGATGCAGTCAATTATCGACGGTGGAACTCTCAGCACCTGCCGGACCGTTCCGATCACCCGGTTCCTGACCACAAAGACTACCGAATCTCCGGAAGAGAGCATCAGCCCACGTGCTGAAAACATCCCGGCCCCTCCCTGCTGTGTCATCGTGATCCCGTCAACCGTTATCTCGGACGCATTGAACACACTGTCGCCGGGAGAGTTGTCACGATATCCCAGCTGACAATTTGCGGTATACTCCGATGGGCCGGAGCTGCCGGAGGTAGACACCTGCGCAGTGCCGACAAAAAAAACATCCGAATTGGGAATCGGGTGATTGGCGATGCCGCCGCTCGAGCTGACGGGATTCGTGCAACCGGAAAACATGAAGCCTGCGAAAACGATGACGAGCAATCCTTTTATCAACTCTTAGTCTCCTATTGAATTTTTCCCGGTTCCGGCGGACCCTGGGCCGTTCGGCGGAATTCTGGTCCCGGGATTGCGCAACAAAATTCCTGATTCCCGGTTTTCACAACAACTATATCGTAGACGAGGGTTCCGGTAATTGGTTCATCTTCCCGCCGGGCCGACGCCGGTAAGCGGGTCTCTTTTATATCCCGGATCAACGCAGCCACGCGTATCCCGTGAAAGTCTAACTGCTCAGTCCGGCAGGGATATGCAAATCGGCTTCAGTTCTTTTTCCTCAGCTCTATCCGCAAGGCCATGGAGCAGCCCGGAAGTAACGAATGCCTCTCATTTTTGTCCGAGCTTGCTCACAAGCAGATCAATCTCATCCTCCGTATTGTAAAAATGCGGCGAGACTCTTACGAGCCCCTGGCGGACCGCCACTTCTATCTTCGATTTTGAAAGCCGTGAGGCAAACGATTCCGCATTGTCAACCTTGATCGAAATGATGCCCGCTCGTTGAGCCCGGTTTCCCTCGACGTATGCTTCCAGGCCAAGCGTCTTCAGCCTGCCGATAAGCGTGTCGCTCAAATCGAGGATGTGCTCTTCGATGTTTTCAATTCCGACTTCAAGCAGCACCCCGAGAGATTCGTGCAGGCTGGTTATGCCGACGTAGTTCAGAGTTCCGTTTTCGTACCTTCGCGCAGCATCGTCCAGGTCGAGCCGGTAATGGGTGAATTCACTGAAAAAATTCTTTATACTCGTCCATCCGAGATAAGCCTGAGTTATTTTGTCCTGCATCTCCTTTGAAATGTAAGCAAACGCAATCCCCTGCGGGGCCAGCAGCCACTTCTGTCCCCCTGTCGCGAGAAAATCGATTTTCATGGCATTCACATCGATCGGCACGACACCGGCCGATTGAATGGCATCAACGGAGAATATTATTCCGTGCCTCCTGCACAATTCCCCGATTGCGTATAAATCGGCCCTGAACCCGCTGAGAAACTGGACATGGCTTATCGACAGTAAACGGGTTCGAGGAATAACCATCGCTTCTATATCTTCAAGCAGGATCCTGCCGCCGCGGTTCTTGACAAAATCGATCTCGACGCCGAGCCGCTTGAGGTTCAGGAATGGATAGACGTTTGCCGGGAACTCGATGTCGTCAAGAATCACCCTGTCCCCCGGCTTCCAGTCGATACCCCCCGCGATCAGGTTTATGGCGTTTGTTGTGTTGTCGAAGAATGCTATCCTGTCCGGGGTCGTTTTGAGAAGCCTCGACGCAAGTTCACGGGTCTCGATAAGCGTCGGCTGGAACTGCTGATAGTTGTCGATCTGAGTTTCGCTTCTCTCTTTCAGGTATTTGTCGACTGCAGCGACGACCTTCGTCGACAGAGGGCCTGTCGCGGCATGATTCAAATAGACTGTTCCCGCCTTCACGACCGGGAAGAGGTCACGATATTTGTTCACATCGTACTTCAGCATTTAACACCTTCCATTATGCTTCACGTTGGAGCGGACGATCGCTGTCTTTCAAGCCTGCGAGTCTGCCGCGCGAAGATTTTTCCGTTTCCAATAATAATAAATAGGGATGCCTAAAGAAATAAAAGCAAGGCCTGCGAACGACTGCAGCGGAGCCGTGACAAGCGTATTAACCACAAACCATGTCGCGACCGCCACGAAAAAGATTGTCGTGTAAGGATAACCGAGTGTTTTGTACGGCCGGTCGAGCTCCTTCATTTTCTTTCTGAATATGAAAACAGAGGCTGCGGTCAGTGCGAAAAAAATCCAGTCGGCAAATATCGCATAAGTGATCAACTGCAGGAAATTTCCAGACAGGAGGAGAACTATGACCCACGCCGATTGAAATATAATGGAATAGGTCGGCGTGTGATATTTGGGATGGACATACGCGGTCTTCTTGAAGAAGACGCCGTCCTCTGCCATAGCGAAATAAATCCTCGGGGCGCTTAGTGTATAGATGCCGGCCGTCCCGAACGTCGATATGATTATTGCGATTGATATGAATATGCCCCCCGTATTACCAAGGAAACTCTGTGCCGCGTCGGCTGCGACCCGGGGTGATCCGGATATGCCTGAAACGGGCAGAAGGTAAAGGTACACAAGATTCACGGCTATATAGATCACCACTACAAGCAAAGTCCCTGCTATTATCGAAACAGGCAGACTCCGCCTGGGGTCTCTCGCCTCCCCCGCGAGGAAAGTGGCGTGCTGCCAGCCTCCGTACGTCCAAAGTACCCCTACCATCGCAATTGCAATCGCGCCGCTGAGATTACCCTGGACGCCCTTCGGGATAAACGGCACAAAAGAGCTTGCGTGGGATTTCCCTATTGCGAATCCGAGAACCACGAGTGCCACTATTGCACCGATCTTCAGAACAGTGAAGACTCCGGCAAAGGCTCCGGCCAGCTTCACGCCGAAGTAATTCACGCCCGTGAGGAATACGATGCCGAGAATCGCGACTACTTTGATTCCCACAGTCGATAGGTGGACAAAATATCCGAGGTATGACGCATACACCAGTGCGATTGCTGCAAGCCCGCCGGTGTTGACAACAACGAAATAAGCCCAGCCGTAAAGGAATCCCCAGAGACCTCCATAGGCCTTTGCAAGGTAAACGTAGACTCCGCCGGCATCCGGCATCATCCCGCCGAGCTCCGCGTAAGTGAGCGCGCCGCAAAGGGCCGTCACTCCGCCGAGCGCCCAAACTGCGATTATGAGGAGCGGAGAAGGAAGAGCCTGGGCTATCGATGAAGGCGTCATGAAGATTCCGGCGCCGATAATCGAGCCGATGACGATCATCGTCAGGTCGAAAGTGTTGAGCCTTCTTAGAAGGCGGCCTCCCGAATTCCCTGTCGCGTCAGACATTTTCTACCTG
>JBJKPN010000205.1:0-1973 GCA_046706365.1 Candidatus Kryptoniota bacterium | reverse complement strand
GAGCATGCTCGGCAATTTTCCGTTCGGTGATGTCTTCGATTGTGCCTTCGTAATACAGAATTTTGCCTGCATCGTCCCTCACCACCCGAGCACTTTCGCGGATATACATAGCGCGTCCGTCCATCCTCACCCAGGCGCTTTCCATACCGCTAATGGATCCTTCACTCTCCAGCCGGCGCATGAACTCGTCACGGGGATATTCCGGTTCGAATCCTTCTTTGGAAAGATCACGCCTGGAGAGATCCTCCAGATTTTCGTAACCGAGCATCTTGATCAATGCCGGGTTTGCCATCAGGATCCTGCCGGAGGGGGTGGTACGGTACAGACCGATCTGAGTGTTTTCATACACCGACCGATATCTCGCTTCGTTTTCTTTCAGTGCAGCTTCGGCAAGGCGGCGCTCAGACTCCAGCTCGATATTCCCCAGTGCGAAAGATATATCCATTCGTATTTCATCCAGGAGCGCCTTTTCCTTTTCTCCAAAGAACCATTTTTCCCTGCTCGCAAGACTCAATACGCCTTTGATCCGGTCTCCGAGCCTGAAGGGAACAGCGGCGGCGGCATGAATACTACGTTCGGCTGCCTCCTTGCTCCAGAATCTGGTCCTGACATCACTTTGAATGCATTCCGAAGTAACAACGCTTCCTGATTTGATTGCATTTGCAGTGAGACTGTTGTCGAACGGCGGCTTGCTGATGTCCATGAGCTCGTAGGGACTGTCCACTGCCGAACCCTTGAAAGCCGCCAGACTTACATTTTTCCCGGCGTCGTCGAGAAGCCCGATGACTGCAAGATCAAAGAGTCCGTACTCCACGATTTTGTCACAGATCGCCTGGAAGAGCGCCGCCCTGTCTTTCACCCGGAGGATAACCTGGTTCACTTCACTCAGGGTTGCGTAAAGCCTGGATACATGACGGATATCCTCTTCAGTCTTCTTGCGCGCGCTTACGTCATGAACTATCGCGACGACGTTCCGGTCGGTGAGCACCTGTATGTTTATCTCGACCGGCAGCAGCCGTCCGTCCCTGCACTTCAGGTTGTGTTCGACGAAAGCCGTGTGCCCGGCCACCACTCGCCTTGGAGGCATCCGTTTTTCGTCCTGCTCATCGGCAGGGACAAGGTCGGTAATCGATAAGCTGAGAAGTTCCTCTCTCGAGTAGCCGAGCATTTCACAGCCCTTCGGGTTTACATCGATGTAGCGTCCGTCCGGGTTGGAGATGAAGACTCCGTAAGCCGCCTGTTCGATAAACGAATCGCAAATGATATCGTTCGCCCGGCGGCCCGGTGTCCCTGATGATGCAAAACCCGTCGTCATTAGAGTACCCTGACCTGATAAGGCCTGAAGAATCGTTTTATTCCCGCCATTTGGTTCATATGAAGCGCCTTCTCCTACATCGGCTCTTTTTGCGGGCTCTTTAGAGCAGTAATGGCGGGGATTTCCGTGGTCCTAGTTCACCAGCGGCGGCTCTTCTTCCGATTTTCCCCAGCATGCCTGGGAGGCCTCATATCCACGGCACCGCGTGTGTGTGCCGGGTTCTCGACTCCCCACTCCTTAAGAGTGATCTCTCCCTGGTATTTGAAGAGTATCTGCTTGAAGAATTTCTTCTCCTCTTCCGTCGCGACGAGCGAGATAGCCTGCCCCTTCTGGCCGGCGCGTGCGGTTCTTCCTACCCGGTGAGTGTACGATTCGACGTCCTTGGGTATTTCGTAATTGTACACGTGTGAAACGTCGTCGATATGAAGCCCGCGGGCGGCGACGTCGGTTGCTACAAGGACGTTGAATTTCTCTTTCCTGAATTCCTCCGTCACTTTTTCCCTCTGAGGCTGCGACATGTTCCCGTTCAACGCTTTTGCCTGAATTCCCATTGCCGTAAGCTTCTTGGATACTTTGACGGTTATGTGTTTTCTATTGCAGAAAACGATAGCAAGGTGCCGCTCCTGTCCGAGGAGATCGGAGAGCAGGTCGAGCTTCG
>JBJKPN010000204.1:0-12783 GCA_046706365.1 Candidatus Kryptoniota bacterium | reverse complement strand
CTCACAAGCCGGATTCTTCTCCCAGTCGAAACAAGGTCTTCATGTGCCTTCAGCGCAACAGAGACTTCGCTGCCGGTGGCTATGATTATAGCTTCGGGATTTCCCGAATCGGCGAGCACATACCCGCCGCGCTGTAGTCCTGCCTCACTCGCATACTTGCTGCGGTCGATTACCGGAAGCTTCTGCCTCGTCAGGAGAAGTGCGACCGGCCCCTCTGTGTGTCCAAGTGCGAACTTCCATGCTTCGGCGGTCTCGTTCGCGTCCGCCGGGCGGATGATCGTCAGGCCGGGAATATCCCGGAGGGCCATAAAGTGTTCCACCGGCTGGTGCGTCGGGCCGTCTTCGCCGAGGCCGATGCTGTCGTGAGTGAAGACGTAAATGGTCCTGAAATGGGAGAGCGCCGCCAGCCTGATCGGAGGACGCATGTAATCCGAGAACACCAGAAAGGTTGCGCCGAAGGGAATTAGCCCGCCGTGTGCTGCCATGCCGTTCAATATCGCTCCCATGCCGTGCTCACGTATTCCGAAGTGGAAGTTCCGCCCCTCCCTGTCCGAGCTGGAAAACGAGGCATATTCCTTCATAATGGTGTCTGTGGAAGGAGAGAGATCGGCGGCTCCGCCGAGGAAGTTCTTAACCTTGGGAGCAAATGCGTTTATCACCTTCCCGGATGCAGACCTTGTAGCGACGGCGCCTGCCGACGGGTCGAAGCGAGGCAGGTCCTTTAATGCATCTGCAGGAATTTTACCCGAAAGCCATGACTCGAATTCCGCCGCAAGATCGGGATACTTCTTTTTGTATTCGTCGAAGAGTTTACTCCATTCCTTTTCAAGTTTGTCACCCTTTGCGACGGCCTCGCGGAACACCTTGAGAGCCTCATCCGGTATGAGAAACGTCGGCTCGAGAGGCCAGCCGAGATTCTTCTTAGTCAGCTCGACTTCCTTGTCCCCCAGCGGCGAGCCGTGTGCTTCGCCGGTGTCCTGCTTGTTGGGAGAGCCGTACCCGATGTGGGTCCTCACACCTATGATCGACGGCTTGTCTTTGGCTCCCTTTGCAGCTTCAACCGCCTTCGATATTGCGTCCAGGTCGTTTCCGTCGGCGACGCGTTGTGTGTGCCACCCGTAGGCCGCATACCTTCCCAGCACGTCTTCGCTGAAGGCAAGCTCCGTGTTGCCCTCGATGGTGATGTGGTTGTCGTCATAAAACACAATCAGCTTGCCGAGTTTCAGGTGGCCGGCAATCGAGCTCGCCTCGCTCGTCACACCTTCCATCATGTCGCCGTCACCTGCGATGACGTACGTATAATGGTCCACTATATTGAAGCCGTCCTTGTTAAAGCGTGCCGCCAGAAATGTTTCAGCAATCGCCATACCGACTGCATTGCTCAGTCCCTGGCCGAGGGGGCCGGTCGTAGTCTCTACACCGGGTGTCATGCCGAACTCCGGGTGCCCCGGTGTGATGCTTCCGAATTGCCTGAACTGTTTCAGATCGTCGAGCGAGACGGCGAACCCTGTCAGATGCAGCAATGAGTAGAGCAGCATGGAGCCATGTCCGGCCGACAGCACAAAACGGTCCCGGTTGAACCACTTCGGGTTTTTCGGATTGTACTTCATGTATTTGGTCCAGAGCGTATACCCTACCGGGGCTGTTCCCATCGGCATTCCGGGGTGACCCGAGTTTGCTTTCTGAACCGCATCAACTGCGAGAAAACGTATTGTATTTATGCACAATTCTTCAGTCTTGGTCATTTTTCGTACCTTTCCCGCGAATTACTACTTTGATTCGCGTCAGTATTTCACTTTTGCAGATAGTATTTGTGAACATATTCATCAACCATTCTGGATGTATTGTAAACGGGTGCGACCGTCCTTATCGATTCCTTGATGATCTTTATCCATTTCAACGGAAGGCCCGACGCATCGCGGTCGTAGAATACCGGTATTAGTTTATGCTCGAGTATTTCGTATAAATTCTGAGAATCGATTCGGTCCTGTTCCTCGGCAGAGCCACGCACGTCCTTGTCGTCGCCGATGGCGAAGCCGTTCTTCCCGTTATATGCTTCCCTCCACCATCCGTCCATTATGCTGCAGTTGACTCCTCCGTTCAGGACTATTTTCTGGCCGCTTGTGCCGCTTGCCTCGAGAGGGCGTCTTGGATTGTTGAGCCATACATCGCAACCCGCCACCAGCTGCCGCGCAAGACCGATGTCGTAATCCTCCACGAAGACTATTCTCCCGGCAAAGCGCGGATCACGGCTCAGATTTATGATCCGCTGGATGAATGCCTTCCCGGCGTCGTCCCTCGGATGAGCCTTGCCGCTGAACACGATTTGCACGGGACGTTTGCTGTCGCCCAGCAATTGTGCGGCTCTGTTCATATCCGTGAAAATCAGCGGCGCTCTCTTATAAGTTGCAAATCTCCTCGAGAATCCGATTGTAAGTGCATCGGCATTGAAGAGCTTTTCCACCGACGCCGAAGAATTTCCGTATCTGACAAGCTGTCTCTTGACCCTCTCCCTGACGAATTCGACGAGCCTCCTTCGTAAGGCATAGCGCAGAGCCCATATCTCATCTTCGGGTAGCTTTTTGATCAGCGCATTCCAGTCCGCCTGGCGACCCAGCTTGGCGATCCAGTTCGGACCCGCCTGTTTCTCATACATCGCCCGCGATTCCATTGCCAGCCAGGAGAGGCTGTGGATGCCGTTTGTGATATAACCTATCGGCACCTGGTCCGCCTTCTTTCCGGGAAAAAGACCGGTCCACATCTGCCGGCTCACTTTCCCGTTGAGCTCGCTGACTGCATTCGCACCCCGGCTCATCTTCAACGCAAGGACTGTCATGCAGAACGTCTCGGCTTTGTCCTCGGGGCGAACCCTGCCGAATTTCATGAAGCCGTCGAGAGAAACGCCGAGGGACGACACAAATTCACTCAGACTGAAGTTTATCAAATCCTGGCTGAACCTGTCATGCCCGGCAGCTACCGGAGTGTGAGTCGTGAACACGCATTTCTTTTTCACTTCCTCAACGGCGCGGTCGAGTGACCTTCCGAGGAGGAGCTGCTCATGCAGGAGTTCAAGAGTCAGGAAGGCGGAATGGCCCTCGTTCATATGGTAAACGGCCGGTTCGTATTCGAGGGTTCTCAGAAATTTTGCACCGCCTATGCCGAGAATTATCTCCTGTGAGATTCTGGTAGTGCTGTCGCCGCCGTAGACTCGTGCCGTCAGATCACGGTAGTGCTCCTCGTTCTCAGGCAGATTTGTCTCTAGGAGATAGAGCACGGAGCGCCCCACGACGGCCTTGTATGCGGCAACGGAGACGAGGCTCCGGCCGATTTGAACCTGGACTTTTACAAGGTTCCCGCCCTCGTCCATGACGGGAACAACGGGAAGCGAATGATGGTCGTGCTGATTATATTCCTCCAGCTGCCACCCTTCGCTGTTGATTTTCTGGACAAAATATCCCTGCCTGTAGAACAGCGTAACGCCGACAAAATTCAAGCCGATATCGCTTGCGCTCTTCGTGTGATCTCCGGACAGGATTCCAAGGCCGCCGGAATAGATAGGCAGACTCTCGTGTATCCCGATCTCCGCGCTGAAATATGCCACGGGGTGTTTGTCAAACTGCCTGAGCCCGGGGACGGGCTTGTGAACATTGCTGAGGTAGTCCACAAGCGATTTGTGCAACTGGTCAAGCTCGGCGCGCAGCGCTTTGCTCATCAGACGTGACCTGAGTTCCTCTTCGCTTATTTCATTCAGCACCGCAATCGGGCTATGATTTGAGTTATCCCAGATGCGCGGGCTCAGCTTCGCGAAAAACATCTGTGTAGGACAATCGTACGACCATCTCAGGTTGTACGCAAGTTCGTAGACTTTCTTTCTCTCTTTAGCGAAGTGAAAAGTTTTTTCTGTCATATTCTCCCAATCCTAGATTAGTATCCCTTGCAGCTCATCCTGCTTGTGCGAACGAAAGAACTTCACCAGGTTCAGGTAGTAATCCTTGAACGCCGGGCAGGATATTTTGTGTTTTTGAAGAAAACGAGTTGTCTTCGTCGAATCATAATGCACGTCATGGACAAAATAGTCAACCATTTGGACCGGCATTCTGTAGATACTCCTCACGAGTCCAAGCTTCAATGCATTCTTAGCAATCGCTGCGGGCAGCGGGTAGCTAATGAAACTCTTGTCCAGAGCTGCAGCAAGCATCTTCTGCAGCTCCGCGACTCTCAATGGAGACGGGTCCGTAAGGTGAAAGGTCCTTCCTATGCTGCTGCCATCCGTCGAAAGTCGGGCCAGCGCACTCACTACATAATCTATCGGAACCAGGTTCACTTCAGCCTTTCCGCTTCCTATTTTCGGGAACGGGAAATGATTCGGAAGAGACTGCATGGCCTGAAGGGCATAATATGGGCCGTCGTATTTCGCCGTATCGCCGGTCGCCGAATCCCCGACAACGATGCCGGGCCGGTAGATAACGGAAGGAATATCCCTACTATTCCTAACAATTTTCTCGGCAAGGAATTTCGTTTCCTCGTAGAAGTTTTTGAACCCCTGCCCAAGATTGAAATCCGACTCCGAAAAAACTCCCCGGTAGTACCCGCTTACATAAGCCGTACTCACGTAATCGAGCCGCTTCAGATTCCTGCAGCTTCTCGCGAATGAAACGACATTGCGGGTCCCTTCGACGTTTACCGACATGCCGACATCCCTGGGCACAGCCAGATCGTAGGCCGCCGCAAGATGGAATATGCCCGTCACTCCTTCCGCTGCGGATGCCGGATCCTGAATACCGAGGTTCTCGGCGGTTATATCGCCCAAAACAAACTGAAGCCGCTCTGAAATTCCCGGGATTTCCTGACCCAGCCTCGCACGCGCAGATTCCGCGACGTGCCCGAACTTCTGCTGGATCAGTGCCGTCACCCGAAGAGAGTCGTCCAGCCTGAACAATTCTCTCAACAGGCGCGTCGCAATGAATCCGGGAAATCCCGTCAATAATATTTTGCTCATACCGCTGCCCTCCTGATCGAATGGATGTTTGATAATTCCACGCCCAGGATGAAAACCGTCGTTGAGTAGAACACCCATAGAAGGATTCCGATCATCACTTCCAGAGTTCCGTAGACCGCTCCGAGGTTTCCTATCCTGGAAATGTATATGGCAAACAAATTCTTCGCCGATTCGAAAAGGATCGCCGCCCAGAATGCCCCGAAGGCCGCCGACGCAGAGCGGAGCTTTCCAAACGAGAGAAACCTGTAGATGGAAAAGTAAAGTAGAAATGTCAGGCCGAGGCCTGAGAGAATAGGAACTGCATACCGCACCAGTGCGAAACGCATGTGTCCGCGCGGCAGTTGAAGTGCGGCCTCGCGCAGACCGGTAAACATCCCGGTCACAACAATGCTTGCCGTCAGGAAGAAGCCGGCTATCAGCAGCATCCTGAGGTCGTAGAGCGTCTGCCTCCAGAACGACTGCTTCACGTCGATTTCAAGAACATGAAAAATCGTCTTGCGCAGAGTACTAACAAGAGCCAAGGCTGTCCAGAAGAATCCGACAAAGCCCAGAATGCCGAAAAGGCGCGAATGCCTCGTGAACAGATCGGCTCTCTCGAGAAAGGCTCTCCTGATCTCGTTTACAGAATGGATCCCGCTTGGAATAGCGTAAAAGCTGATCACTTCAAGTTGATTCAGAATTGTACTGCGTGACAGGAACGAACCGAGCACCCATATTATAAGGAATATTGTCGGAATCAGACAAAGCATAACCTGAAACGACAGTGAAGACGAATAAAAAAAGATGTCATCCGAAAGAGACCGGCGTGTCAGACTTTTGAGGTAATAGGACGTAGCATCGTAAGGACTTCTCAGAATGCGGAGGAAACTCTTCAGGCTATTCTTCAACAGCGGCGGCAAACTTCGAAGGGAGGACACCATAATAACCCGCAGCAAGTTCCTTGACATCCAGATCTACAGTATCATTTATCCGGAGCCTCTCTCCCGTAACGACTCCGATCATTCTAAGCGGCACATTGTTCGCTTTCGCGAGGGCAGCCACCTGGTCCGATTTATCGGGCCCGAAGGAAATCACGACCCTTCCACAGCCTTCGCCGAACAGCGCGAAGTCTCTGCGCAATTCGGAATCCAGCTTGACATTCGCCCCGATCATATTCTCCCTGTCCATGATGCAGCTTTCGGCGAGCGCAGCAGCAAGACCGCCTTCCGATACGTCATGGGCCGAACTCAGAACGCCTGTCTTTGATGCCTCTTGCAGAAAAGCGTGCAGATGTCTTTCGTAATCATAGTCTACGGCCGGGACTTTGCCAGCCACCATCTTGTGAACGACTGCCAGGTATTCACTGCCACCCATTTCCCGACATTCCGATCCGACGACTGCAATCGCGTCTCCCTGTTTCGCAAATGAGGAACGCACGGACTTCGACACGTCTTCCATGATTCCGAGCATTCCGATGACAGGGGTTGGGTAAACGGTGCGGTTAGGGCTTTCATTGTAAAAGCTCACATTTCCGCCGGTTACAGGGGTTTCAAGCTCAGTGCATGCTCTCGTTATTCCTTCGACGGCCTTCTCGAACTGGTAGTACACATCCGGCTTATACGGATTGCCGAAGTTGAGGCAGTTGGTGATTGCAACGGGTTTCGCCCCGACGCAGGCGACATTTCTGGCCGCCTCTACGACGGCATGTTCCGCCCCGGTTTTCGGATCCAGGTAAACATATCTCGCGTTACAGTCTGTCTTGATGGCGAGTCCGCTCTTCTTCCCCTTTTCACTGCCGGCCCATCTTTCGAGTCTCATCACGGCCGCGTCTCCCTCGCCGGGCAGAACCACGGTGTCGGTCCCGACCATGAAATCGTATTGCTCGAAGACGTACTTCTTGCAGGCAATGTTGGGTGATGAGAGGAGCTCCTTCAGCGTGTCATTGTAATCAGCCGGTTCGGGAAGAGAAGAAGGATTGAATGCGGCAAGCTTATCTATGTACTGAGGTTTGCGGCTTTCCCTTACGTATACGGGCGCTCCTTCGCCGAGCGCGAGGGTCTTGGACGGCACTTCTGCTTCCAACTTCCCGTGACGCCTGATTCGCAGGAGGCCGTCGCCGGTCACTTTCCCGATGACCTCGGCGTTCAGGTCCCATTTGGCAAATATCTTCTTTATCGCCGCTTCGTCCTCCGGTTTAACGACGACGAGCATACGCTCCTGAGATTCGGATAGCATTATCTCGTAGGCAGACATGTCGGACTCGCGAAGGGGCACCAGGTCGAGGTTCACATCCATTCCGGTGCCGGCCTTGGCACTCATTTCGGAGGTGGAGCATGCGATGCCCGCGGCACCCATGTCCTGAATCCCGACCACAAGTCCAGCCTCGATGGCTTCAAGCGTGGCCTCGAGAAGGAGCTTCTCCGTGAAAGGATCTCCGACCTGCACCGACGGCCTCTTGGCCTCCGATGCCTCGGATATGTCCTCGGACGCGAAGGTGGCGCCGTGAATACCATCTCTCCCGGTTGATGAGCCGACTATCATCACAAGGTTTCCGACTCCCTTAGCGGCGGCCTTTGCAACCCGGTCGTGTCTCACAATTCCTACTGCCATTGCGTTCACAAGCGGGTTCTCGTCATAACACTCGTCGAAATAGACTTCACCTGCCACGGTCGGAACGCCGAAAGCATTTCCATAGTCGGCGATTCCTTTTACCACATTGTCGAGGAGATATTTCACGCGCGAGGTGTCGGGGTTTCCGAAGCGCAATGAATCCAGCGCGGCCACGGGCCGTGCACCCATTGTAAATATGTCGCGCAGAATTCCGCCGACCCCCGTCGCCGCTCCCTGGTACGGTTCGACGGCACTCGGATGATTGTGACTTTCGATCTTAAATGCCACGGCGAGATTGTCGCCTATATCGACCAGTCCTGCGTTTTCTTCCCCCGCACCAACGAGCAGATTCCTGCCTGAACGGGGAAGTTTCTTCAACTGGAGAATTGAGTTCTTGTAGCTGGCATGTTCCGACCACATTACCGAATAGATGCCGAGCTCCGTATATGTCGGAATCCGCCCTAGGATTACCTTTATCTGCTCGAACTCTTCGGGGGTCAATCCCATTTGTTGTGCTGCTTTAACGTCTACCTGTATGCTCATTTTGGACTACCAATCAGACTTCTTGCAATTTTTTCAATGATATCGGGACGAAGGTTGATTACCGCAAGTAGTGCGAGAATCAGGAACGAAAATACGATCGCAAAGGCATAGCTCTGCACTCTCGAGATGCGTTGTCTCCCTCGGGTCGCACCCCGCAGGATTCCGCGCCAACCGCAGTTCTGGCAACGGAAGGGCTTTCGCCCGAGCACTTTGACCATGGTCTCACTGAAGCCTCTGGTGTGACTCCGTTCCAGCTTAGTAGATCCGCAATCAGGACAGTAGAGTGTAGCCATGAAATCGACTCGGTTAATTTACAAAAAAAATGCCCCGCTTTCACGGGGCATTGCCACTTGCACTCTTAAGAAATCTCTACCTCTCAGGCCACCCGGCTAGCGGGCAGGGTAACTCCCCTGCTGGTACAGCTTCAAAGTCGGCGCAAGCGCCGAGTAATGAACCTGAGGAAGGCTGTACTTGCCGACTACCGCCGGAGAAATAACTATCGAGCTCGGCACCAGCGAGACCGGGACTATCGGTATGTTGGCTCCGAACTGTTTGTTTATAGCCTGAATGAAAATGTTCGCGACGAACGCGTAGCCCTGGGACGTCGGATGAATGCCGTCCAGGCCGAATGCGCCGCCCGTAATGTATGAACTTGTCAGGTGAACGCCCTGTGCCAGGTAGCCCGTCTGATTGAACTCGTTGAAAGTAGTGTATATATCAGCGAGGGCAATCTTGTCCGGATGACTCGCAGCGATCGCGCTGATCGCCTGATTGTAACCCTGCACGGTTTGCTGCACGATATTGACCTCATACGAGTCGAGTACGTACTGGTCAGGAAGCGGCCTTCCGGTACCGCCGACTGCAGTGGGAATTCCCACGCCCGCACTAAGCGAATCTAGAGCGGTCAGGAGTATGTAGTCGTGCTGGGGATCGGCCTGGCCCGCATAGAGATTTCCGTTTGCATCATGTCTCATGACAATCAGCGGAATCGGCGCGCCGGTTTGAGGATTAAGCACCGGCTGCTCGGTCGCGGGATTGACGACAACCGCAGGAATGGTCGTGAAGAACGGGATCGCGGCCACATCCGGGATGTTTGCGAGGACGAATTTCGCATTGGGAGCACCGGCCATCAGCGCATTCATCATCTGAGTGTAAAGCGCGGTGAACGTCGCCACGTTAGTCGGACCCGTCCCCGGACCGAGTGTTCCGACCGTTCCGCCGGAGGTTGCGTATCCCAGTACATCGTTGTTCCCTATCCACACGCTGACGAAGGTGGGATGGAGAGCCAATGCCTGAGCGACCGGACTGTTTCCGAGCGCAGGATTTCTCAACACAATCTGGAAGAACGGGTTACTCCTCGGTGGAAGGGCTTTTGCAGCAAAGCTGGACGTATCGATCATATCGTAGAGAACCGAACCCGGAATCCCCAGATTGTTGTAAGGACGAGCCAATCCGGTATTTGTCGGTGCACCGCCAGCAACGGGATCTTCGCCGATAACCGGGCCTGTCAGACTCAGTATCTTCATGCGTCCGCCGATTCCCGGATCGCTTATGAGCGGCTGTTCAAAATCCGCGACTCCCGCCTGCCTGGCGATATCTGCGGGGAAACTGTACTGCTGCGCCGATTCGAATAATGCACCGGACTGATATCCGGCTGTCAGTGAGTTCCCCAGGGAGACGTACATCGAGAAATCCACGGACCCGTCGGAGGGCGGATTGACGACGCTCGACTTCTTGAAATCTCCGCACGACGCGACCAGAAATGCAACCAGACCGACAGCGAGGGCGGAAACAATGCTGGACCTAAAACTCTTCATTTTATTTGTTCCTATCGCTTTTTGTTTGAGGTAAACTACAGTCTATAACTCAGATCGATGCCGATCAGGTTTGCAGTTGTATTATATGTACCGTCAAATCCGTAAGCGGAATTCGTAATCGTCCTCTGCTTGAACGGAAGGAACATGTATGACGCGTCCACGCCAAAGTGATTCGTGACGTTGACGCCGACTCCGAGGTTGAGTCCGATCCGGTCTGCGTCCGGAAGAATCGGCGTGTCATAGGCGTCCGGTGCCGGGTTCTTATCGTAGAACACACCTGCACGGAGAGTCCACATCTTGTCCAGGTTGTATTCGCCGCCCGCACGAATTATGTAGGTATCGCTGTAGTCCCCGATAATGGAGCTGTTCTGCTGAAGAGTTGTCTGGGTCGCGAAGCTGATGTTGAGTTGCTTGTACGCGCTCCAGCCTATGCGCTGGTAGTCGACCTCGACGGAATAATTGTCACCTTTATAAGCTACTCCCGCATACCAGTTCTCCGGGAATGGGAGAGAGGTGGAGACTGCTCCTCCGGGCAGCATCGCTGCCAGCACCCCGTCCTGAGAGAACGTTGCGGTGCCGTTGGTTGTCTTGAAGTCGATCTTGCTCCGGTAAGAGAATCCGACTGATATGTTCTTTGTAGGTTTCAGCATGAGCCCGAAATTATACCCGGTCCCGTTTGCGTCGCCCTGCATATGGATAAACGGGGTGATTGGAATCCCGGAAGGATCGCTGAACGGAGTCGGGTTGTATTTCTCCAGTACGACATTGCCGAGGGCATAGTCGAAGCCGACTCCGACGGAAATAAAATCTCCGTACGAATACGAAACAGTAGGATTAATGTTGAAGGATTGAAGGTTGATCTTCGTGATTATGAATCTGCCGACCCAATTCTGCGGCCAATCGGTTCCGAGTCCGTCGGGAGTGAATACTCCCACGCCGGCCGCCAGACCGTTGCCGAAATTGTAGCTGATGTAAGCGTTGGGCGGGAAGAAGGATATCGAGTTCATCTTCCACTCGGTGTTGTTCGGATAGGGCCCGGTGAAAGTAGTGCTTGGAAGAATGAGAGTTCCGCCGAGCATTATGTTGAAGCCTTGAACGTAGCTTAAGCCTGCAGGGTTGAAGTATATCGCGGAAGCATCCCAGGCGCGGGCGACAAAGGCTCCGCCCATAGAAACTGCTCTCGCACCATGTTCATTCAACTGATAACCGCTCCCGAATGCTGTAGACACAGTCATAACGGCTATCGCAAAGAACGTTACGGCCTTCTTATTGACGCAAGCCACAAGCACCTCCTTTTTAGTTTCTACGACGGGCTATTTTAACCTGTGCAAAACACAAAGTCAAATTGGTTATTCCGGGAATCTACACCTTGAGTTGAAGCTTCCGGGGTGATTCCACAGGGTAAATTCCAGTGACGAATTGCCTGTCGACGTGAAATCGATTCCAAAGGAAGCCTAATACAAGCTTGTTCGAGCGGGCGACGGGAATTATTTTGTGATTACCTAAAGAAAGGAACCCACGATGGAGATCAAAGGAAAAACCGTCCTTGTTCTTGGCGGATGGGGCTTAGTGGGCTCTGCAATCTGCCGAAAACTCGTCCCGGAAAAACCGGACAAGATTATTGTTTCTTCCCTTATCAAACAAGAAGCTTACCAGGCAGTCGAGCAGCTTAGAAGCGAATACCCGTCTCTCGACCCTGATTTTTTTGTTCCGTACTACGGCAACATTTTCGTCCGTGAGGAATTCAAAGATTTGTCACGAGAGGAAATCCTGACAAACCCCGAGCGAAGACGAAGTCTCATAAACGACACTCTTGGAGAGCTGTCGGAGGAAGTCCTGAAGGCCAGCACGATCTACGACCTGTTGACCGACTACAGACCCGAAGTAATCATCGATTGTATCAATTCCGCAACTGCCATTGCGTATCAGGACCAGTTTCAATCAAGCAGATCGCTGATGAAAGAGGTCGACAAGGCCAGAAATGAGCCTTCGACGGCCAATGGTCAGCTTCTCGATTCGGTGGAGCGGATGCTTTGCACGCTTTATACCCCACAGCTGATAAGGCACATCCAGATATTATACCGGTCGATGCATGATGCAGGAACAAAAATATATGTCAAAATAGGAACAAGCGGCACGGGAGGAATGGGGCTCAACATCCCTTACACTCACAGCGAGGAAAAGCCGAGCAGCGTGCTCCTCAGCAAGTCCGCCGTGGCGGGTGCCCATACTCTGCTTATGTTCCTCATGGGGCGCACACCCGATGCACCGATAACCAAGGAGATCAAACCGACCGCGGCAATTGCGTGGAAGCGGGTTGCTTTCGGCGAGATAATGCGTCGCGGCAAGCCGATAATGCTGCAGGATTGTTCCCCGGATGACCCATATAGAATCGGAGACAAACTGGAGCTCAAGACGGCCGCAAAGACAAAGAAGACGCAAGAGCCGCTTCGCTCGGTCTTTGTCGATACCGGTGAGAACGGCCTCTTTTCGCGTGGTGAATTCGAGGCGATCACTACACCTGGCCAGATGGAATTCGTCACTCCTGAAGAAATCGCAGAGGATGTCGTCTTCGAGATTAAGGGTGGAAACACGGGGCATGACATTATTAATGCGCTCGACAACGCGACCCTCGCGCCGACGTATCGTGCAGGGTATATGTTCCACTCCGCATTTTCCAGGATGCGCGAGCTCGAAGCTGAGCACAAGGTAGACAGCGTCGCGTTCGAGCTCCTCGGCCCGCCGCGGCTCTCAAAGCTTCTCTACGAGAGTTACCTGCTTTCAAAGAACTACGGCAGCTTCGATGCCATAGAAAAGATGACCGCCGAGGACATG
>JBJKPN010000203.1:0-4142 GCA_046706365.1 Candidatus Kryptoniota bacterium | reverse complement strand
GCCGGACCGACCTCTTTTGACGACTCGGTAATCAACTTCCAGCGGTCGGTCTTCCCATCATCGGCCTCGATATGCCTGTGCGCATTCTCGATCATCACTATCGCCGAGTCTACCATAGCTCCGATGGCAACGGCTATCCCTCCGAGAGACATGATATTCGCATTGAGCCCCTGCCACCTCATCACGATAAAAGCCATCAGTATGGCGGTGGGCAAAGTCAGGATAGCGACGAAGCCGCTCCTGAAGTGAAACAGGAAGAGAAGACAGACCAGTGCGACTATTATGGATTCCTCGATAAGCTTGTCCTGAAGAGTATTGATTGCCCTGTGAATGAGCTCGGAGCGGTCGTACACCGGCACAATTTTGACATCCGATGGAAGTCCCTGCTTCAACTCAGCAAGTTTCTTCTTCACACCTTCAATTACCTTCACGGCGTTCTCGCCGTAGCGCATTTCGATTATTCCACCAACAACGTCGCCTTTTCCGTTGAGGTCCGCCACTCCGCGGCGCGGGGCAGCCACAATCTGAACGTCGGCGACATTGCCAAGAAGCACGGGAGTACCGGTCGAGAAACTACTGTTGTTGCTGTAGGTAATGTTTCCTGACCCGCCTGCGGAAGGTCCTTCCCCGGCCCCCATGTTCATGCCACTTCCGGTGGCGTTCCCTTTCATGGCGCTGCCGTTGGAGGCATCCAGAGGGTAGAACTTCCCGCCGCGCGATACTCCGAGGGGAATGTTCTTCATGTCGGCCAGGGTCTTGATGTAGCCGAGGCCGCGGATCATGAGCTCGTAACCCGCGTGGTCGATCACTTCGCCCCCTACATCGTTGTTGTTTTGTTTGATTGCGTTCATCACCTGCATGGGCGAGATGTGGTAGGCAAGCAGCTTTCTGGGATCAAGGGTGGCCTGCCACTGTTTTACGAACCCGCCGACGCTTGCCACTTCGGAAACGCCGGGTACGGTCGAGAGACCGTATTTCAGATAATAATCCTGGATCGCTCTCAGGTCGCCGAGGCTCCGCTTGTCGGACTTGAGTGCATACTCGTAGACCCATCCGACCGGCGTCGCGTCCGGTCCAATCTGCGGCGTGACGCCCTGCGGGAGAAGCTTTGCCGCGTAGTTAAGGTATTCGAGCACCCTGCTTCTCGCCCAGTAGAGATCGGTCCCGTCCTTGAAGATTATGTAAACAAGTGAGAATCCGAAATACGAGTACCCGCGGACGACCTTTGCGTCCGGAAGCGATATCATCGATGATGTGAGCGGGTATGTAACCTGATCCTCCACCACCGTCGGCGACTGACCGGGATATTCGGTATAGACTATTACCTGGACATCGCTCAGGTCGGGAATCGCATCCACCGGACTCGTTGTGAGTGCATAGTATCCGGCAGCAAGAACGAACAGCATCATCACTATTACTATGAAGCGGTTCTTTATAGACCATTCGATTATTTTCGCTAGCATTTCGTCCTCACTTCCCGCCGCCGGCTTGTTTGCCCGCTTCGCGCGACATATTCATTTTCTCGTGCTTTTTCTCATGCGTTGGAGCTCCATTCGTTCCGGACATGTCCATGCCTTCCATTTCATCCGAATTGCTTCCGACTTTTTCCTTCGGCGAGCTGCCTTGTCCCATGTCCATTCCCTTCATACCACTTTGCGATGAATCCGGCGTACCGGCCGTAAGCGCCGCATCGGCTGAATGCAGGTTGGCATCGGAATCGAGGAGGAATTGCCCCGAAGTGACGACTGTTTCACCGACGGAAAGCCCGCCGGTAATCTCATAGTAACCATCGGCGTAGGAACCAAGCGCAACATCACGCATCTCGAACTTTCCTCCTCCAAGGGCGACTGCCACCACTTTTCTCAGGCCGGTGATGATGACTGCCTGGGAGGGAACAGCTATCGCGTCGTAGCTGACGGGCGAGTGGATTGCGACATCGACATACTGCCCGACCTTCATCACCATGCCCGGATTACGCAGAGGGATTCTGACTTTTACGCTTCTGGCCATCGGATCGACTTCCGGATAGATGAAATCCGTTCTCCCGCCGTATGTTTCGGAATTATCGTACGAAACTGTCGCCGGCGATCCCAGCTTCAGGAAAGGCATATCGATTTTGAAAACATCTGCGAGTATCCACACCCGGTGGAGATCCGCCACTTTGAAAAGCGACTGCCCGGCCATGATCTTCTGGCCTTCGAAGACATCTTTCTCAAGTATGACTCCGTCTCCCGGGGAATGAATGACCACTCGTTGTATTACCTTGCCCGTCGACTGAAGGGCATCTATTTCCTTGTCGCTCATTCCGAAGAATCTCAGCCTTTCCCGCGCGCTTTGAATGAGCGAATTGGATGAGGCGACGGACTTGCCGCTCACTCCCGCGAAGCTCACCGACTGCAGAAACTCCTGCTCCGCTGCAATCAGTTCGGGACTATAAATGACGGCCATCGGTTCTCCCTTTGTGACTGCCATTCCCGTATAGTCGAAGTAAAGCCTGTCTATCCACCCGCCGACGCGAGTGTTAATATCTACGATGCTTTTCTCATCCGGCATGACGACGCCGTAAGTATGGATAGTCCTTGTCAGCCTGCGGCGTTCCACAGGCGCAGTCACGACACCTATGTCCTGCACCATGGCAGGGTCCACGGAAATTACATTCGGGTTCGATGAGCTTTGATCGGCATACATGGGCTGAAGCGGCATGTCCATAAACGGGGACTTGCCCGGATGTTGGAAATGCACAGTCGGGTGCATCGGATCGTACCAGAACAGCACTTTTCTCACACCTTTTTTGCCGTTTACAGTCGAAGCGGACGAAGTTGTGTCATTCGTATTGTTACTGCTACCCCCGGCTTTTCCACAACCGGTCAGCACGAATGCCGCCACCACCGCGGGAATTAAAACTGCGTAGTATATCTTCAATTTTTTCATTTGAGTAATTCCTTTGTTCATACATTCACTTATCAGGTGGGCTAAGTCAGCCCCGTCGTCATTCGACTCAAAAGTCGAGCGATTACCGTCAATCTTCTCAACGCCTCTCGCCTCAGACTTCCGACTTCTGGCCTGCGATTTCTGAAACACGCTCATCTCACACCTCCGTCGGATTCCGATCCTGCACCGACAAGCCTGGAGATTTCGGCGGAAGCCGAAAAATATGCGGATTCTATTTTTACGTATTGGATCCTGGTATTTATCAATGTCGTGAGATTGCTTATCAACATCGCAAAACTCGTTTTGCCGACGGAGTACGATGAGAGCGAGGAATTGTATGTAGCTTCGTATTGAGGGATCAGCTCTTTTGAATAGAGCGGGATGAGCTTTTCGTTCGCGAGAGCCTCTGCATATACAGATCGCAGGCGGCTGTACAATGAAAGCGATACTGTACCATATTGCTCTCCCGCAGCGCGCTGCATGAAGTCTGCTTCGTCAATCATCTTCTGCTGTTTCGCGCCGAAAAAGATCGGCAGGCTCACTCCTACTTCGAAGCTCATCATGTCCGTCGCCTTTGTGCCGTTCGGCATGAGCGCACCTCGGAATCCATACGAAACCCCGGCGTTTAAATCGGGTATCGCTGCCTTCCTGGCATAGATTGCCTTCGACTTCGCGGCAAGCTCGACATTCCTCATCTCCTTCAGGTCGGGATTGAGCTCTCGCAATCGGGCTTCAAACACCGAAAGCGAGTCGAGCGGCGTAAGTTGAAGAGTGTCAACCTGTACGCTGCAACTGGTGTTTTCTCCCAGAATAGCTCCGAGTTTTGCTTCGAGGTCGGACAGGGTACTTTGCATTGTTATGATATTGGACTCGACCATTGTAAGCTCCGCAGTCGCCCGGAAGACATCCTGCTGCGGAACCTGGCCTACCGCGAATAGCTGCTCGGCAACCTTTACCACGCCCTGAAGAAGAAGTCTCTTGTATTCAAGATACTGTATGGATTTCTCGACGCTGTAGATATTCCCGTAGACTTTCTTAAGGTTCGTCACGACATCGAGCGTAACTCCTGTGAGCCTGTCGGCAGTGGATTCGTACCCGTATTTCTGCACGTCGCCGGCAGCCGACAGTTTTCCGAACCACGGGAACATTTCCATCAAAGTGAAATCAGGCGCCATAGTCATCGTCTGAGAAGTGAAATTGAAATCGGTCGG
>JBJKPN010000202.1:0-8504 GCA_046706365.1 Candidatus Kryptoniota bacterium | reverse complement strand
ATTTTGTCGCGAAGTATTATGACAATTCTCATTCCACCGGTGAGATTTCAAGACTCCTCCTGACGGATGACTTCGGAAAAGGAATATCGAAGATATTCGTCGGTGACAATTCCCTTTACGATGCGTTTAAATCCAGGCCCGCATTCCGTGAGAGGTTCGCGAATTTCCTGGCCCATTACGCCTTCGATTATTATACATGGGACCTGAAGTATTCGGATCTCAAGCGATTCCAGGGCTGGAAGACCGACTTCGACTATCTCTTGCAACACGACAGCGTTCCGTCGTTCGAGTATATATGGCTGCCCAACGACCACACAGCGGGTACAAACCCGAATTATCCGAACCCTTATCAGCTTGTCTCGGAGAATGACGCCGCTCTCGGATTGATCTTCAAGACCATCTCGCATAGCCCGGTCTGGAAAAACAGCCTGATACTTGTCGAAGAGGACGATGCGCAGAACGGTCCGGACCATGTCGACGCGACGAGAACCGTTGCCCTGGCGGCAGGGCCTTATGTAAAAAGGAATGTCGTGGTACACGACCGGTACGACCAGCTCAGCATGCTGCGGACGATAGAGGTGATCCTCGGTCTCGATCCGCTCAATCTCGGCGACGCGCTGGCGGTTCCCATGTTCGGAATGTTTACCGGGACGCCGGATTTTTCACCGTACACTCCGGCTACACCTTCGGTGCATCTGATGAACACCGATAAAGTCCTTTATGACCAATTGAACGAAATGAAAGGGGCAAAGTAATGGGCGAAACAAAGATTGCGGGCGCGGAGCTGGCGCGCATGATCGATCACACCATCCTCAAGCCTGAAGCCGTTCCGGCGGAAGTCGAGAAAGTCTGCGCGGAGGCTTTGGAGTACAACTTCGCCAGCGTGTGCGTCAATCCTTCGTATGTCCCGCTCGTCGCGGAGAAGCTGAAAGGTTCTGAAGTAAAAGTCTGCACAGTCGTCGGTTTCCCGCTCGGGGCGACGACCACCGCGTCGAAAGTGCGCGAGGCCGAGGAGGCCATCGCGAGCGGGGCGCACGAGGTCGACATGGTGATCAATGTCGGAAGGCTCAAGGCGGGAGACGCGGGCTTCGTGGAATCGGACATCAGAGCCGTCGTCGACGCCGCTCATTCGCGTGCCACTCTCGTCAAAGTAATCATCGAGACTTGTCTCCTCACCGACAAACAGAAGGATGAGGCTTGTGTGATAGCAAAACGCGCCGGCGCGGATTTCGTCAAGACGTCCACCGGCTTCAGCAAAGGGGGCGCGACGGCCGCCGACATCGCTTTGATGAGAAAGACCGTCGGTCCTTCGACAGGAGTGAAAGCCTCCGGCGGAATCAGAACTTATGCCGACGCGCTTGCCATGATAGAGAACGGCGCGACCAGAATAGGCGCCAGTTCCGGCGTGAAGATCGTTCAGGAAAGCCTGCAGCGGTAGTACCGCATCTTCGTTGGCCCGCAGCATTCATCGAATGAGAAATGCCGCGGGCTTTTTTTTGTTCACCGAACGATATCATTCCTTCAACTTTAGAGACAATCCCTCCAGTCAGTCGCAACTTTCGTTGAGTAGCTCAACGCGCCGCGTTAGCAATTTCAACACCGCAAAAATAGCGATTCCTAGCAATCCAACAACTAATTCAACGGTAAGCCCAGTATCGGTGTTGAACCATTCAACTCCCCCGGATCTCTGTTCTGTATGATTCCACAACGGGTTTTTTCTGTTCTGTAACTCCTTGTGAATGTGTGGCCTGCGCGAGCGTAATTCTGCTTGATGTTCAGGATTTTGGAACGCCACTTGATGTAATACAGTCGAAGAACCAGACAATGAGAATGTATTTCAGAGGAAGGTATTTCAATTGAATGAGCACACACATTACAGCAAAATTCCAGGAGGTTCAAAATGGTTGCGTTATTTGTAGTCGCGACAATAATCGTGTTCCTCGTCATCGATTATTTCGTGCAGAGAGCCGCTAAGAGAAAAGCGGCATTAGCCCCGGCGGCGCGCGCGTCCGCCAAGCCGAGGTTCGTGATACCCAAAGGTTATTTCTTCGGAAAAGGCCACACGTGGGTAGAGCTGCTTCCCGACGGCCTGACCCGGATCGGACTCGACGACTTTGTCCAGAAGATACTCGGTCCCGTCGGTCAGGTGGAGTTTGCACCCGCGAACACGGTGGTCAGGCGAGGGGAGAAGCTATTCACCGTCAGGCAGAACAGCAAAGAGATGTCGTTCCGCTCGCCGATCTCCGGGAGAGTCGTTGCATATAACGACGACCTTGTGAACTCTCCGGGGGTGGTGAGGAAAGAGCCGTACAAAGGCGGATGGGTGATGTTGATCGAGCCGACCGACCTTGCCGCGGACATAAAACAGTTGTCGATCGGAAACGAAGCGGCGCTCTGGCTCAAGGAAGAAATCAAACGATTCAGGAACTTCATTACCGCACAGGCCGAGGCTCTCCCCGCTTCCGGGTCGCCGGCTGTTGCCGGAGTTACCTTGATGGACGGAGGCGTCCCGGTTAACGATGTCATGGAACACTCTCCGCAGGAAGTCTGGAGGAAGTTCGAGACCGATTTCCTCGGGGCGGAAAACGGAAAACAGGCAGTTAAATCCTAGTCGTTAACCGGAAAAGGAGAACCAATATGAAAAAGCAGGTAGGAATTTTAGTAGATACGACGCAATGCATAGGCTGCATGGCTTGCGAAGAGGCTTGCGCCGAGAGATGGGGATTCCCGAACACCGATGTGCACGAGCTCTCGTCGAAGAAGAACACGGTTGTGCAGCAGTACGGAGAGACATACGTCCCGCGTCTCTGCATGCACTGCGAGGAGCCGACATGCGCGTCGGTGTGCCCGGTCGGTGCCTTTCAGAAGACCGCCGAAGGTCCCGTTTTGTACGACGCCAGCAAATGCATGGGATGCCGCTACTGCGTGCAGGCGTGTCCATTCCAGATACCGAAGTACCAGTGGAACAATCCCAACCCGAAGGTGACGAAATGCGACATGTGTTTCGATCGCCAGCAGCAGGGAAAGAAACCCGCGTGCGTCGAGGCTTGCCCTGCACAGGCGAGGATATTCGGATACCGTGAGGATTTGCTCATAGAAGCGAAGAAGCGCATCAGGGAAAATCCCAAGGTCTATCACCCCCACATTTTCGGCGAGACCCGAAATCGGGGGAACCTCGACGATGTATCTTGCAGGGGTCGATTTCGCGGACCTCGGCTTCCCGTCCAATCTCGGGAAACGCGCGCTTCCGAAGTACACCTGGGATGTACAGTCTAAGATCCCGGATTACTTCGTCTGGGGAAGCACTCTTATGGCCGGCTTCTGGTGGCTGACTAACCGGAAGAAGAAGGTCGCCGAATACGAGGAAGAATTGAAACGCGGGGAAGTCCATCCCGCCGAACTGGAAGACAAACGGCAAAAGAGCGGAGGAAGCGATGCTGAATAACGGATTTTTCTCGAAGATAGTTGACTGGTTCAGGCATATGACCTTCTGGAAATCTGTGTTCCTTGTGCTAGTCGTAGCAGGGCTGTACTCGACATTCGTAAGGTTCTTTTACGGACTGGGAGCGGCGACAAATCTGAGCGACAAGTTCCCGTGGGGAATCTGGATCGGTTTCGATGTCCTCTGCGGCGTCGGACTCGCGGCGGGCGGCTTTGTGGTGGCCGGGGCGGTCTACGTCTTTCACCTGGACGAATACAAGCCGATCGCGCGGCCGGCGGTACTTACGGCATTCCTCGGCTACCTGCTGGTTGTCTTCGCGCTTATGTATGACCTCGGCAGGCCGTGGAATATCTGGCATCCTCTCATCATGTGGAACCCGCATTCCGCCATGTTCGAGCTCGCCTGGTGCGTGATGCTTTACACGACGGTGCTGGCGTTCGAATTCAGCCCGATGCTTTTCGAAAAATTCCACCTGCACAAAGCGGCCATGGTGGTCCACAGACTGATCGTGCCGCTTGTAATCCTCGGCGTAATGCTGTCGTCGCTGCACCAGTCCTCTCTCGGCTCACTCTATCTCGTCATGCCGGAGAAGGTATATCCTTTATGGTACACCGGCAACCTTCCGTTCCTCTTCTTCGTGTCCGCCGTGGCGGTGGGACCGGCCATGGTCATAATGGAGTCCTTCTTCAGCTCAAGGGCATTCCACCGGGAACTTGAACTGCCGATACTCTCGAAACTCGGAAAGGTGACCGCTGTCGCCCTTTCCGTTTACCTGGTGCTCAGGATAGAGGACATGGTTAATTATCATCTCTTCTCCTATCTGTTCACTTTCAATACCGAAGGCATATTATTCTGGGCAGAGATGATAATCGGAGTATTTGTACCCATCACTATGCTCGTTATTCCGAAGATCAGAGGAAACAAGCGCGGACTATACTACGCCGCGTTATTTGCCGTGATAGGGTTTGTCTTCAACAGGATGAACGTGAGCGTGACCTCGCTCGAGAGGCATTACGGCGCCGCGTATTTCCCGAGCTGGATGGAGGTCTCCGTTACTCTAATGATAGTCGCGGTCGGGTTCGGTGCGTTTGCGTTTGCGGCGAAGAACCTGGCGGTATTTCCTGAAACGGTTCCTGAAGCGGAGCCCGCACATGCCGAAAGTTACGAAGTCGTTGTCGTGGAAGACGACGTTCAGCTTAGAGGCGAGCCGTCGTTCGGCATGCAGGGCAAATGAACGAATCAGCAGAGGCGGGTGTGATATGGAAGAGAAGAAGACGATAAGCAAGGTGATACCGGACGGAGAGCTCAACTGCATCTGGGCGGAGGCCGGACTGGTGTCTTACAAGCTTTGTGACCGAAATTACGAATGCGATGAGTGCCCGTTTGACATGGTCATGCGCCAGAAGTCATCGCCCGCCTCTGCTTCTTCCGGCGCGGCCAAGCGCGCCCCGGTCGTTCAGGGGAATCCCGACGGGCAGGGAACCTTGTCAGACCTGATTAGGAATCTCCTCGAGGCTCCTTTTGAAGATCTGCCTCCCTCCGATAGGTACTACTCGCGCGGACATGTGTGGGTCAAAAAGGGGGCGGCGAACTGTCTCCGGATCGGGATCGATCACTACGCGGCCGGTCTCCTGGAAGGTGTCACGGGAATAGTCCTTCCGCAGCCCGGCTCTTCGGTGGTGAGGGACAATCCGTGTGCCTGGATGCTTTGCGAAGGCGAGGCCGTGGCGATCAACTCGCCCCTGAACGGGAAAATAAGGTCAGTCAATCCACAGCTGGTGGAGTCTCTTTCGCCGCTGCGGACCGATCCGTACGGATACGGTTGGCTGACCGAGATCTCGAGCGACGAAGAAATCCAACGCGACCGCATCGATGCGGATGCGGCCGAGTCTTTTGCGAGAGGACAATTCAGGGAATTCGAATTCAGACTGACCGCGGAAGCTGATTCCGTGAATGCATCCGCAGTAGGAGTGACCCTCATGGACGGCGGGAAGCGCCTGCATTGCCTGAAAGATGTCGTGGGAACGGAGAAGTTTGTCTCGTTTCTGCAAAAACTGCTCCTCACGAAGTAATGGAAGCAAGCGGAATTCTGCCACGTTTTCCGGCCGCATCCTCCCGTGTCTCCCATCAGGAACGGATTTAATCTGCAATAAGCCCCTAATTCTTCGGTTTTCAGACAATTCAACAGTGACGCTGTTGAATTTCTCGGCATAAGAATTGTCCTACTCCATACGAGGGCACGGGCAAGATTATGCGCATAACCAGGTATTTGGCTTTCCGCCTCTTCGTAATCGTCCTTCTCGTGATGCTGGTCGCCACGGCAATCTTCACCGCCGTCATGCTTAACTGGCACACCGAGAAGTACCTCAATATTACGACGGACTGGGCACTTCGCACGAGCGACCTGATAAAGAGGTCGACTCATTACAGCATGCTGGAAAATCGCAGGGAAGACATCTACCGCACCATCAATACCCTCGGTTCCGAACCGGGCATCGAGGCGATCCGCATCTATAACAAGCGGGGAGAAATAACCTATTCGACTGTCGACTCGGAAGTCGGAAAGTACGTGAACATGAACGCCGAGGCATGCAATGTCTGTCATCGCCCCGGCAAACCCCTGCCGACGAACGGCACGGCAGCGCTGACGAGGATATTTTATTCGCCCAGGCACTACCGCGTGCTTGGAGTCATCACGCCGATCAAGAACGAGCCGAGCTGTTATAACGCGCCATGCCATGAACACCCGTCCAACCAGACGGTCCTCGGCGTCCTCGATGTGATGCTCCCGCTTAAAGGCCTTGACGCCAGCCTCGTCCAGCTGCGGAGTTCGTCGTACCTTGCCGGCGGGATCATGGTGCTCAGCGTTACCCTCTTCGCGGGAATATTCATCTGGATCATGGTAAATATCCCCGTCCGCAGACTGACCGAGGGCACTCACGAGATCACTAAAGGGAACCTGGAGCACAGGATAAAGGTGCACTCTTCGGACGAGATAGGAGATCTCGCGGAGTCGTTCAACAAGATGACCGAAGAGCTCGAGCGCGCGCGGGACGAACTCACCGAATGGGCACAGACGCTGGAAGAGAGAGTGGAGCAGAAGACCGACGAGCTTCGCCGGGCGCTAGCCAACATGGTACAGATGGAGAAGATGGCCTCCCTCGGCAAGCTTGCCGCCAGCGTCGCGCATGAACTGAACAACCCGCTTGCCGGCATACTCGCTTACGCCAAGCTTCTTAAAAAGAAACTCTCGAAGGGCAGCCTCTCGGAAGACAGCCTGAGCGGAATCAAAGATGAATTGTCTATGATCGCGGACGAGAGCGCGAGATGCGGCAACATCGTGAATAATCTCCTTCTCTTTTCGCGCCAGAAGATAGGGGAGTTTCAGCAGCAGGATCTCAAACCGGTAGTGGAACAGAGCCTCAAGCTCATCGCGCACCATCTGTCGATGAACAATGTAAAATGCGATCTGGATATCGGGGAAGGCCCGATCGAGTCCGTATGCGACCCGCAGCAGATCGAGCAGGCCCTGATTGCCCTGGAGATAAACGCGATCGAGGCAATGCCGGATGGAGGGACGCTGAAAGTAACGATGAGAAAGCTCGAGGATACAGGTGAAATAGCGATAACGGTCGTTGACAACGGCGTCGGCATAAGCGATGACGACATGGAACATATATTTGAGCCTTTCTTCACGACGAAGAAGGACGGAAAAGGCACAGGCCTGGGACTCGCCGTCGTCCACGGAATTATCGAATCGCACAATGGAAGAATCGAAGTCGAGTCCAGGCTGAATGTCGGCACCACTGTGAGAATAGTCCTTCCGCCCGATCCGGCCCGTGCCGCCAAGCCACAAACCTCAACCGCAAAGGAAAGCTGAGAAACAACAATGGATAACAATGACAAGTCCGAGCGATCAAGCATTCTCGTAGTAGATGACGAACTGTCGGTCCGGGACTCTCTGAGCAAGTGGTTCAGGGAGGATGGCTTCAACGTCGGCTCCGCTGAAAACGCCGGCAAGGCACTTACTCTCATGAATGACGGACCCTGGGATGTGATACTCCTCGACATCAAGATGCCCGGCATGGACGGCCTGGAACTGTTGAAAAGGCTGAGAGAGATCGACAAGAGCGCGTCCGTCATCATGATTACGGCATTTGCCGCTGTCGACAGCGCGGTCCAGGCCCTTAAGGACGGGGCGTTCGATTACGTCACCAAGCCGGTCGACCCGGAGCATCTATCCCATCTCGTTCAGAACGCTCTCAGGACCAAGAAGCTAACGGACGAGAACTGGAGGCTTCGCCAGCAGATGTCCGAACTCTCGGGTGTCGAGGAAATAGTCGGAGAGAGCCCGCAAATGAAGAAAGTGGTCGATCTCGCCAAGACCGTCGCCCAGACGGATACAACCGTCATGGTTCGCGGCGAAAGCGGGACAGGAAAAGAACTTGTCGCCAGGACGATACACGCAAACTCGTCGCGAAAATATTTCCCGATTATTACCGTCAACTGCGGCGCGGTCCCCGAGACGCTACTCGAGAGCGAGCTTTTCGGGCACGAGAAGGGGGCGTTCACCGGGGCACAGTTCCGCCGCAAAGGTAAGTTCGAGATGGCAGATGGCGGCACCATCTTCCTGGACGAGATAGGAACCATCAGCCAGAAAATGCAGGTCCAGCTTCTCCGGGTCCTTGAGACCAAGCAGTTCACCCGCGTCGGCGGGAACGAGATGATATCGAGCGACTTCCGCGTAGTCTGCGCGACCAACCGCGACCTCGAGGCGGCGATTGGCGACGGAAGCTTCCGCGAGGACCTCTATTACAGGCTTAACGTTTTTACGATTTTCATCCCGCCGCTCCGTGAAAGGCGGGTCGACATTCCGCCCCTCGTCAACCATTTCGTTCACAAATATGCGACACTCATGAACAAGCCCGCGGTCGGCATCGACACCGAAGCGATGGATCTCCTTATCCGCAACAAGTGGCCCGGAAACGTAAGGGAGATAGAGAATGTAATAGAACGTGCGATGGTGCTCGCCAAACCGCCTTCGATTAAACCCGGCGACCTG
>JBJKPN010000201.1:0-3040 GCA_046706365.1 Candidatus Kryptoniota bacterium | reverse complement strand
ATCTTCGTTTCCAATTTGTTTGCGGTCGTTATGATAGGCGGCTCCAGAATTCTGCTGTTCGACAAGCTCATATATTATCCCATCGATCCGTGGAAGGGAATTACGCTCGAAGTCGTCACCGGCATGGTGGAGCCGCTCAACCTCGTCTTTCTTCCGCTCTACATCGCAGCCTGCATCCTCCCGCAGAACCCGTTTACTGCCGTCACCGTATTCGGAACTCTCCTTCTCGTACTCCTCTTCCTCTTCCTGGTCAGCAACTTTTCTCTGTTAATCAGAATCGCCGTCGCCATGACGGCTTCGTCGAAGCCGCTGAGAAGGGTCATGACGGTCGTCATGTTCGGACTGCTCTTCTTTGCCTTCGCCTCGATCAGGTTCTTCGGTCATTACTTAGCCACTAAGGAGCATATCCTTGCAATGGGGGGTGTTCTCAGCTGGTTCCCTTCCGGAGTTTGGGTAAACGGGATATTCGGCCTCGGCTCGGCGAATCCGATCCTCGAGCTGTCGGCTGCTTTCATATACCTTCTCTGGATGAACTTCGTCGTCTTATGGCTATGCACCCGAATAACACCGGTACTAAAGCGGCGGCTGTTCTCTCTGGCCTCGGCTGAGGAAGAGGGGAAGCGTTCGCTCCTCCGCTGGGTGGCGCGGCTCAGGACAAGCCCGTTGGCGAGAAAGAACATCGTCTACGTGCTCAGATCTTCGCGGAACCTCATGAGACTACCGCTGTTCCTCGGCCTCTGGTTCTATTTCCCCGTCTATTATCTTTCCCAATCCCATTCCACTGCCTTCAGGGCGGATCACGAGGGGATAGTGCTCCTGATGGCTTTCTGGATGCAGGCTGTTTTTCTCATGACTCAATCCGGCTCCGTTTTCAGCAACGATTATCACGCGGTAATCAACTACTTCTTTCGACCGTTCGAACTCGAATCGATCTTGAGTTCAAAAAAAATCGTGCCGACATTTTTCGGAATTGTCGGCGCTTTCCTGTTCATTGGCGCAGCCCTTCTACTCAGGGACAACCTGATCGCATCCCTGTTCCTTGGCGCAGTCGTCTTGCTGGCCGAACTCGTTCTTATCGAGGCCGGAATATTCCTTTCCGTTTACTTCATAAAGCCCGATCCGTTCCGCATGTCGTTTTCCATGGGACACTTCGACAGCTCCATTTACTCTCTTTTGATCACACTCCCGGTCATACTGATTTTTGAGACGGCCCTGTATTTTCTTATGTCGCTCGGGTTGAATATGGCATGGGAGCTGGTCGAATTGTCCGCAGCGGTCCTGCTCCTGATCATCTTTTCCCGTTTCGAGAAGCAGGTGGACGTTGTGATCGGAAGAATTTTGATCAATAGAAAAGAGAAAGTGATGGCAAAATGCCGGAAAACGCCTTAGAGATCGATTCTCTTACCAGGAGTTTTGGTAATATAAAAGCGCTCGACGCGTTGAGTGTGAGTGTCCGAGAAGGATGCTTATTCGGCCTGATAGGTCCGAACGGTGCCGGAAAGACGACGACGATCAACTGCATCGCGGACCTTCTCGTCCCGGACAGCGGCTCGATCAGAGTGTTCGGCAGGGAACTCAAACGGGACGGGATCTCGATAAAAAAAGATATGGGAATCCTCTTCGAGAATACCGCCGACCTGTTCATGTATCTCAGCGGCGATGAGCAGCTGCGATTTGTGGGCGAAGTCTACGGACTCGACCGCTGGACCATCGAAGAGAGGATGGGCAAGCTGTTCGAATATTTCGAACTCGAATCTCACAGATGGATGCTGATAGAGGAATACTCGAAGGGAATGCGCAAGAAGCTCGCCCTGGCGTCAATTCTAATTCACAATCCGAAAATGATAATACTCGACGAGGTCTTCGACGGGCTGGACACGCTCACAATCGTGAAGGTGAAGAAGCTTTTGAGAAAGCTGAAGGAGAGCGGGAAGACGATATTGATAACTTCACACATACTGTCGTTCATCGAAGACCTCAGCGATGAAGTGGCGATCATAAACAAGGGCAAGGTCGTCTTCCAGTCGCAAACCGCTTACCTGCGTAACAGGATCAAGAACGAAATCACAAACGAAACTTATGGCTCGCTGGAAGAAATCTTCCTTGATATTACTAAATCCGAAGGCGACGACGATCCGGCTGTGCTTGATTGGATAGTGTAAAAGAGCAGCCCCGACTCTTTTGTCGGGACCACTTTTGTTTCCTGAATCCAGCTGCTGCTTCTTACTGTCTACTACATACTTCTCGCCGGTCGGGTCCGCCTTCCTGCCTCTAACTTACTGATTCCGACCTCTGCTTCAATACTCCCCGATCGGGTCTCCGGGCGGCAGAGCAACCGGTGCAGGAGTCTTGAACTTGCCGGGATTCTCCTGGAACTGTTTTATCTGCGAAAGAGCGTAAACGTACTGTGCTTTCAAATTCGTCGACTTCACATTTTTCAGCTGCGCACCGATCCAGGCTTTCAGGCCGTCAATCTTGTAGTATGCAATCGCCCTGACCTGCTCCGAAGCGTGAGGGTTCATGGACAGCTCCATTAGATCGTTAAGAACTACGTTGTCGACTGTCCGTTGAACTTGTGCCAAATAACCTCTCGCCGGCGAGGCTTTCCAGGTGGCATTTACGAGATCGTTTATAACCTCATCAAGGCCGGGGTATTCATCGTTTTCGCCGTGATATTCAAGCAGTCTCTGGTCGCGTTCGGGATTCAATATGAGGCTTACCGTCAGCTCCGCCGCGCTCTCGGCCGGTGCGAGCGCATCGAACGTAACTCCAGTCTTGCCCCGAAAATCCTCGCGAGTTCTTCCGTAACCGTCAGGCTGCGGGGGAATTATTTTGAGAAGGTTCTCCGGCAGCACGAGCACGTCCGGCTTTATCGTGTTGAGCAGCGAAGTCAAAGCGCGTCTCTGCTCCGCGGGCGGCACCATTGCCGTCGGGACCTGACCGTCGCCTTTTACGGCATAAGTGTAATACAGCCCGCCGAGCACCTTCGATGCCGCGACAACCTGGTATCGCTGAAACATATATATAGGCACAAGCACGT